>NZ_JBIBKW010000008.1:143024-469246 GCF_042959465.1 Streptomyces sp. NPDC007901 | reverse complement strand
GTCCCAGGCGGTGTCGAGGGCGGCTGCTGCGTCCTCGGCGGTGGTGGTGCGGTAGAGGTTGCCGATGACGGAGGCACCGAAGCCGAGCTCGGTGAGCTCGACGGCGGTGTTGCGGATCTTACGGCGGCGCAAGGGGTTCTCCTGAAAGGGTCGTTCAGCGTCGTACGTGTGCCGTGGCGCCCGCGAGGAGCGCCTCGACCTCGGCAAGGGTGGCCATGGAGACGTCACCGGGCGTGGTCATGGTGAGGGCGCCGTGGGCGGTGCCGTAGGCGAGGGCGCGCTCCAGTCCGGCGCCGGTGAGCAGCCCGTAGATGAGGCCCGCGGCGAAGCCGTCGCCGGAGCCGATGCGGTCCAGGACGTGCAGACCGGGCATACGGGGGCCGCTCACCAGGCCGGTCTCGGATGACCAGGCGAGCGCGGACCAGTCGTTGACCCCGGCAGAGGGCACCTCGCGAAGGGTCGTCGCCAGCACCGTCGCCTGTGGCAGCTGGGAGGCGACCGAGGCGAGAGCGTCGGGTACCTCGTCGTCGGTGAGCCGCACGGCGCCCGGATGCGGGCCCGTGAGTCCGAGCGCGCCCACGACGACGTCGGCGTGCCGGGCCAGGCGCAGGTCGGTCTCGCGGGCGCGCTCGGCGCCGCCCCGGCCGTCCCAGAGGCTGGGCCGGTAGTTGGGGTCGTAGGAGACGATGACGCCGTGCCGGCGTGCGGCCGCCATCGCCTCGTCGGCCACGTCGACGGTGGTGTCGGACAGGCCGGCGAAGATCCCGCCCGTGTGGAACCAGCGCACCGCGGCCGAGAACACCGCGTCCCAGTCGACGTCCCCCTTGCGCAACTGGGAGACGGCGGTGTTCGCGCGGTCGCTGACACCCAGCGCGCCGCGGATGCCGAAGCCGCGCTCGACGAAGTTCAGGCCGTTGCGGGCCGTGCGTCCCATGCCGTCCGCCGCGACCCAGCGGATGTGCGAAGTGTCGACGCCGCCCTGGAGGACGAGATCCTCCACGAGCCGGCCGACCGCGTTGTCCGCCAGGGCGGTGACCACGGCGGTGCGCAGACCGAAGCAGCGGCGCAGACCGCGTACGACGTTGTACTCGCCGCCGCCCTCCCAGACCTGGAAGGTGCGGGCGGTGCGGATCCGGCCCTCGCCGGGGTCGAAGCGCAGCATCACCTCGCCCAGGGCGATCACGTCGGTCACGGTGCCGTCCTCTCCACTGCCTCGGCGGTCAGCCGGCGGATCTCGTCGTAGTCGCCGCGTTCGAGGTGGCCGGGGGTGGCGATCCAGCTTCCGCCCACGGCGAGCACCGAGGGGTGGGTGAGGTAGGCGGGCAGCTGGTCGGGGCCGATGCCGCCGGTCGGGACGAAGCGCGCGCCTGGGAAGGGAGCCGCGAGCGCGCGGAGCATCCCGGTGCCGCCGAGCGGTTCGGCGGGGAACAGTTTGACCGTGTCGACGCCCGCCTTCAACGCGCGCATCAACTCGCTCGCCGTCGCCACCCCCGGCGCGACCGGTACCCCCAACTCGCGTGCTGCGTCGATGACTTCGTCGTCGAAGCCGGGCGAGACGAGGAAGCGGGCCCCGGCCGCCACGGCCCGCTCCGCCTGCTCGGCGGTGAGCACGGTGCCGGCGCCGACGGTCAGAGCGCCGTGCGCCGCCATCGCCTTGACGACCCGCTCGGCATCCGGCGTGCGGAAGGTGACCTCCGCACAGCGGGCGCCGCCCGAAGCGAGCGCGTCGGCCAGGGGGCCGGCACTCGCGACGGACGGCACGGTGAGCACGGGCAGCAGGCGCGACCCCGCCAGTACCGCGGCCAGGTCGGCGGTCATCGGCCGAGCCATCCGCCGTCGACGGGCAGGGTGGTGCCGTGGATGTAGTCGGAGGCGGGGGAGGCGAGGAAGACGGTGGCGCCGGCGAGGTCGTCGGCGGTGCCCCAGCGTCCGGCGGGAATGCGCTCCAGGATGGCCTTGCTGCGGGCCGGGTCGTCCTGGAGGGCCTGGGTGTTGTCGGTGGCGATGTAGCCGGGGGCGATGGCGTTGACGTTGACTCCGTGCGGCGCCCACTCGTTGGCCAGTGCCTTGGTCAGTCCGGCGATGCCGTGCTTGGCGGCGGTGTAGCCGGGGACGTTGATACCGCCCTGGTAGCTGAGCAGGGAGGCGGTGAACACGACCTTGCCGTGTCCGCGGGCCACCATCGTGGCGCCCACGGCCCGGGTGAGCGCGAACTGGGCGCTGAGATTGACCTGCAGCACCAACTCCCAGTCCGCATCGCCGTGTTGGGCGGCGGGGGTGCGGCGGATGGTGCCCGCGTTGTTGACGAGGATGTCCACCGGGCGTTCGCGCCGGGCGAGGCCCGCGCCCAGGGCCCGTACGGCGTCGGGGTCGGCGAAGTCGGTGCGGATCGCCTCGAACGAGCGCCCGGCGGCGAGGACGTCCTTCTCCACCTGACTGCCGGACTCCTCGAGATTGGCGCTGACGCCGATCACGTCCGCGCCGGCCTGAGCCAGCGCGCGGGCCATCGCCCGGCCGATGCCGCGGCGGGCGCCGGTGACGACGGCGAGCTTTCCGGTGAGGTCGAAGGCGCTCATACCGCGGCTCCCTGGGTGCCGTCGGTGCAGTCCACGAGGATCTTCATCACGTCTCCGCCGCTCTCCAGCGCCTCGAAGGCGGCCGGTGCCTCGGTCAGTGGCACGATCTTGGTGATCAGCCGCTGGGCGGGGACGGTGCCGTCGGCGACCAGGGCGACGGCCCGCTCGAAGTCGCCGCGGTCGTACAACCGAGCGCCGACGAGGGTGAGTTCGCGCCAGAAGAAACGGTGCAGGTTGATCTCGCGGGGCCGTGGGTGGATGGCGACCAGGCACAACCGGCCGCGCACACCGAGTGCTTCGACCGCGGTCTCGACGCCTGCCGCAGCGCCGGAGACCTCGAAGGCGACGTCCGCGCCGGCCTCGTCCGTCCACCGCTGGACGAGTTCGGTGATGTCGGCGGCGGCCGGGTCCCACGTGCTCAGGCCCAACTCCTCGGCGAGCAGCCTGCGGTGGGCGTTGACTTCGACCACGCGCACCTCGGCCCCGGCGGCGCGTGCGACCAGGGCGATGAGGATGCCGACGGGTCCGCCGCCGACCACGACGACCTTCTCGCCGTCCTTCACCGCCGCCCGGCCCACGTCGTGCACCGCGACCGCGGTCGGCTCGACGAGAGCGGCCTGGTCCAGCGGGAGGGTCTCGGGCAGCCGTATGAGGGTGGAGGAGGGCACCGTCCAGCGCTGCTGCATGGCGCCGGGGGAATCGATGCCGATGAAGTCCAGGTGCTGGCAGATGTGTTGGTGACCGGCGCGGCAGGCGGGGCAGGTGCCGTCCCAGCGCAGCGGCATGACGGTGACCGCGTCCCCGGGCCGCCAGTCCTCGACGCCGGGCCCGACGCGGACGATCCGGCCCGCCATCTCGTGTCCCAGTACGGCGGGCGCGGCGACCCGGGCGTCCATGTCGCCGTGGAAGATGTGCAGGTCGGTGCCGCAGATGCCGACGTAGGCGGGGGCGAGTTCCACCTCGCCGGGGCCGGGCTCCGAGTCGGCGGCGGGCGCGGTGTCCAGCGTGCGGGCCGAGGTGTAACGGACGGCGAGAGTCATCGTGGGGTCAGGGTCCCTTCCGCGCGGACACCGATGGTCAGCAGCAGGTTGGCGTAGGTACGGGTGTCACCGGTGACGACGGCGAGTGCCAGGTCGGGGGAGCGGGCGGCGTCGTAGAACTCGAAGCGGCCGAGCGTGTCGACCGGGACCGGCGCCAGTCTGGAGCGGTACTCGGCGATGGCCGGTGGCTCCGGCTCGCTCTCGGGCTCCACCATCACCTGCGCCGACTCCACGGGCAGGGCGCGCAGCAGCACGTCCAGGACGGTGGTGACGTCGAGGGTGCCGGGTGCCAGGTTGAGGTGGACGGTTCTGGCCCGTTCGCCGACCGCGGTGCTGGCGGGGTAGTGGCCGTCGGCGAGCAGGACACGGGCGCCGTGCCCGGCTCCGGCGAGCGCTTCGAGGATGCCGGGGTGCAGCAGTTCGGTCAGCAGCACGCAGTCCTCTCCTTACTTGTCGTTACTAGTCGTTCTCGTGGTCGGACAGCCGGTAGAAGGCGGTCGCCGTGTCGCATAGCACCGCCTGCCTCTCGTGCGGGGAGCAGTAACCCAGCAGGTGTTCGACCGTTTCGGCCCAGCGGGCCCAGCCTCCGGCGAGGACGCAGACGGGCCAGTCGGAGCCGAACATCAGCCGCTCGGGGCCGAAGGCGGCCAGCAGGGTGTCCCAGACCGGGCGGATGTCGTCGAGGGTCCACGTGTCATGGTCGGCCTCGGTGATCAGTCCGGAGACCTTGCAGCGCACCTGGGGACAGCCCGCCAGTGCGCGCACCTTGCGCATCCAGTCGGCGAGCGTGTGCTGTCCGATGGGTGGTTTGCCCGCGTGGTCCAGGACGAGGGGCAGGTCCGGGAAGCGCTGGGCGAGACGGATCGCCTGGGGGAACTGGTGGCTGCGGATGAGCACGTCGTAGCCGAGGTCCCGCTCCTGTACGGCGCGCAGGCCCCGCTCGACGGACGGCTGTTGCAGCCACTCAGGGTCGGACTCGCCCTGGACGAGGTGACGCAGGGCTCGCAGGTACCCGCCCCCGGGCGCGGAACGCAGTTCGTCGAGTACGTCGCCGATCGCGGGGGAGGTCAGGTCCGCCCAGCCGACCACCGCGCCGACCAGCGAGTCCTGGTCGGCGAGGTCGAGCAGTTCCGCCGTCTCCGCCACCGAGGCGACGCACTGCACCACCACCGTGCTGGTCAGCCTCCGCCCCGCGAGGGACCGGTCGGCGGCCCGTCGCAGGTCCTCGATGCCGTGGCTGCGGCGGATCGGCTCGTGGCCGGGTTCGTCGAGCCAGGGCTGGGGGCGGTGGTCCAGGTCCCACACATGGTGGTGGGCGTCGACCAGGGAGAGGAGTTCAGACACGGGCGGACCAGACCGGGCCGTCGGGGTAGCTGTACTCCTTGAGCGAGGCGGGATACATCTGCGCGCTCAGCCCGGGCAGCGTCGGGGCGAGGTAGTGGCCGTCGACGACGCGGACCGGGTCGACGAAGTGCTCGTGCAGGTGGTCGACGTACTCGATGACCCGGTCCTCGGTGCTGCTGGAGACGGCGACGTAGTCGAACATCGACAGGTGCTGCACCATCTCGCACAGGCCGACGCCGCCGGCGTGCGGGCAGACCGGCACGCCGAACTTGGCGGCGAGCAGGAGGATGGCGATGTTCTCGTTGACGCCGCCGACGCGGGCGGAGTCGATCTGCACGATGTCGACCGCGCCGGCCTGCAGCAGTTGCTTGAACACCACGCGGTTGGCGATGTGTTCGCCGGTGGCGACCTTGATGGGGCTGAGTGCCTTGCGGATTGCGGCGTGGCCGAGGATGTCGTCGGGGGAGGTGGGCTCCTCGATCCAGTACGGGTCGTAGGGGGCCAGGGCCCGCATCCAGTCGATGGCGGGCTGGACGTCCCATCTCTGGTTGGCGTCGACGGCGATGCGGATGTCCGGGCCGACCGTCTCGCGGGCGGTGCGCAGGCGCCGTATGTCGTCCTGCAGGTCGGCACCGACCTTCAGCTTGATCTGGGTGAAGCCGTCCGCGACGGCCTCGCGGGCGAGGCGGGCCAGCTTCTCGTCGGAGTAGCCGAGCCAGCCGGGAGTGGTGGTGTAGGCGGGATAGCCGCGCTCCAGCACGTGGGCGATGCGCTCCTTGCGGCCGGGTTCGGCGCGGCGCAGGATCTCCAGTGCCTCCTCGGGGGTGAGGGCGTCGGACAGCCAGCGGAAGTCGACCTGCGCGACCAGCTCCTCCGGCGACATCTCGCCGAGGAGGCGCCACACCGGCTTGCCCGCACGCTTGGCCGCGAGGTCCCAGGCCGCGTTGACGACGGCGCCGGTCGCCATGTGGATGGCGCCCTTCTCCGGTCCCAGCCAGCGCAGTTGGGGGTCGTGCACGAGGGAACGGGAGAAGGCGCCGAGGTCAGCGCAGACTTCCTCGACCGAGAGGCCGACCACGTGCGGGGCAAGGGTGGCGATGGCGGCGGCCTGGGCGTCGTTGCCGCGTCCGGTGGTGAAGGCCAGGGCGTGGCCCTCCAGCCCGTCGCCCGCATCGGTGCGCAGGACCACGTAGGCGGCGGAGTAGTCGGGCTCGGGGTTCATGGCGTCCGAGCCGTCGAGGTGTTCGGAGGTCGGGAACCGCACGTCCAGGACGTCCAGGGCGATGATGCGGGGGGATGCGGGCACGGGGGAGGACATGGCGGCAACTCCTGTAAGGGGCAAGGGAGATGGGTCCCCTTGCGACGAGACGTGAACGCGGCGGAGGTCGGGCGGCCGGTGGGGCCGCCCGGGTCACTCCTGGACCTTGCCGCCGGTGATGCGGGAGATGGCGAGGGCGACCAGGATGATCAGGCCGTTGAGGGCGCCGATCCACTGGGCGGGGACACCCGCCAGCGTGAGCACGTTCTGGATCATGAAGAGCAGCAGGATGCCGCAGAACGCCCCGAACATGGTGCCCTTGCCGCCGTTGAGGCTGATGCCTCCGATGACGGCGGCGGCGAAGACGGTGAAGATGTAGCCGTTGCCCTGCGCGGAGGCGACCGAGGCCAGGCGTCCGGAGAGCATCAGTCCGGCGAGGGCGGCGAGCAGGCTGCCGGTGACGATGACGATCCACAACACCCGGTCGGTGCGGATGCCGGCCGCCTTCGCGGCGTCGACGTTGCCGCCGATGGCGTACAGGGAGCGGCCGAAGCTGGTCCAGCCGAGCACCACGATCGCGATCGCGAACAGGGCCAGGCAGATCCAGATGGAGGCGGGCATGCCGAACCATTCGGCGGTGCCGGGGTAGAGCATCGACTGTGGCAGCTGGAAGAAGGTCTGGCCGCCGGAGATGCCGGTGAGGACGCCGCGCAGCACGATCAGCATGCCGAGCGTGACGATGAAGCCGTTGAGACCGAAGCGGATGATCAGCAGCGAGTTGATCACGCCGATCAGCAGACCTGTGGCGAGCGTGACGGGGATGGCCCAGGCACCGGGGAGCAGCCCGAGTCCGTGTCCGGCGCCGGCCGGGACGACCAGCCAGGCCGCGACGCCGGGCGCCAGGCCCATCGTGGACTCCAGGGAGAGGTCCATCTTCTTGACGATCAGGATCATCGTCTGGGCGAGGACCAGCAGGGCCATCTCCGACATGGTCTGCAGGACGTTGATGAGGTTGTCGGCCTGCAGGAAGACCGGGTTGACGATCTGGCCGACGATCGCGATGACGACGATCGCCGGGACGAGCGCCAGGTCGCGCAGCCGGGCCAGGGGGATCCGGCCGCCGAGCAGCGCGATGCGCTTCTGCTTGGGTTCCACGGCCTGGGCGGCGGCGTCCGCGAGGACGGTTTCAGGCATTGAGGTCCACTCCTTCCATCGCGGCCACGAGGTCGTGGTCGTGCCAGCCGCGGGCTATCTCTGTCGTGACCCGGCCCTGGAACATCACCAGGACCCGGTCGCACATGCGCAGGTCGTCGAGTTCGTCGGAGGCGATGAGCACTCCGGCGCCGGACTCGGCGGTCTCCTCGACCTTGCCGAGGAGGAACTCCTTGGAGCGCACGTCCACGCCGGCGGTCGGGTTGATCAGGACCAGCAGGCGGGGGTCGTCGGCGAGGGCGCGGGCCATGACGACCTTCTGCTGGTTGCCGCCGGACAGGGCGGAGACGGGCAGGTCGGGGCCGGGGGTCTTGATGGCCAGGTTCTCGATCATGCCCTCGGCGAGCCGGTCGCGTCGGCCGCGGCTGAGGAAGCCGTTCTTCCCGAGCCGCTTCGGCACGGACAGGGTCGCGTTGTCGGCGATCGACATGTCGGGCACGAAACCCTGGTGGTGCCGGTCCTGCGGGACGAACCCGGCGCCGGCCGCGAGCGCGTCGGGCACGCTGCCCGGCCGGGGCCGACGCCCGGCGATCTCCAGGTCCCCGGTCGCCGCGGCGCGCAGTCCTACGACGGTCTCGGCGACCTCCGTCCGTCCGCTGGCGGCGGCGCCCGCGAGGCCGACGATCTCGCCGGCGCCCACCTGGAAGGTGACGTCGGTGTAGGTGTCGTCGCTGCCCAACGTGTGCACGGACAGCGCGGGTGCGGTGCTGTCGTCCAGGGTGGTGGAGCGTTCCTGCCGCCGGTCGGCGGCGGCCTCGCCGGTCATGGCGGCGACCAGTTCGGTGCGGGGCAGGTCGGCGACCGGGGCGGTCACGATGTGCCGGGCGTCGCGGAACACCGTCACCACGTCGCAGATCTCGTAGACCTCCTGCAGGTGGTGGCTGATGAACAGGAAGGTCACACCTTGGCGTTGCAGGTCGCGGATGCGGTCGAACAGCCGGTTGATCGCCGCCGCGTCGAGCTGTGCGGTGGGCTCGTCGAGGATGATGAACCGGGCACCGAAGGACAGTGCCCGGGCGATCTCGACGAACTGCCGCTGTTCGACGCTGAGATCGCCGGCCGGGGTCTGCGGGTCGACGTCCACCGACCAGGTCGACAGCAGCTCCTTGGCCCGTCGGCGTACGCCGGTCCAGCTGATGAGCCGGTGGGGGCCGTGGTGGTGCCGGTTCAGGAAGAGGTTCTCGGCGACGGTCAGCGCGGGGATGATCGTCGACTTCTGGTAGACGCAGGCCACGCGCTGTCGCCAGGCGTCGCGGTCGCCAAGTCGTGGTGCGGGGTCGCCGCCGAAGGTGACCGTTCCCTCGTCGGGGGAGTGCAGGCCCGTCAGGACGGACACGAGGGTCGACTTGCCGGCGCCGTTGCGGCCGACGAGTGCGTGGGTCTTGCCGGGCCTGATGGTGATCCGGGCGCCGTTGAGGGCCACCGTGGGACCGAATCGTTTGACTATGCCCGTCGCCTCGACGACGGGCGGGGCTGCGGGGGCCCGCCCGTCGTCCGCCGGGGCGGGCGCGGGGGTGACAGTACGCTCCCCGTCGCTCATCTCAACCGCCTTGTTCTGGATAGCCGTTGGGTGCCTGAGGGGGCGGGTCAGCCGAGGTGGTTGCCCCACAGCGAGGTGTCGTCGCTCTTGAGGCTGGCAACGCCGCCGTAGCTGGCGCCGTCGGAGGTGACCAGGGGTGCGGAGAGCTGGTCCTCCAGCAGACCGTCACGGACCTGGATGATCGTGCTGTCGTGGTCGGTCTTGCCCGGCTTGAACGTCTTCCCGTCGATCGCGGCCTTGAGGTAGTACAGGGCGTACTTGGCGTACAGGTCGGCGGGCTGGGAGACGGTGGCGTCGATCTTGCCGGCGGCGATGTCCTTGAGCTCCTCGGGGATGCCGTCGTTGGACACGATGAAGACGTGCTTCTTGTCCTTCGGATCCACCAGCAGGCCCTTCTGCTTGAGTACCTGCAGGGTGCCGGGCAGGGCGAAGCTGGACTCCATGTAGACGCCCTTGATGTCCGGGTGGGCGGTCAGGTCCGTCTGGAGCTTCTGCGCGGCGACCGCGCCGTCCCAGTTGGTCGCCTCGCCGAACACCTTGATGCCGGGGTAGTTCTTCTTCATGCAGTCGTTGAACGCCTCGGTGCGGTCACGGCCGTTGATCGAGTCGAGGCCGCCCTCCAGCATGACGACCTTGCCCTTGCCACCGAGCTTCGTGCCTAGGAACTGGCAGGCCTTCTCGCCGTAGGCGCGGTTGTCGGCCCGCACCACCATGAACACCTTGCCGCTGTCGGGGCGGGTGTCGACGGTGACGACGGGGATCTTCTTCGCCTCGAGCTGGGCCAGGGTCGGCGCGATGGCGGCGGTGTCCTGCGGCGCCATCGCGATGCCCTTGACGCCTTGGCTGATGAACGTCTGGGCGTTGGCGGTGAGCTTGGCGACGTCGTTCTGGGAGTTCGTGGTCTTCAGGGACAGGCCCATCTGCTTCGCGAAGTCGGGCGTGTACTTGATGTACGAGTTCCAGAAGTCGGTGTCCGACCGCGGGTAGTCGACGCCCACGAGCGGCTTGTCACTCGACGAGGCGGACGTGCCGGAGCCGCTGCTGCACGCGCTGAGCAGCGTCAGTGCACAGACGACGGACGCGGTGGAGCTGAGTGCGGTTCTGAGTCCCATGGGTACTTCCTCGCGCTGGTCCCGGAGCGGGGTTGTTACGCCGGTGCGACAGTGGTGTGTCGCTGACGGAGAGATGGGATGTTTATAGGTCGGGCTCGGCGGGATGTCCAGGGGGTGGGTTGAAAGTTCTGGAGATTGCCGCAAGATGACCCAGGTGGAGGGCCATTGCGAGGCCTTGCTGACGGATCCATCCCATCAATGTTGCCAATCCGTGATGGGATGTCTCTTGCGCCTGCCCTGCTTGAAGGGGAGGCCAGGTTGACTTCTCGACTGCAAACCTGCTGGTCATGAGCCCGTCAGCAGCCCTGCCTGCGATGCGGGAAGTCCGGCCATCTGCGTGAGGACACGGGTCTGGTGCGCATGCCGGGCTGGGGCTCGGCTCAGCCGGATGAAACGGCAAGGCCGTGCGGCTCGGAGAGCCCGACGTCAGCGGGCTGCGTTCAACGAAGCTCTCAACACGGCAGTGGGAAACGGGTACTTCGCGGAGAACTCCCCTCAGGGGCTCCGTTGGAAAGAGCCAGCAGTGAGTGAGGTCTTTCGGCGGTTCACCGATCGTGTGACAAGAGCCGTGGCCACCGGCGCAGGAATGCGTCGAACCGCGCGTGGAGATCGTCACCGAGAACGTTCCTCCCGGGCCATGCCTCGTCGCGGGCACCGGCCGGGTGGGTCTGCTCCCCGAACGCGCCGCCCGCCTGCTTCCCCCGGGCGGTGCCACGGCCGTCGTACGAGCGCGACCCCGCCCACGTCTGGCTGCGGAAGATCACGTCGGAGGCCGGCCGGATGGTCGGCGCGGGCGGACCGGAGCGCACACGGCACGACACCACCGACTCGCCAAGGGCTGATCGCGCGTCGGCCCCACCCGGTGCACCCGGCCCGCCCACAGGTGGCGGGTGTTGCCACACCCGCGAGGCCCCCACCCGCCTCGGTGGGACACGTCGCGGGCTGCCCTCTGCGCGGAGATCGTCGTGGGCCCCGTACCGGAACGCGCGGTGCTTGTCCCCTGCAACTCGCCGCGGGACGCTGCCTGTTCATTCATCGTGCCGAGAGGCGCGCGGAGCGCCGCGGTTCTGCTCGGAGGACGGCGGAGTCCGCCGACGTGCGGCGTTCGACAACGCTGCTGTCACTCGCGCGAACAGCTGCGATGTGTGGTGTGAACGGGCCTCTATGCGACTGCCGAGCGCCAGGTCGCACAGCTTCTGGAGGTTCTGGAAGTGCGAGAGCCCCTCCACGAGGCCGGCGGCGAAGTAGACGAAGACCAGCTCGCGCGCGGGATCGACCATCCAGAGGGTGGATCCGCTGCCCATGGCCCCGAAGGAGCGAGGGGAGGCCAGCAGGCCGAGCGGGGTGAGGTGGTGGCCGTGTCCTTGGACGTAGCCGCCGCCAGGCTGAAGTTGGCGGGGAAGTCGGGGATGCCCCGGGACTCCTTGTTGCCGGACGACTCATCGGCGTCCGCCGGGCAGTCGAGGAGCGGGGAGCTCTGTCGGTGGGCGGCTGGTGCGGCCACCCCTCGTACACGGACACCGTGGAGATGTGCACCCCGTGGGCCGCGGCCGGGCGCAGCGCGGTGGCGGCCGTGAGCTCGCGGTCGGCACGGACGGAACCGCCTACAGCACGTGGTGGCACGCGTCGGGCGGCTGGGCCGGCTGGTTCCGGCTCGGTATCACCTGAGGCTTCGAACGCGCTGGTCGGGCCCTACCCACAGCCGGTGAGGATGGTGTCCGGCAAGGGCCTCGAGCGTTTCCCGTCAGCCAGGTGGACCGGCACGGTCCTGTCGCTCTCGGCGCCTGCGAGCGCCGCCGGCCGCGGCAGGAACCGTCGCCGGGACTCCTGGGGCGAGACGCAGCCGCACTGGACGTCCCAGTAGCCGCCTCGCCGGGTGAGGAAGACCGCGCTCAGGGGCGGCACGGCGAGATGCCAGAAAGCTCTTGCCGGTAGGGCCAGAGCATGAATGAGCACGGCCCGGACAACGGCTGCTTCGGTGATCGCCACCGCGTGGCCCGTGTCGGGTGTCACGCTGCTCAGCCAGTCCGCCGATCGGCGGCAGAGCTGGCGTACGGACTCCCCTTCGTGGGGCGCGGCATCCGGATCCGTGAGCCAGGCGCTGAACCCGTCGGGATCGGTTGCGGCGACTTCGCCGACGGTCCGACCGCGCCATCTGCCCACGTCGAGATCGCGCAGTAGGGGCTCGGACGCCGCCACCAGACCGATGGCGTCAGCAGTCTGCGAGCAACGGGTCGAGGGCGCCCGGATGGCCCACTCGTGGGGAGAGAGCACTGCTCTCGCGGCGCCGGCCAGACGCAGGCCGCGCTCGCTCAGGGGAGCGTCGCCGAGCAGCGGATCCAGGGCGGCGTCACCGCCGGGCGCGCACAGAAACGTCAGGTGGATCGACATGGGACCGACCTCCTTCTTGGCCCGGCATCGCTTTGGACGGGGTGAGACCCACGCGGAGGTCGCTCGGTCGGCCGGGCCGACGCCACGTCGTGCCTCACGTGCTCCACCTTCGGTGCAAGCCCCCCGGCCGCACCATCCGCCAGGTGTCCGAAACCACCCGGCCGACCGGCCGGCGTGCCCCCACAGCCCGGTCGAACCCGGCATCGGTCATCCGTTGCCCGCCGCCCGACGAGGTACCGAACCGGACCGTGGTCCGGCGGCAGGCGGAGTGCGGGTGAGAGCACCGGCAGGAGCTCGGGGGGAGCGGGAAACGCACAGGGACCGGGCAGGGACCGGGCAGGCACTGGGCAGGCACTGGGCAGGGGTGGACCCGCGGTGTGCGGCTGACGGGCCGGCGGGCGGTCGTGTCGGCAGCGGCGTTCACCGGTTCCGCTCAAGGGGCAGTTCGAGGCGGAGCTCGTAGCCTCCTTGGGCCGTGGGGCCGGACGTGACGGTGCCGCCGAGGAGTTCCGCTCGCTGGGCCAGGCCGACCAGGCCGTGGTGGGCGCTGGGCAGGGCGAACGCACGTCGGGTGGGGGCGGTGTTGGTGACGGTGGCGCACAGGGCACCGTCCCGGTGCCTGATGCGGACGGTCACGGCGGCGCCGGGGGCGTGTTTGCGGACGTTGGTCAGTGCTTCCTGGATGGTGCGGTAGACGGCACGCTGGACCGTGGGCGGAATCTCCGCGGGCAGGTCGGTCTCCAGCTTCGCTTCGATGCCGCTGGCCTCGACCAGGTGCTCCAGGTCGGCGAGCGAAGGCTGCGGGGTGAGCTCCGTGGGCCTGCTGCCGGAGGCCCGCAGAACGCCGACCATGTGTCGCAGTTCTTCCAGGGTCTGCACGCTCAGGCGGCGGATCGTGGCCGCGGCCTGTCTCGTCTCGGCGTCCCGGCCGCCCACCTGGAGCGCTCCGGCCTGTACGGCGATGAGACTGACCTGGTGGGAGACCACGTCGTGCATCTCCCGGGCAAGCTGAGCGCGTTCCTTCGCCAGAACGCTCTGGGCCGTCAGCAGCCGTTCCTGCTCGCGGGCCTCGGAGATGTCGGCGAGCCGCAGTGACAGTTCGCGTCGGGCCTGGACGAGCTGGCCCAGGAAGACGGGAGCGGCAGCGGTGGCCAGGGTGTAGCTGAGGTGGAACAGGTTGTTCGTCTGGGACAGCTCGGTGGCGTCCAGGGACGACCACGGCCAGGGCAGGAAGTCGATGATCGCGTAGGTCAGCGCGCAGCCGGCCAGCAGGAGACGGTGGCGGTTGAGGGAGGAGAGCGTGTACAGCGCGGCCATGGGGGCGACCACCGCGTCGGTGACCAGGGCGGTGGGGAGCGTGAGGGCGAAGGTCGTCAGGGGCAGTCGGTGACGCAGCATCAGGGCAAGGGCGCCGAGCAACGCGCAGGCGGCGGTCGGCCGGTCCTCGACATCGACATGAGCCCATCCGTCCGTCAGCGCGATCCCGACGAGGCCGATGTCGAGGACCACGGTCGGCGGCCGTCGGGGACTCACCGGGCGCCCTCGTCCTCGGCGGGAGTGAGCAGGCCCGCGCGCTCGGCGATCAGAGCCGCCTGGACGCGGCTGCTCACCCGCAGTTTGCCGAGCACGTTGGTGACATGGCCCTTGATGGTGCCGGTGCTCAGGTGCAGCCGTTCGCCGATCTCGTTGTTGGCGAGTCCTTCGGCCATGAGGACGAGCACGGCACGCTCGCGCTCGCTGAGCCGAGCGGTGAGACGGACGGCGGCGGGCTCACGCACGCTGTTGTCGAGGTAGCCGCCCACCACCAGACGAGTGACCTTGGACGACAGTACGGTCCCTCCCTCGGCCAGGGTGCGCACCAGGTGGGGAAGCTGCTCGGGGTCGGTGTCCTTGAGCAGGAATCCGGCGGCACCCGAACGCAGCGCGGTCGCCACGTATTCGTCGGTGTCGAACGTGGTGAGCATGGCGACCACCGGAGCCTCCGGCATGCGGCGGAGCTCGGCGAGAATCGTCAGCCCGTCCACGTCCGGCATCCGGATGTCGAGCAGGACGACGTCCGGCCGCAACTCCCGCACCGTGCGCACGGCCTGGCCACCGGATACCGCCGCGACGACCTCGATGTCGCTCGCCGATTCGAGAATGTGCGTGAAACCCGTACGGATCAAGGCTTCGTCATCGACCACCAGTACCCGGATCACGTGCGCTCCGCTCGTCGCATGCCCCGATCGATGCGTACCCCGGCTGGAGCCGTCGTCCCGGCGACCGGCACGGAGACCCGCCGGTTGGCGGCGTGCCCTCAGCCGGTCGGCGGGGACGCCCGCCACCCGCTCACTGCCACGGCGGCAGGCGTGCCACCTCGTCGAACAGCGCGGGAGACCACACAGCCCAGGACAGATCGGGAGACCATGGCCCTCGACCTCGACATCGACAGCATCCGCCAACTCATCGGCGAAGGCGTCCGCGACAAGGTCTACCCCGGCGCCGTCTGGGCCGTCGGCGACCGCTCCGGAAACATGGCCATCGGCACCCCGGGCGTCCTGGACCCCGACCGGCCCGGCGAACCGATGCGGCACGACACCGTCTTCGACGTCGCCGGCCTCACGGAGATCCTCGCGGTGTGGTCGTCCATCGGTTCCCTCGTCGAGGACGGCAGGCTGTACCTCGACGAGCAACTGGGTGACTTCTGGTCCGAGGTGAGCGGCCACCCTCTGGGCCGGGTGAACACACGCCACCTGCTCACCCATACCGCAGGCGTCCCGCTCCGGACCAACCTCATGAACCTGTACGGCACCGACCCCCGGGACATCCGTGACGGCGTCCTCCGCGAAGCCGTGCGCCGTCCGCCCGGGGAGGCCGTGGAGTACACCGGCCGCGCCGCCCTCATCCTCGGCTATCTCGCCGAAGAGCTCTCCGGCCAGCGCCTGACTTGATCCACAGGTCTTGACCATTCCTCGACAGACCGTGAGAAACGATCTTCGGTCTAGGGTGTGATACAGCCTCTGACCTGTGTTGATCCTGTGCCTGATAATTCTGGGTGTGGGTATTGCCACACGGTGGGTGACCGGTCGTCCCGCTAGGGTCTGTCCACTGCCTACAAAATCACCGGAGGGGTCATGGCGTTCGGCTGGATCGACGGACAGGCGGAACTGCGCCGCCGCGCCGGACTCGTACGGACCCTGCGCCCCCGCCCCGCCGACTCACCGCTGCTGGACCTGGCGAGCAACGACTACCTGGGTCTCGCCCACCACCCGGAGATCGCCGCGGGCGCCGCCGAGGCGGCCCGGACCTGGGGCGGCGGCTCCACCGGCTCCCGGCTGGTGACCGGCACCACGGAGCTCCACACCGAGTTGGAGCGCGAGCTGGCCGAGTTCAGCGGGTTCGAGGCGGCCCTGGTCTTCTCCTCCGGCTACGCCGCCAACCTGGCCGCCGTCACCACGCTCGGCCCGCACGGCTCGCTGATTGTCTCCGACGCGCTCAACCACGCCTCCCTGATCGACGGCTGCCGGCTGGCCCGGGGCACCACCCAGGTCGTCGGACACAGCGACCCGGACGCCGTGCGCAAGGCGCTCGGCACCCACGAGGGACCCGCGGTGGTCGTCTCCGACACGGTGTTCTCGGTGGACGGGGACGCGGCGCCGCTGGCCGGGCTGGCCGCGGCGTGCCGGGAGCGCGGCGCCGGGCTGCTCGTCGACGACGCACACGGGCTCGGGGTCCTCGGGGACGGCGGGCGGGGAGCCGCGTACGCGGCGGGGCTCTCCGGCGCCGAGGACGTGGTCGTCACGGCGACCCTCTCCAAGTCGCTGGGCAGCCAGGGCGGGGTCGTGTTCGGCCCGGCCCGGGTGATCGACCACCTGGTCAACGCGGCCCGCACCTTCATCTTCGACACCGGCCTGGCCCCCGCCGCGGCGGGGGCGGCCCTCGCGGCCCTGCGGCTGCTGCGACGCGAGCCCGGGCGGGCGGCCCGGGCCCGCGAGGTGGCCGCCGACCTGCACGCACGGCTGACCGCCGCGGGCCTGGAAGCGGTACGGCCGGACGCCGCGGTGGTCTCCGTGCGGGCACCGTCCCCGGAGGGGGCCGTGCGATGGGCGGCCGACTGCCGTACGGCAGGCCTGGCCGTGGGCTGCTTCCGTCCGCCTTCCGTGCCGGACGGCATCTCACGGCTGCGGCTGACCGCCCGCGCGGACCTCTCCGGGGCCGAGATCGAACGCGCTGTACGTGTGATCGGCGAAACACGACCATGAGTCGGCGTGACACGGCCGGGCTGCGCGCGCATGCGGATACGGAGTCGATTACGGATTCAGTTGCGTACTGATCAGTTTTGTTCGCAGCCTGATCAGCGGGGAGCGCTGATCAGTCGCTGACCGCAGCCACGAAACCCGCCCAGCTCTCGGGGGAGAAGAGCAGCACGGGTCCGGCCGGGTTCTTGGAGTCGCGTACGGCGAGCAGTCCGGCCGGTGGGCCGGAGTGCGGCCGTGCCGTCTCCACGCAGTTGTTCGCACCGGTGCTGTAGCTGCTGCGCAGCCACCGCAATCCGTGCAGATCAGCACTTGAAGGTACGTTCCGAGGCAGTGCAGTCATGGTGCCTCCTTACGCGCCGTCCTGTATCCCGGCGATGTAATCCAACGAGTCCTCGGGCGAAAGGGCGTGGATCTGAAGGGTGTTGAAGGCCTCCGCGTAGGCCTGGAGGTCTTCTTTCCGCTCCAGGTAGAGGCTACTCGTCAACTGGTCGAGAACAACCACATCCAGATCAGAAGTGCTCGGAAATGAGAAGATTACGAAAGGCCCGGTGATGCCGATATGCGCCCCGGCCGCGAACGGCAGCACCTGGAGCCGTACCTGGGGCAGCCGGGCCGCCTCCACCAGCCGCGCCAGCTGCCGTGTCATCACCCCCGGGCCGCCGACCTCCCGGCGCAGCACCGCCTCGTCGAGCACCGCGCTGAGCTCCAGCGGCGGATCGTTGCGCAGCACGTCCTGCCTGGCCAGACGCACCTCCACCAGGGCGTCCAGGGCCTCGTCGTCGAGCCCGTCGGCGGCCACCCGGGTCACGGCACGCGCGTACTCGGGGGTCTGCAGCAGCCCCGGGACGACCAGGGTCTCCAACGTGCGCATCGCCCCGGCCTGCGATTCCAGGCTGATGAAATCCCGGTAGGCGGGCGGCAGCACCCCCCGATAGGCGTGCCACCAGTGGTGCCGCCCGGCCGTGTCCTCAGACCCCGCCAACACCAGCAGCAACTCCCGCAGTTGTCCTTCGACGACCCCGTAGGCGTCGAGGAGTAACCGCACATCGGCCGGTTTCACACCGCTGGCGCCGGTCTCGATCCGGCTCACCTTCGACTGATGCCAGCCCACCAGACGGGCGGCCTCACCGCTCGTGAGACCCACACCGGTGCGCAGCATGCGCAGTTCGGTGCCCAGTTTCCGGCGGCGTACCGCGGGACCGTTCTGCATGGGCTACTCCTTACTCCTTCCGAGCCGCCCAAATACGGTCTGAGGTCGCAGAGTTCACCGCTTCGAGCGACAGATATATGCATATCTTGGTGGATCGCTCCCCGTGACCGGCCCGGTAATGGCAGTCTGACGAAGAAGCACCAGTCCGGGACCGTACTCGAACCTTCCGCGCAGTGTCGGACTCCGGTCCCGAGGAAAGGGACGACCTCGCCATGGCAGACCACCTGGAAGCATCCGTCACTCTGCCGAGCGATCCCGCCTCGGTCTCCACGGCCCGCTCCTACGTGCTGGACATCCTCGCGGAGTGGGGACTGCCACCGGAGACGGAGACCGCGGACACCATCCGCCTCATCGTCTCCGAACTCGCCACCAACGCCGTACAGCACACCTTCGGACAGTCGCCCACCTTCACGGTGGACATGGTCCTCGACCGTGACGAGCACCTGCGCATCGGCGTCACGGACAGTCATCCGCGTTTCCCCAAGAGACTTCCCGCCGCGGTCCAGCAGGACAACGGCCGCGGCATGGTCATCATCCGCTGGCTGACCGCCGAGTGCGGTGGCAAGCTCCGCGTACGCCCCACCCGGGAAGGCGGCAAGACCGTCTCCATCGAACTCCCCTGGACCGTCCCGGCCGGCACCGTCACCGCCGCCGGCCAGCAGGAACCGTAGCCCCGAGCCCCTGCCGGCCGACCGGTGAGCGGGTCAGCTGACCCGGCCGTACCAGACGCTCTTCGTCCAGATCTTCTGGAGCCTGACCACGTCCCCGGTCTTCGGGGCGTGCCAGATCTTTCCCTTCCCGGCGTAGATGCCGACGTGGTAGACGCTGGAACCCGAGTGGAAGAAGACCAGGTCCCCGGCCTTGCGGTTGCCAGCCGAGATGTGACGGGTCTTGTTGTACTGCTGGGCCGCCGTACGGGGCAGCTTCTTGCCCGCCTTCTTGAACGAGTACAGCGTCAGCCCGGAGCAGTCGAACCGGTTCGGTCCGGTGGCACCCCACCGGTAGGGCGCGCCCTTCTTCGACGCGGCGACCTGGAGTGCCTTCGTCCCCATCGTGGCGGCCGAGGCCTCGGAGGCGACACCCGGGATCACGATCGAGCCGCCCACGGCGGCGATCGTCAGCGCCGAGGCCGTACCGGCCCGGGCCATGAGCGACGGAACACGATTGAGCGCAGTCATGCGCAACCCTTCGTCAGCCGCCTGTGAAGGATGACCTGTCGGATTCGGGCTGGCGAAGTTGCCCGGCCGCTGACGCGGCTTCACCCCAAGGGCTGCTCGGCCCGGTCATGGCGTGACCGTCCCGGCGACCCGTCGTGCTTGGGTCCTCCACTCCTGCCGATGCACTTCTGTCGACGGGTCAATCCGGGCGGCGGCAGGACTCGGCGTCCGCCCGGACCGCCCCGCCGCTGTGGCGGGGGCTTGTCGTCAGACAGGGATCTTCACTCACGCGTGTCCGAAAATCCCAATGGAATCGGGGATTTGTGGGGTTACTCACCACCCACCCGTTCGGGTGGACAGTACTGTGTTCGATTCTTCGTCAACTGCCCTGCGTAGCCCCGGACCTGCACGGAAGCACTCGGCGGGCACCCTCGGACCGGCATGCCGAGCGGCCCTGTCGGTCAGGTAAAACCACGCCACGCTCCGCCGAACGGGGGTAACCCCGTTGGGCCGTTTCAACTCCGGCGCGGACAGGGCGTCGACGCGCCCCGACCGATTTCTGCGGCGGTCACCGTACGCAGTCGGGCGGGAGTACGACACGAGCGGTCCGGCGCTCGCCGTCGAGCACCCGCAACGCCCGTGCCAGCGTGTCCCCGTGAAGCTCCGTCTCGCCCCGCCCGTGCATCAGGGCCAGCGCGTCACGCAGCTCGGAAGCGGCGCGCACCAGCGCCTGCGCGGCGCGCAGCCCGCGGTACGTGTCCTCGTTCTGCGCCGGATTGATACGGCCCAGCAGGTCGACCACGTCCAGGTAACGGTCGATCAACTCGCCCTCGGCGCGCGTCAGCGCGGGCAGCGGCGGAAGCTCCGGTGGCAGCATCGCCGGATCACCCCGCGTCCGGCAGGCCGAGCGAGGTCCGGCGGCTGGGTACGACCCGGTCCACCAGCCCGTACGCCAGCGCCTCCCGCGCGTCCAGCACCAAGTCCCGCTCCAGGTCCCGGTGGACCTGCTCGGGGGTGCGCCCGGTGTGCCGGACCAGCATCGCCTCGAGCAGCGTCCGGACCCGCTCCAACTCCGCCGCCCGGATGACCAGATCACTCGGCTGGCCCTGTACCGGTTCGGGCAGCGACGGCTGCTGGAGCACGACGCGGGCGCCCGGCAGCACGGACCGCTTGCCCGGGGTGCCGGCCGCGAGCAGCACGGCGGCGGACGCCCCGGCCTGCCCCAGGCAGATCGTCTCCACGTCGCAGGTGACGTACTGGACCGTGTCGTAGATCGCCGCCATCGCGCTGAACGACCCGCCCGGGGAGTTGATGTACAGCGAGATGTCCCGCTCCGGAGCCGCGTGTTCCAGATACATCAGCTGCGCCATCACGTCGTTCGCGGAGGTCTCGTCCACCGGCGTGCCCAGGAAGACGATCCGCTCCTCCAGCAGCTTCGAGTACGGATCCAGGGTGCGCTGCCCGGAGCTGGTGCGTTCGGTGAACTCGGGCAGGACATAGCGGGCGGACGGTCGGGTCATGGCATACCCCTCCTCGCGGCCGAGGTGTCTCGGCGGCCGGACTCTCTGTAAAAAATGTACAGGACGTACGTAGACCTGGAGAGGGATTCCGCTGTCGCCGAACAAGAGGTGTTGTCCGAGGTGCCCCGTAAGCTGGGTTCATGGCCTACGAGATTCCGGTGACGCAAGCCAGGGCTGAGCTCGCCGAACTGATCAACCGGGTGGTGTACGGCGGCGAGCGCGTCGTCGTGACCCGCCACGGCAAGCCGCTGGTCGCCCTTGTCTCCGCCGCCGACCTCGAGCGCCTCGAAGAGCTCCCCGAATCCTCCGAGGAGCACGTGGTCAGCTCGGTCTCCACGGTCCGCGAGACCGCCTCCGTCCGCCCCGAGCGCGGCCGCTTCGGCATCGCGGCCGAGCACCGGGGGGCCGCGGGCTCCTGACCGCCGCTATGGCATCGGACCCCCTCCGGAGAGGGCCCCGGCGTCACCGCGTTCACCCGGACGGGCGCGAGCGCGCCCGCCGGCGGTGAAACCGTCCGCTCTGTCGCGCCGGTCACCCGTGCGCGCCGGACGGTGAACAGACAGAGGAAAGAGCTTCTCGCCGAACGCGGCTCCGGCATCCGCGGGCCCGATGTCGGCCGGCGGGCCGGGGCTCACCGCGCCCGGACCGAACGCGAGCTCCAGCCTGGACGAGGCGGCGGGCCGGCAGCCGGCGGAACTGGTGGTCCGCGCGGTGCGGTGAGCGCCGTTCCGGCGGCGGCTCCTCGCGACCACGGCCCGGTTAACGTCGTTGAAACTCCGGCGAACTAGCCTGCCCATCCACGCCACCAGCGGTTTTGTGTCCGGACGGGTGGCTGCGGCAACCGGGCCCCGCACGGTCCGGAGCGAGGACTGTGAGGTGGGACGTGCAACTGACCCCGCACGAGCAAGAGAGGCTGCTGATCCATGTGGCGGCCGACGTGGCCGAGAAGCGCCGGGCCCGTGGGCTCCGGCTCAACCACCCCGAGGCGGTCGCCCTCATCACGTCGCACATCCTCGAAGGCGCGCGGGACGGCCGTACCGTCGCCGAGCTGATGGCCTCCGGCCGCAAGCTGCTCACCAGGGACGACGTGATGGAGGGCATCCCCGAGATGATCCACGACGTCCAGGTCGAGGCGACCTTCCCGGACGGCACCAAGCTCGTCACCGTCCACGACCCGATCGTCTGAGGAGGCCGCCGATGATCCCCGGAGAGATCCTCTTCGCCGACGGGCCCATCGTGTACAACGAGGGCCGCGAGGTCACCCGCACGACCGTCCTCAACGCGGCCGACCGGCCCGTCCAGGTCGGCTCCCATTACCACTTCGCCGAGGCCAACCCCGGCCTCGAGTTCGACCGGGACGCGGCCCGCGGCAAGCGGCTGAACATCGCCGCCGGCACCGCCGTCCGTTTCGAGCCCGGCATCCCCGTCGACGTCGAACTCGTCCCGCTCACCGGCGCCCGTGTGGTGCCCGGACTGCGCGGGGAGACCGGAGGTGCCCTCGATGCCTGAGATCTCCCGCGCCGCGTACGCGGACCTGTTCGGACCGACCACCGGTGACCGGATCCGGCTCGCCGACACGGACCTGATCGTCGAGATCGAGGAGGACCGTTCCGGCGGGCCCGGGCTCGCCGGGGACGAGGCCGTCTTCGGCGGCGGCAAGGTCATCCGTGAATCCATGGGCCAGTCGCGTGCTACGCGCGCAGACGGCACCCCCGACACGATCGTCACCGGCGCGGTGATCATCGACCACTGGGGCATCGTCAAGGCGGACGTCGGCATCCGCGACGGCCGGATCACCGGCATCGGCAAGGCGGGCAACCCCGACACCATGGACGGGGTCCACCCGGACCTGGTGATCGGCCCCGAGACCGAGGTCATCGCCGGCAACGGACGGATCCTCACCGCCGGCGGCGTCGACGCGCACGTCCACTTCATCTGCCCGCAGATCGCCGACGAGGCGCTGTCGGCGGGGGTCACCACCCTGGTGGGCGGTGGCACGGGCCCGGCCGAGGGGTCCAAGGCGACCACCGTCACCCCGGGCCCCTGGCACCTCGCCCGGATGCTGGAGGCGATGGAACAGTACCCCCTCAACATCGGCTTCCTCGGCAAGGGAAACACCGTCTCGCACGAGGCGATGCTCTCCCAGATCCGGGGCGGGGCACTCGGGCTGAAACTGCACGAGGACTGGGGCTCGACGCCCGCGGTCATCGACGCCGCCCTGACCGTCGCCGACCGCACGGGCGTGCAGGTCGCGATCCACACGGACACGCTGAACGAGGCGGGTTTCGTGGGGGACACCCTGGCCGCCATCGGGGGGCGCGGAATCCACGCCTACCACACCGAGGGCGCGGGCGGCGGGCACGCGCCGGACATCATGACCGTCGTCTCCGAGCCGCATGTGCTGCCCAGCTCGACGAACCCGACCCGGCCGTACACGGTGAACACCGCCGAGGAACACCTCGACATGCTGATGGTGTGCCACCACCTCAACCCGGCGGTGCCGGAGGACCTGGCCTTCGCCGAGTCCCGGATCCGGCCGTCGACCATCGGGGCCGAGGACATACTGCACGACCTGGGCGCGATCTCGATCATCTCCTCCGACGCACAGGCCATGGGACGCGTCGGCGAGGTCATCCTGCGGACCTGGCAGACCGCGCACGTGATGAAGCGGCGGCGGGGAGCGCTGCCGGGGGACGGGCGCGCCGACAACCACCGGGTACGGCGGTACGTCGCCAAGTACACGATCAACCCGGCCCTCGCGCAGGGGCTGGCTCGGGAGATCGGCTCGGTGGAGACCGGGAAGCTCGCCGACCTGGTGCTCTGGGAGCCCGCGTTCTTCGGGGTCAAGCCGCACCTCGTCCTCAAGGGAGGGCAGATCGCCTACGCGCAGATGGGCGACGCCAACGCCTCGATCCCGACGCCCCAGCCGATCCTGCCGCGTCCCATGTACGGGGCGATCGGACGGGCGCCGGCCGCCAACTCCTTCAACTTCGTCGCCCCGCTGGCGATCGAGGACGGGCTGCCGGAGCGACTGCAGCTCGGCAAGCGGTTCGTCGCCATCGAGTCGACGCGTGCGGTGACCAAGGCGGACATGCGGGAGAACGACGCGCGTCCGACGGTGCGGGTCGATCCCGACAGTTTCGCCGTGCACATCGACGGGGAGCTGGTCGAGGCGACTCCGGCCGCCGAACTGCCCATGGCCCAGCGCTACTTCCTGTTCTGAGGGCTGGGAGTACGTGATGACTCGGGCAGCGTTGCTGGTCCTCGCTGACGGCCGCTTTCCCGCCGGAGGGCATGCGCACTCCGGCGGTGCGGAGGCGGCCGTCAAGGCCGGGCGGATCACCGGGGCGGCGAGTCTGGAGGAGTTCTGCCGAGGGCGGTTGCACACGGCGGGACTGGTGGCGGCCGCGCTCGCCGCGGCCGCCGTACTCGGAGCGGACGTACGGGAGTTGGACGCGGCGGCCGACGCGCGGACGCCGTCCCCGGCGCTCCGGGGCGCCGCTCGCCGGCTCGGGCGGCAGCTGCTGCGGGCCGCGCGGGCGACCTGGCCCTCTCCCGAACTCGACGCCGTGGCACGGGAGTTCCCCAAGGGCGCGCATCAACCGGTGGTCCTTGGCGTGGTCGCCCGGGCGGCGGGGCTCTCGGCCGAGGACGCGGCCTACTGCGCGGCGTACGAGAGCGTGAGCGGGCCGGCCACGGCGGTGGTGCGGTTGCTGAGTCTGGACCCGTTCGAGGCGACCGGGGCGCTGGCCCGGCTGGCGCCGGAGGTGGACCGGGTGGTCGACCGGGCCGTGGAGGCGGCGCGGAGGGTGGCCGGGGGCGGGGTCGACGCGCTGCCGGCGGCTTCGGCGCCGCTGCTGGAGATCGGGGCGGAGTGGCACGCGGGGTGGGCGGTGCGGTTGTTCGCGTCGTAGTTCTCCCCGCACCCGGGGGCTGCCGCCCCGGACCAGAAGCAACGCCATTCGAACAAGGAGCCGCATATGCATCTCGACCACGCACACCAGCACGGCCCCGTCGCCGTGAGTGCCGACGCCCATCGGCCCGACGGGTCCCGGCGGGCTCTCCGTATCGGGCTCGGCGGGCCCGTGGGGTCCGGGAAGACGGCCACCGTCGCCGCGCTGTGCCGGGCGCTGCGGGAGCAGTTGTCGCTCGCGGTCGTCACCAATGACATCTACACGCGTGAGGACGCCGAGTTCCTGCTCCGGGAGGCCGTGCTGCCCCCCGAGCGGATCACCGCGGTGGAGACGGGGGCCTGCCCGCACACCGCGATCCGGGACGACATCTCGGCCAACCTCGAAGCCGTGGAGGATCTGGAGGACGAGGTCGGGCCGCTGGATCTGATCCTCGTCGAGTCGGGCGGGGACAACCTCACCGCCACCTTCTCCAAGGGGCTCGTGGACGCGCAGATCTTCGTGATCGACGTGGCGGGCGGGGACGACATCCCGCGCAAGGGCGGGCCGGGGGTCACGACGGCCGATCTGCTCGTCGTCAACAAGACGGACCTCGCTCCCCATGTGGGCTCGGATCTGGCGCGGATGGCCGCCGACGCCAAGGCACAGCGGGCCGAACTGCCCGTCGTCTTCCAGTCGTTGCGCAGTGAGGCCGGGGTCGGGGACGTGGCCCGCTGGGTGCGGGAGCGGCTCGCCGCGTGGACGGCGTGACCGCCACCGGGGTGCGGGCGACCGCGCGGATCGTTGCCCGGGCGGACGGGCGGGGCGGTACCTCGCTCCCGGTGCTGGAGGGCGAGGGGCCGCTCGCCCTGCGGCGCACGCGCGGCAGCGGGTCCGAGGCCCGGGTGATGGTCGTCGGCGCGATGAGCGGGCCGCTCGGCGGGGACCGGTTCGCCGTCGAGGCGACGGTGGAGCGCGGGGCACGGCTGAGCGTCGGGTCCGCCGCGGCCACCATCTCGCTGCCGGGGCAGGCGAAGGGCGAGGCGCGCTACGACGTCCGGCTCGACGTCGCCGACGGCGGTGAACTGCGCTGGCTGCCCGAGCAGTTGATCGCGGCCAAGGGCAGCGATCTGCATGTCACGACCCGTGTCGACGTCGGTGCCGGCGGGCGGCTCGTGCTGCGTGAGGAGCAGGTGCTCGGGCGGGTGGGGGAGGAGCCGGGGCGGCTCACCAGCCGGCTCACCGTGCGCGTCGCCGGACGGGCCGTGCTGGACCAGGAGCTGGCCTGTGGGCCCGGTGCGCCCGGCGGCTGGGACGGGCCCGCCGTGCTGGCGGGGCATCGGGCGGTGGGGCAACTCGTCGTCGTACGACCGGAGTTCGCCGCGGAACCGGAGGCGGCGCGGATGCTGGGGGAGTGCGCCGCGCTCACTCCGCTCGTCGGACCCGCGGTACTGGTGAGTGCGGTGGCCGGTGATGCGCTGCGGCTGCGGCGGGTGCTGGACGAGGCATGGGGCCGGCTCGGCGGCTGATCCGCTCAGCGGGACGCGGCCATCCGGTTATCGGATTGGTAAAGACGGCGGTCACACCCTGTCCTCAGGAGGTTCACAGCCGGAAGGATCCCCCCTGACCGTTAGTCACCATGTACGGGGAGGGGCCCTCTTGAGGGACAACTTCAGATCGAAGAGCCGTGTGCTGGCGCTCGGTTCGGCGGGAGCGCTCGTCACCGCCAGCCTGCTCACCGGCGCGCTGGCGGCGCCCGCGGCCGGTGCCGAGGCACGCAAGGGCGGCCAGGACCGCGCGCAGTGGGGGGCCGCGGTCGCCGCCGCGCAGGCCGCCAAGGCCGGGATCGCCTGGGCGGACTGCCCGTCCGACTGGGGCCTGGAGAAGCCCATCCAGTGCGGCTGGGTGAGCGTGCCGCTCGACTACACGAAGCCGTACGGCAAGCAGATCAAGCTGGCCGTCGACCGAATAGGCAACACGGGGACGAAGGCGGAGCGCCAGGGCGCGCTCGTCTACAACCCCGGCGGACCGGGCGGCTCCGGGATGCGCTTCCCGCGCCGGGTCACCACAAAGAACCCGCTGTGGGTCAACACCGCGAAGGCGTACGACTTCGTGGGCTTCGACCCGCGCGGTGTCGGCCACTCCGCGCCCATCTCCTGCATCGACCCGCAGGAGTTCGTGAAGGCGCCCAAGGCCGACCCGGTGCCCGACACCGAGGCCGACAAGACCGCGCAGCGGGGGCTCGCCAAGCAGTACGCGGACGGCTGCGCCGCGCGCACCGGCCGGGCGATGCTCCAGCAGATGACCACCCCGAACACCGCCCGCGACCTGGACGTCATCCGGGCCGCCCTCGGTGAGAAGAAGCTCAACTACCTGGGCGTCTCCTACGGCACCTACCTCGGCGCGGTGTACGGGACGCTGTTCCCGGGGCATGTGCGCCGGATGATCGTCGACAGCGTGGTCAACCCCTCGCGCGAGAACATCTGGTACCAGGCCAACCTGGAGCAGGACATCGCCTTCGAGGGCCGCTGGAAGGACTGGGAGGACTGGGTCGCCGCGCACGACTCCGCCTTCCACCTGGGCACCACGCGGGACGCCGTACAGGCCGAGTGGCTCCAGCTGCGCGCCACCGCCAAGGCGAACCCGATCGGCGGGGTCGTCGGACCGGCCGAGCTGATCTCCTTCTTCCAGAGCGCGCCGTACTACGACTCGTCCTGGGTCCCGGTCGCGACCGTGTTCAGCAAGTACGTCGGCGGTGACACCCAGGCGCTGGTCGACGCGGCCGCCCCGGACCTCACCGACACCGCCGGCAACATCACGTCGGAGAACGGCAACGCCGTCTACACCGCCGTGGAGTGCACCGACGCCAAGTGGCCCACCAGCTGGAAGAAGTGGGACCGCGACAACACCGAGCTCAACAAGCAGTACC
This sequence comes from Streptomyces sp. NPDC007901, assembly GCF_042959465.1. Classification (NCBI taxonomy): domain Bacteria; kingdom Bacillati; phylum Actinomycetota; class Actinomycetes; order Kitasatosporales; family Streptomycetaceae; genus Streptomyces; species Streptomyces sp. NPDC007901. Next base: position 441,829 of record NZ_JBIBKW010000008.1, on the reverse strand, counting down.
CGTTCATGACCTGGGCCAACGCATGGATGAACCTGCCCTGCGCCACCTGGCCGGTCAAGCAGCGGACCCCGGTGGACGTCACCACCCACAAGGGCCTGCCGCCGGTGCTGATCGTGCAGTCCACGCGTGACGCGGCCACCCCGTACCCGGGCGCCGTCGAACTGCACAAGCGCTTCAAGGGCTCCCGCCTCATCACCGAGCAGGGCGCCGGCTCGCACGGTGTGACCGGCCTGGTCAACCCGTGCATCAACGACCGCGTCGACACCTACCTGCTCACCGGCAAGCTGGACGGCGCGGACGTCACCTGCACGCCGCACGCCACCCCGCAGCCGTAACCCTTCCGGTACGACGACGAGGGGCGGCGGGATCCACTCCCGCCGCCCCTCACTCGTACCCGCGAACGACCTCAACTCAGCGGCGCCCGAGGGAACTTGCGCTCCTTCTCGCCCTTCGTCGCCGCCTGCCCGGCCTTGGCGACCGCCGCGTACTCGTCGACGTACTCCTGCTCGGAGAGGCTCAGGATGGCGTACATGATCTCGTCGGTGATCGCGCGCAGGATCGCCTTCTCGCTCTCCATCCCGGCGTAGCGGGAGAACTCGAGGGGCTTGCCGAAGCGGATCACCACGGGGTGGATCCGCGGGATCACCGCGCCGGGCGGCTGCGCCTCGAAGGTGCCGATCATCGCGCAGGGGATCACCGGGACACCGGCCCGCAGCGCCATCACGGCCACTCCGACCTTGCCCTTGTAGAGGCGGCCGTCGTGCGAGCGGGTGCCCTCCGGATAGATCCCGAGCAGCTCGCCCTTGCTCAGCACTCCGAGCCCCTCCCGGATCGCGGCCTGGCCCGCCTCCTTGCCGGAGCGGTCGACCGGGATCTGCCCGGCGCTGCGGAAGAAGAACGCGGTCAGCCGTCCCCGTACACCGGGGCCCGTGAAGTACTCGGCCTTGGCGAGAAAGGTGATGCGCCGCTTCAGGACGGCCGGCATCAGGAAGTGGTCGGAGAAGGAGAGGTGGTTCCCGGCGACGATCGCCGGCCCCGACGCCGGCACGTGTTCGAGGCCCTCGATCCGGGGCCGGAACACCACGCGCAACAGCGGCCCCAGCAACACGTACTTGAGCAGGTAGTAGAACACGGCTCTCTCCTCACTTTGCCCGTTCCCGCCGGAACTGGCATTTCCCCCAGGTGGGATCCGCTCCAGCCTGCCCGGGTGATGTGCACTTGTCGTCATCTGCGGCCATGTTCGGTCGGTCTCATACTGAAGCTTCGCCGAGTTGCCTGCGGATCGAACATCGTCTCGGGATTTCACCATGCCGGACGCTGTTCCGTCGCCCGCCCCGCGGGTCGGCACGCGGGGCGGCGTTCACAGTGCTTTCTCAGGGCCGGTAGACCATGCCCGGCTGTGGCTTGGCGGGGGCGAGCAGTTGCGACACGGTCACGAGGGTGTAGCCGCGCTGTTCGAGTGCCTTGATGATGCCCGGGACGGCGGGCACGGTCCCCTTGTGCAGGTCGTGCAGCAGGATGATGCCGTCGCGGTGGGTCTGGTCGAGCACCCTCTTGGTGATCAGGGCCGAGTCGGTCGTCTCGTAGTCCTTGGCCGTGACGCTCCACAACACCTGGGCCAGTCCCAACTCCTTGCAGACCTTGGCCACTTTGCGGTTGGTGCGGCCCTCCGGGGGACGCATCAGGACGGGCCGTTCGCCGGTGATCCGCTCGATGGCTTCCTGAGTCCTGCTCAGTTCCTGGCGGGCGGCGGCCTCGTCGAGGTCTGTCAGCCTGGGGTGGGTCCAGGTGTGGTTGCCGATTTCGTGTCCCTCGGCCGCAATGCGGCGCAGGATGCCGGGGTACTTCGCGACGTGGCCTCGGCCCTGCACGAAGAACGTGGCGTGCAGACCGTCCTGCTTGAGGATGTCCAGCAGTGCGGGGGTCGTCGGACTGGGGCCGCCGTCGAAGCTGAGGGCCACGCACTTCGCCTTGCGGCAGTCGACGCTTCCGGCGACTCTTCCCTTTGCCTTGTCGCGAGCAGCGCGCGGCGAGGTGTGATCGTAGGTCGTGACCGTCAGGGCCAGAGTGAGCGCGACGGCCAGGGCGGCGGCCACCGCCGTGACGGTGGCGATGAGTATGCGTGAGCGTCTGGTGCGCCTGTTGAAGGGCATGCGGGACCATTCTCCGGAGCGAGTCACGGGGTTATCGGGTGCGGGCGGGAACCGGCTTCGCGGCCAGGTCCCGCGCCCGTATGTCGAGCGTCAGGCGATGCCTGAGCAGGCGTCCGAGCCGGCGCTCCACCGTTGTGTGGATGAGCAGGGACAGCGCCAGCGCGCAGGCGACCGACACCACCATCGAAGGCAGCGGCCCCAGCTTCGGAAAGGCTCGGATCAAGCCTTTTGCCAAAGGAATGCCGATGCTCTGGTGGACGAGGTAGAAGGGGTAGGTGAGTCCGCCCGCGGTGACCAGCCAACGCCATCGCAGCCGCGCCAGGGTTCCTTCGACACCGGCCAGCGCCAGCAGCCCGAGACAGACCGTCAGCAGGACCGCGCACACGGCCCAGGAGGGCCGGCTCTCGCCGGGGGGCACGGCGGCGTGGTCGGCCACCCGGAGTTCGAGCACGGTGAGTTGGTAGGACCAGGCGAATCCCAGCAGCAGCCACAGCAGGAGGCTCTGACCGAACCTGTGCATCAGATGGAGGACGATTCCGGCGACGAACAGGCCGGTGTACCGGGGCAGCACGAACTCCTCGAGCAGGGGCGAGTGGAGTTCGAGGGTGACGACACCGGCCAGGAGCCAGGCTCCGCAGAAGGTCACCACCCGCCGGTACGACAGCCCGAAGACGAGCAGCACGGCCATCAGCAGGTAGAAACGGGCCTCCACCCAGAGCGTCCAGCTGACGCCGTCGACCAGGTCGAGGCCCAGGGGTCCCGGAGCCATCGTCAGGTTGCCGAGGACGGTACGGGGGTCGATGCGGGTGGCGGCCGACCAGTGACCCAGCCGTGAGACGAGGACCAGCGCGACGACGAGGAGAACGGCGCACCAGTAGGCCGGGAAGAGCCGCGCGACACGGGAGACGGCGAACTGCGCGGGAGTCCGGCCCCAGCAGCTCATGCAGATGACGAAACCGCTGATGGCGAAGAAGAACTCGACGCCGAGCCAGCCGTAGCGGCTGATCCCGTGCAGGAACGGCGCGAGATCGCGGAGTTCGGTGGGCCCCCAGAAATGGGGGGTGGGGGTTCCGAGGAAGTGGTACGCGGCCACCATCACCGCCGCCACCAGGCGGAGCCCGTCCAACGCGGCCAGGCGGCCCGGCCCGGTCGGCGGTTCGGGGGACGGTCTGTCGGACGGCATGTCGCGGGCCGTCTCAGGCGGCCGGCAGCGGGGAGCGGCTGACCCGTATCCTCGACTGGCCGTGCGGGCGCTTCTCCCAGTCCGCCATGAACCGGGCGTGCAGACCGTGCCGTTGTACCAGGGCCAGGAGGGTCTCGGTTCGGTCGAAGGTGAAGTCGAAGAACCCGGTGTCGGTCAGCACCCGGCCGACGTGTGCCAGGCACTGCTCGATGACCTCCAGCGGTGAGTGGGAGAAGACGCTGTGCGCGTGGACCACGTCGAAGTGGTCGTCGGGCAGGAAGCCCAGGGTGAGGTCGCCGGTGATGGTCAGGTGCGGCAGCTCGTCCTGGACACGGCGCTCGACCAGCGTCTTCTTGGCGGCCATCAGGATGTCGGGCGAGATGTCGATGCCGTAGTAGTTGCCCGCGTCCAGGCGGCTGATGAACCGCCGGCCGCCGCGCATCCCGTGTTCGACGAGGTAGTCGAACTGCATCCGCCCGAGCGCCGGCCAGCGGTCGTGGGTCCGGCTGCCGACCGCGGCCTCCGGGCTGCGGCGGGTGTCCGAGGCCATCACGGCGCGGTAGTAGCCGATGTGGTCGGGGTGCTTGAGGCGCAGCCACGCATCCCGGCCGGCCCGGCGCAGGTAGGGGACGACGCGGCCGGGGTGGCGCAGGGCGTAGCCGGTCCTGTGGGTGAGGGCGGCGCGGTTCTCGCGCAGTTTCTTCGGTGACGTGGCGTCGGCGGGCATGGCGAAGCGACCTCCGTGCAGGGAAGGGAAGGGAAGTGAAGTGAAGTGAAGGGGAGAGGAAGTGGCTGGATACGGCCGCCGCGGTCAGACGCGGCGGCGCAGCAACAGCATCGTGAGGACCGTGAACAGCGCGGCGAGGCCACCGAGCACGGCGGTGTCGGTCCACTGGAAGGCCCAGTAGTCACCGGCCGGGTTGGCCTCGTAGAAGCGGGCGACGTACCCGTGGGCCGTCATGCACTCCCTGAGCTGGGGGCCGGACGGAAAGGGGCAGTTCAGCACGTCGTCGTGGCGGCCGGACGCGGTGATCAGGCCGTAGGTGCCGGTCGACCACTTTTCGCCCATGGGCGCCTTGGGGGTGATGCCGGCGCTGACGTAGGTGTGCGGCGGGACCAGCAGCCGGGTCCGATGCGTCCACTCCAGCAGGAGCGTCAGCACGCCGGTCATCAGCAGGGTCAGGCCCATCGCGGCCAGGACCCGGCGGGTCAGCAGGCCCAGCAGGGTGCCGGCCGCCAGGCCGAACAGGGCGGCCGCGACGACGCGGGGGCCCGAGCCGCTCAGGGCGGTGTCGTCGTACCAGAACAGGCCGTAGCTCCGGTCGGCGGCCGGTCGCCACCACCAGGCGAACACACCCGCGAGCAGGCCGGAGAGGGCGGTCGTGGCCGCCGCGGCCAGGGCGAACCGGGAGGCGAACCACTGACGGCTGCTCACGCCCTGGGCGAGGACCATGCGGTGCGTGCCCAGTTCCCGGTCGCGGCCGAGCAGCGGGGCGCCCCAGAAGACCCCGATGACGACCGGCAGGGCGATGTTCAGCGCCCCGAGGTACTTCAGCGGCTCGACGTCCAGCAGCAGGGGCAGTCCGGTACCGGACCGTGTGCAGTACAGCGGTCCGGTACCGCAGTGGTCGAACAGCCCGCTGTGCAGGGCGTCGAGCATGCCCGAGCGGAAGTACGCGGCGATCGCCGCGGCGACGACCAGCGCGGCCGCGCCGATACCGACCGACACGCGCTGCTGGCGCCAGGCGAGCCAGAGGGAGCCCTTCACGCGGCCGCCTCCGTCCGCTCGCCCGCGACGCCACCGGTGTGCTCCGGCTCGTCGGCCCGCAGGTAGCCGATCAGGACGTCCTCCAGCGCCGGCCTTTCGACGTGCCAGTCGCCGCGCAGCGGTCCGCGCTGCCGTATCAGAGCGGTCAGTTGTCTGCCGCCTGTACGGCTTCGCACGACGGTGTGCTGTGCGGTCAGGGTGTCGGCCTGGCCGGCGGGCCCGGTCAGTACGGCATGGCTCGCGCGCAGTTCCTCGGCGTCCTCGCTCAGTTCGACCCGGCCGTCGCGCAGTACCAGCACCCAGTCGCAGGTCTCCTCCAGTTCCGGCAGGACGTGCGAGGACAGCACGATGCTCAGGGCGCGCTCGGCGGCCTCGGCCATCAGCTCCGCCATGATGTCGCCGCGTGCCACGGGATCGAGATCGGCCAGGGGCTCGTCGAGAAGCAGGAGGTCGGGCCGCTTGCCCAGGGCCAGGGCGAGCGCGACGCGCGTGCGCCGCCCGGGGGAGAGCTCGCCGACGCGGGCGTGGGGCGGGATGCCGCCCTCGCGGACGATCCGCTCGGCGGTCGTCCGGTCCCACGAGGAGTTCAGCTTCTCGCCCATCAGCAGCGTGTCCGCCACCGTGAAACGCGGGTAGAGCGGCTTGTCCTGGGTGAGCAGCGCGACCCGGGCCCGGGCCTCGGGCGTGCCGGGTACGGCGCCCAGCGCCCGTATCTCCCCTGAGCCGGGTCGCAGCAGGCCGCCGGCCAGGTGCAGCAGGGTGCTCTTGCCGGCGCCGTTGCGTCCGACGAGGGCGGTGACACGACCGCCGGGCACGGTGAACTCGCAGTCCCGCAGGGCTTCGCCGCCCCGCCTGCGGTACCGGAATCCCAGTCCCGTGGCGCAGAGCGCGGCCGAGGCGTCAGGCCCCGTCATGCGTCCTCCTTCTGTCGTTCCCGGTCACCCGGGTGCTGCTGTCGTACGCGTCGTCGTAGGCGTCCAGGGCGGCCGTGACCAGGGCGAGCACATCGGCCCGCTCCAGCCCCGCGGCCCGCGCGCGGGCCACCCAGTCGGTGAGTTCCCCGCGCAGCGGGGAGTCGTCCTCCGCGGCAGGCCGGGTGAGTGACCGCGTCACGAAGGTCCCGAGGCCGCGACGCAGTTCGACCAGACCGGCCTGCTCCATGTCGCGGTAGGCCCGCAGCACGGTGTTCGGGTTGATGGCGGTCGCCGCCACCACCTCCCTGGCCGTGGGCAGCTTGTCTCCCACTCGCAGGATGCCCATCCGGAGCGCGCGTTCGGTCTGCTCCACGATCTGCACGTAGGCCGGTACACCGCTGCCACGGTCGATCCGGTAGTCGATCACATCGTCTTCCTCGGTTCCACCATGCTTGTGTTAATGAATTAATGGAAGCATGATGGATGTCCGTCGGTCATGTCAAACATCCCGGGTTGGTCGAGGGGGACGCCGAGAGGTTACGGGTGGCCGAATCACCAGATCGTGCGATGCGCCTCGGTGCCGGCGCGGCCCGGTCCGGTCTGGTTGGCGAAGCGGGGTCGATGCGGATCTCTGGTCCGGATTGCAGTTTCTGTCTTCGTGCAGCACCGGGCGCGTCTGTCCGGGATCGCCTACCGCGTGCTGGGCAGCGTGGCCGAGGCCGAGGCTGAGGACGTGGTCCAGGAGGTGTGGCTGCGCTGGCAGAAGACGGACCGTTCGGTGGTGGTGAGCCGGGTGGCCTTCCTGTCGAGCGCGACGACCCGGTTGGCCATCAACGTGGCGCAGTCTGCGCGGGTGCGCCGGGAGACCCGCATCGGGCCGTGGCTGCCCGAGCCCGTCGACACGGGTTCGGATCCGGAAGTGGGCGCGCAGCGGGCAGAGGCCCTGGAGCCGGCCCTGTTGCTGGTGCCGGAGAAGCTGAGCCCTGTCGAGCGGGCCGCGTACGTGCTGCGTGAGGCGTTCGACTACGCCTACCCCGAGATCGCCGAGATGCTGGGGCTCAGCGTCGTCAACGTACGGAAGATCGTCAGCCGTGCGCGCAGGCAGCTGGCGGACGGGCAGCGGGAGAGCGTGGCGGCAGCGGAGCACCGGCGTCTTCTGAACGCCTTCGTCTCGGCGGCCCGAACGGGGGATGTGGCTGACTCCGTCGCCCGAGCGCGCCCTACCCGTCTGTATTGCCGAAGCGCACGGTCGGGCGTTGAGCCCACGTCCACGCGGGAAGGCTCGTGATGCCAGGCCGCCCTGTGATACCGGGACCCGGGCGATGGGCAGAGCCCGACGGAATGGTGCTGTCGAACGCCATGTGCGGACAGCTGGTTGACCGCGACGACCGAACCGATGGCGTATTGCCCGGATATGGTGGTTTATGTACCACTTCGGAGCCGGTGAAAGGGCACGTCATGAAGTTCGCGGTCATAGGCGGTACGGGACTGATCGGGTCGCAGGTCGTCGAGAACCTGAACGCCGCAGGGCACGAGGCTGTGCCCCACTCGAAGTCCACCGGAGCCGACGTCCTCACTGGTCAGGGGCTGGACGAGGCGGTGGCAGGTGCCGACGTCGTCGTCAACCTGACGAACTCCCCGACCTTCGACGAAGCCTCCCCGGCCTTCTTCCGGACCTCGATGGACAACCTCGTGGCCGCGGCCCGCAAGGGCGGCGTCGGCCACTTCGTCATCCTCTCGATCGTCGGCGTGGACCAGGTGCCGGAGCTGGACTACTACCAGGCCAAGACGCTCCAGGAGCACATCCTCGCGGCCGGGCAGATCCCCTACTCGATCGTGCGGGCGACGCAGTTCATGGAGTTCATGGACGCCACCATGTCCTGGACCTCGGACGCCGAGACCGTCCGGCTGCCCGCCACGCCCATCCAGCCCATCGCGGCCAAGGACGTGGCCGCCGCGGTGGCGGAGGTCGCCGCGGGCGCCCCGCTCAACGGCATCCGCAACATCGCCGGCCCCGACGTCTTCACCCTGGACGAACTCGGCCGGATCACCCTGGCCCACAAGGGCGACCCCCGCACCGTCGTCACCGACCCCACCGCCGGCATGTTCGCCGCCGTCAAGGGCGACGTCCTCACCGACCCGGACGCCCACCTCGCCCCCACCCACTACGCCGACTGGCTCTCCTGACATGCCGGCGGCGGTCAGGGGTGTACGAGCAGCATGATGACCGTTCCCCAGGCCGTCGAGCCGTCCCAGAAATGGCCGTAGGGCCCTCTTGCGCCGGTGGACACGGCTGTGGCATCCGGAACGCTGCGCAGCGTGGGCATCGGGTACGGCCTCTGGCGGCCCCGTGTCCCGACGAGAGGCCTTCGGCCGGGGGCTCGTGCGACGGGCCCGCCATGGCGAGCGTCATCCAGGCCATCGCTGCCATGCCGACCGAGTACGGCAGCCGCCGTGCGATCACGGTCAGTCGCGACCGCCGGCCGCGGCCGGCGGTCAGCGGGAACCACAGGGCAGCGGCTGCGAAGAACGCCGACGCCGTCTGTGGCAGCTCAGGCAGCGCGTGGCCGGAGTGCCACGGCAGCACCGTCATGGCCAGGGCCATGACGGTGTGCAGGAGATGGTCGACCCGGCTGCACCATCCGCAGCGCCTCGACGTGAGGGCATGCCGCAGTGCACGGACGGCCGCGGCCGCGAACAGCGCTGTCAGCCCGCTGTACACGACATCAGTGGCGCTCATGTTCCGGCCTGTGGGCGGCAGGCGGCAGGCGGCAGGCGGCAGCTCAGCCGGTCGGGCGCGGGGCGCGCAGATGGGCCCGCTTCTCCAGTTCCTCGTCGTCGACCAGCGTGAGCATCGGCTGATCCGGAGCGCACATCATGAACACGATGTACTTGGCCGGGACGTCCGACGAGGCGTTGCCGTTCTGATAGTGGATCACTTCACCGCCCGGCTCCCAGAACGTCTCGCCGGCCTTGATCACGTGCTCCGGCTCACCCTCGAGCTCCCACCGGACAGCTCCCTCGAGTACGTAGCCGAAACACGGCCCGGAGTGGCGGTGCGGGGGAGTGCCGGGGTCACCGGGGGCCCATTCGACAAGGACCGTCATTCCCGACGCGCCCTCGGGGATGAAAGGCGGTTTGATGTCTGCCAGCATCTTGGGGCCGAAGCCGTCCTCAGAGTGCATTTCGTGCATGTGTTACACCTCCGTAGACCTGCCCGGAACGGGGGATCTCACGTCGGCCGTTCCGGGCTCACGACAATGTGCTTGATCGGCTTGCGCTCGAAGTCCGTCCCCCGCCGAAGGCGGCGATGTCGCAGAGAAGGACCGGCCGCGTCCGGCGGGGCCGGAGCCTGGCTCTAGCCGAACATGCCGACCTTGTAGCCGCCGGCCGGCTGCCGGGTGACGATGTTGATGCGGTTGTAGGCGTTGATGACGGCGATGAGGGTCGTCAGTGCGGCGAGCTGGTCCTCGTCGAAGTGCTTCGCGGCGTCCGCCCACGCCTCGTCGGTGACACCGCCGGCCGCGTCCGCCACCCGGGTGCCCTGCTCGGCCAGCTCCAGCGCGGCGCGCTCGGCCTCGGTGAAGACCGTCGCCTCCCGCCAGGCGGCGATCAGGTTGAGCCGCACCGAGGTCTCCCCGGCGTGGGTGGCCTCCTTGGTGTGCATGTCGGTGCAGAAGCCGCAGCCGTTGATCTGGCTGGCGCGGACCTCGACCAGGTACTGGATCGTGGCCGGCAGCGTCGAGTCCGACAGCGCCTTGCTGGCCGAGAAGAGGTGCTTCAGCACCTTGCCCGCGAGGGGGTTGGCGTAGTAGTTGAGACGTGCATCCATGTGCGCTCCTAGCAAAATCGCTGGTACGCATCACTGACCGGACAGCTCGGCCAGGTGTGACACCAAAGGATGTGTGACGTGGGTCTCGGCATCGTGCCGAAGTACCGCCGCCCGCCGGCTAACCATCGACGAACGTGACCGTTTCGTCGAGCGGTGCCCGGCCTGTACGGGTGGAGGGCGCCGCGGGGTCTTCGAATCCGATCGACATGCCACAGAAGAGGATGAGGTCGTCCGGAGGTGACAGGATCTCCGCGACCGTCTTGCGGTAGACGGACCACGCCATCTGCGGGCAGCTGTGCAGGCCTTCGGCGCGGAGCAGCAGCATCACGGTCTGCAGAAACATGCCCACGTCGGACCACTGGGGTCGACCCAGATCGCGGTCGATGTAGCAGAACAGGGCGGCGGGCGCGCCGAAACAGCTCCAGTTCCCGACCGCGGCCCGCTGGCGCGCCTCCCAGTCCTCGCGTGTGATGCCCAGTGCGCTGTAGCGCTCCGCACCGAAGGCGGACCGGCGCTCGTGGTAGGGGGACTTCAGTGTGGACGGGTACATCTCGTATTCCCGTTCGTCCCAGGGGTCGTGTGCGCTCACGCGCCCACCGGCGAGCTCCTTGAGTTCGGCCAGCGGTCGGCCGGTCAGTACGTAGATGCGCCAGGGCTGGAGGTTCGATCCCGACGGTGCCCAGGCGGCAGCGGACAGCACGCGCTCCAGTACCTGCCTCGGGACGGGCCGGTCGACGAATCCACGCACGGCCCGTCGGCTGGTGACTGCCTCGTAGACGTCCAAGATCACCAATCTCCCTCGTCCGCTCTCCGTTCCCCGATCTACATGCCTGTCCCCCGATAACCGTTGATCTACGAAATATGATGATATGTGGGAATCGGTGGGGATGGCAGCGATGCCCGGACGCGCCCCGCACCTCCGACCCCGCGGAAGGAGGCTTCATCGGCCTGGCGTGGCCGGCTGGTCCGATGTCGGCGGGTCGCTCGCCGGAAGGTGGTCCTCCGCCCACAGGAACAGGACGGCCAGGGGGATGAGGAAGGCCTTGCCGTGTACGGAGAGCGCGTAACGGGTGCGTGACGGCGGCCCGGGACGGACGTCCTGGACGACCAGGTCGATCGCGGTCAGTTCCTGGAGGCGCCGGGTGAGCATGCGCTCGCTGATGCCGGGCACGCGCTCGTGCATCCCTGCGAAGTCGGCCGGGTCCTTGGCCAGAGCCATGAGGATCAGGCCGTTCCAGGGCCTGCTGAGCAGAGCGAAGGTCCGGGCGATGGCCGGCGAGGTGTCGGTCGACTGCGGGTGTTCCGACCGGCATACCGCCCGAGAGCGCTGTGGGGTGGTCATGGTGTGTGTCCGTTCCGGTACGGCACGAGGTGTCGTGGTTCAACACCTCGCGCGGTACGTCGAGGTCGTGTCGGAAGCCGACCCGTGGGTCTGCCGGACCGCGCCTGTGGGCGGCGGGCGGAATGTGCCTTCGGGCCGAACTCCTCGGCGGCCAGGGCTTGATCGTGCGTACGAAGCGCTCGGCGTCAGCCGTCAGTCGTCAGCGTCATGGCGACGGGCGTGCGCGTGACGCGGCATCGGTGAAGCGGCGCCGGATTCCGGCAGGGCGGGCAACAGCATCCCGGAACCCGTGGCCGGGGTCGTCGTGCCCCGGGCCTCCCTTGGTTCCCGTATGACCCAGTGGCCGAACAGGACCGCGGTGAGCCCGATGACGCTCCACAGGACGAGGACGGCGAGGTGGCCGGCGCCGGCGTTGCCGTCGAAGTACGTGGTGTCGCGAAGCAGGCTGGCTCCGGCGCCCGGGGGCAGCCACTGGCCGATGTGGTCCGCGCTCTTGGGGAGCATCTCCGGAGCGGACGTGGCGCCGGAGAAGGCGTTCCCGACGAAGACCATGAGCGCGGCGCTGAGCCCGAGGCCCGCCGGCCCCAGGAGCCGGATCATCCCGGCAGCGGTCGCGCTGATGGCGAGCAGGTCGAGTGACAGGATCGCCCACGTGGCCACGTGGTGGTGGGGCAGCGCATCGAGGAAGCCCTGGGCCACGAGATAGACCCCCAGGGCCGCGATGGCGCAAGCGACGAGAAGGGTCAGCACTCTGTGCCGCGGCCGTGACAGGCCGCGAGCCATCGTGACGAACGCCCCGATCATGATGCCGCAGACCGTGAGCGGGAAGACCGCTGAACTGAACACCACACCCCGGGGGTCCGCTGCGGCGACAGGCACCACGTCGACCGCCTTCACGAGGATCTTCGCCGGGGAATCGGCGTCGGCGGCCCCCTGTGGGTCGGCTGCCTGCTTGTGGACCTTTGCCGGGGAATGCGCACCGGCCGCCTTCTGTTCGGCCGCCTTCTGTTCGGCGGCCTTCTGCTGGGCGATCTGCAGGGTGGCCTTGTCGGCCAGCTGTTGTCCGACATCGGTCAGAAGCTGCGCCACGGCGGGGCCGGCGGCGGTGGTCTTCAGCACGGTGATGCCGTGGCCGGAGATGGCGAAGGCGCCGTAGACATCCCGGTTCTTGATCGCCGAACGCGCGGTCTGCCGGTCGGGGTAGAGGTGGAAGTCGAACGCGCCGGGCTTCGCACGGGTCAGTCCCTCCACCGCGTGCTGGCTGGCCGGCCCGGTGCCCACGATCCCTACCGGGACGTCGCGCGGCGAGGTCCGCCCCGCCGGCCAGGCGAACGCCATCACCGCCAGAGTGATCACTACGGGCAGTGCCACGGCGGCGATGAGCACTTCCCGCCATGCGCGGTGTCCTGACAAGGGGTTCCTCACGACCCACCTTCTCCTAAAAAGAATGACCGTTTTCTTGAAGGCCCTAGTCTGGCCTGCCACGCTCGTAAACGTCAATGGAATGTTCGTTTTCTTTGCTAGGCTGGCCCCATGCCCAAGGTCACCCAGCAGCACATGGACGCCCGCCGCAAGCAGATCCTGGACGCGGCGCGCCGTTGCTTCCTCCGTGACGGTTTCCACTCCACATCCATGCAGGACCTCTTCGCCGAGGCGCAGTTGTCCGCAGGTGCGGTGTACCGGTACTTCACCAGCAAGGACGAGGTGATCCTCGCGATCGCCGAGGACAACATGCGGGATGTCCTCGACATCACTCTCGCCGTCGCCGCGAACCAGCAGGGCCGCTCCATGGGAGAGGTCATGGCGGAACTGCTCGACGTGATCCGGGTGAAGTCCATCGAGGAAGACGTGGCAGGCCTCGCGGTTCTGGTGTGGGGAGAGGCCATGCGCAACCGCTCGCTGGCCCAGGGGATGGACCACTTCATGGGCCGGATCCGGGCGAACCTGATCACCTTGGTCCGCGAGCACCAGGAAAATGGTGTGTTGCCCGTGAACGTGACAGCCGAGGCGATCGCGTCGACGATGCTCTCCATCCTCCCCGGCTACATCCTCCAAGTGGCTCTGCTCGATCCGGCTGTTGTGGCCGAGGTTCCCGACGCGGTGCGGGCGTTGTGGCCGGGGCCGGCCGATGGGCGCTGAGCAGTCTCGCGTGCGACCGACCGCCCCGGGAACACCTCGCCCATCGCGCTCGCCCTGACGGGCTCCACCGCTTCATCGCCGCGGTCGTGTCACACCACCCAGGTCCGTCTGGTCTGTCTGGCGTCAGACAAGGAGCAGAGGGACCGATGCGCGAGATTCTGATTGGCGGTGGGGGCGTCCCTACATGACGTACCAGCCCTTCCTGCCGGAGGTGACGGCCGGTTCGGTCGAGGCGCGGCACGCTGCCGTCTCGTTGCGGCGACACCTGCGCAGGACCCGGCTGATCGCGGGGAGCGTGACCGGGATCCGCCACGCGGACCGGACGGTGTCCGTGCGCTCCGCGAGCGGAGCGGACTACGAAGTTCGGTACGACACGCTTGTGGTCACCGCCGGTGCCGTGACGCGCACCTTCCCGATACCCGGAGTGGCGGAGCAGGCGATTGGCCTGAAGCACGTGGAGGAGGCCGTGGCCATTCGCGACCGGCTGATGACCGCGTTCGATCAGGCGGCGTCCCTGCCGCCCGGACCCGAGCGGCAGAGGCTGCTCACCGTCACGTTCGTGGGCGGCGGGTTCTCCGGCGTCGAGGGGTTCGGCGTCTTCGGGATGCCCTCCGATTCGGTGGCCGACATCGTGGGACGCCCTCAGCCCGAGTGCGTGGAGCTTGCCGACCGAGCACGATCACCTTGCCCGCGCCGTCCGCCAGGCCTGCGTGAACGAGGACGCCGAACCGCTTGAGTCGCTGCTGCGCCCGGACGTCACGGCGTTCTTCGACGGCGGCGGCAAAGTCCGAGCACCGAGCAGGCCCGTCCACGGCAGCCGTCAGGTCGCCCACAGCCTGCTGACACTCCTCGCCCGCCACCCCCGCGCCTCCCTGACCACCCACGCCGTCAACGGCCGTACCGGCCTGATCGCCCGCTACGACCACCAGGTCGCCGCCGTCATCGGCCTCGACATCGCCGACCACCATGTCGTACTGGTGTGGGTGGTCCTCAACCCCGACAAACTGCGCTCCTGGAACCAGATCGCCACCCCGGACGACCCCGGACACTCGGCCGGTCACCCGGCTTGCCGGGACCGGTAGAGCCCGTCCGGCGGACGGGCTCCGGAGTGGTGCCTGTGCCGAGCCGCGCTCAGGGCATGCATAGGATGGGCCCCGATGCGCCCCACCGAACCGCCCGCCCCGCCACCGCCGTACCGGCGGTGGCGAGCCGTGCTCGTGCTGGGGCTGCTGGCCGGACTGCTCGGCATGCACGCGCTGGCCTCCGGCGGCGGCATGGGACACGGCGGGCACGAGCGGGTCGCGCACCCGACGGCCGTGGTCGCCGTGTACGACGGCTGCTCCGGCGACGACGGTCACTGCGGCGGCGGCCTTGTGCACCACGCCGACGCGACCTGCGCCTCGGGCGCGGTGAGCGGCGGACCGTCGCTGCCCGCGCTCGTCCCGGACCCGGTCCCCGTCCGCGCCGCCGTCTGCGCGGCCACCTCCCGCCCGGCCACGGCACCGGACGGCGCACGCGCGCCCCCCGACCTGGCCGAACTCCAACTCCTGCGGGTCTAGAGGCACCCGAGCCGGTCGTGCGCGCCCAGCGCCGCGGTCGTGCTCCCGCGTGCCCCGTTCACAGCAATCGCAGGAGATCCAGCATGACCACCACGCGTACCCGTGCCGTCCTCGTCGCGCTGACCGCAACCGCCGCCCTCGCCCTCACCGCGTGCGGCAGCGGCGACGACACCACGTCCGGCGCGTCCGCCACGACGTCCTCCTCGGCCACCGCCGAAGGCGCGCACAACGCACAGGACGTGTCCTTCGCGCAGGGCATGATCCCGCACCACCAGCAGGCCCTGGAGATGGCGGAGCTCGCCGCCGACCGGGCCTCCTCGGCCCAGGTCAAGGACCTCGCCGCCCGGATCGAGAAGGCGCAGGACCCGGAGATCAACACCATGACCGGCTGGCTGAAGGCCTGGGGCGAGGACGTGCCCATGGCCGGCATGGACCACAGCGGTCACGCCGGCATGTCCGGCATGTCCGGCATGTCCGGGATGATGTCCGACAAGGACATGACCGCGCTGAAGAAGGCCCAGGGGACGGACTTCGACACGATGTTCCTGACCATGATGGTCCAGCACCACCAGGGCGCGGTCGAGATGGCCGGCACGGAGAAGTCCAAGGGCGACTACGCCCCGGCCACGAGCATGGCCGACTCCATCGTCACCGCCCAGAACGCCGAGATCAAGGAGATGAACAAGCTCCTCGGCAAGGGCTGAGCACAAGGCGGCGGCCGCGCCCACCGGCGCGGCCGCCGCCTGAGCGGGCCGCCGCCTGAGCGGGCCGCCGCCTGAGCGGGCCGCCGCCTGAGCGGGCCGCCGCCTGAGCGGGCCGCCGCCTGAGCGGGCCGCCGTGCGCTCAGGCCGCCAGGACCTTCTCCAACGAGGCCAGCGCCGAGCGCAGTTCGTCCGCCGTGACGGTCAGCGGCGGGGCCAGCCGGATCGTGGAGCCGTGGGTGTCCTTGACCAGGACGCCCACGCGCATCAGGCGTTCGCTGATCTCCCGTCCGGTGCCGATCGCCGGGTCGACGTCGACGCCCGCCCAGAGCCCGCGCGAGCGGAAGCCCACCACGCCCTTGCCGACCAGCGCGGTCAGCCCGTCCCGCAGGACCACGCCCAGCTCGGCCGCCCGGCGCTGGAACTCGCCGCTCTCCAGCAGCTCCACGACGGCCGTCCCGACGGCCGCCGCGAGCGGGTTGCCGCCGAACGTGGAGCCGTGCTCGCCCGGCCGCAGCACGCTCAGCACCTCACGCCGGGCCACCACCGCCGACACGGGCACGATCCCGCCGCCCAGCGCCTTGCCGAGCAGCAGCACGTCCGGCACGACGTCCTCGTGGTCCACGGCGAGGGTGCGGCCGGTGCGGCCGAGACCCGACTGGATCTCGTCCGCGACGAAGAGACAGCCCTTGCGCCGGGTCAGTTCGCGGACCCCGGTCAGATAGCCGTCGTCGGGGATCAGGACCCCGGCCTCGCCCTGGATCGGCTCGATCAGCACGGCCGCCGTCGTCTCGTCGACCGCCGCCTCCAGCGCGGCCAGGTCGTTGTACGGCACGATCCGGAAGCCCGGGGTGAACGGGCCGAAGCCCGCGCGGGCGGTCTCGTCCGTGGAGAAGCTGACGATGGTCGTCGTACGGCCGTGGAAGTTGTCCGCCGCGACGACGATCGTGGCCCGGTCGGCGGGGACGCCCTTCACGTCGTAGGCCCATTTGCGGGCCACCTTGATGCCGCTCTCCACCGCCTCGGCACCGGTGTTCATCGGCAGCACCATGTCCAGACCGGTCAACTCCGCGAGCCGCTCGGCGAATTCGGCGAGCCGGTCGTTGTGGAAGGCGCGGGAGGTCAGGGTCAGCAGGTCGAGCTGGCGGTGCGCGGCCTCGATCAGAGCCGGGTGGCGGTGGCCGAAGTTGAGGGCCGAGTAGCCGGCCAGCATGTCGAGGTAGCGGCGGCCCTCGACGTCCTCCACCCAGGCGCCCTCGGCACGGGCGACGACCACGGGCAGCGGATGGTAGTTGTGCGCGAGGACCGGCTCCTCCGCCTTGATCAGTTCGGCGGAGGAGCGCGTGGATGCGGGTGCGGTCATCAGGGGGATCTCCTGGTCCTCAGCGGATTTCCTGGGTGCAGCACTTGATGCCGCCGCCGGCCTTGTGGAACTCCGACAGGTCGACGGGGACGGGCTCGTAGCCCTGGTCGGCGAGGCGGCCGGCGAGCGCCTCGGCCTGGGGGGCGATGAAGACATGGCGGCCGTCGGAGACGGAGTTCAGCCCCCAGGCCATGGCGTCGTCGCGGGTGGCGAGCACCGCGTCCGGGTACAGCCGGCGCAGCACCTCGCGGCTGCCGGCGGAGAAGGCCTCCGGGTAGTACACGATGTTGTCCTCGTCGAGGACGAACAGCGCGGTGTCCAGGTGGTAGAAGTACGGGTCCACCAGGGTCAGGCTGATCACCGGGTGGCCGAAGAACTCCTGCGCCTCCCGGTGCGCCTCGCGGCTGGTGCGGAAGCCGGTGCCGGCGAGCAGGTACCGGCCCGTCCAGACCAGGTCGCCCTCGCCCTCGACCACCGAGCCGGGGCGGTGCACGTCGTAGCCCGCCGTCTTGAACCAGAGGTCGTAGTGGGTGGACTCGGGGCGCCGCTCGGGCGCGTGGAAGAGGGAGCCGAAGACCCGGCCGCCGACGACGACCGCCGAGTTCGCGGCGAAGACCATGTCGGGCAGACCGGGGACCGGCTCCAGCCGGTCGATGCTGTGGCCATGGGTGCGGTAGGCGCTGATCAGCGCGGTCCACTGCTCCCGGGCCAGGTCGACGTCGACCCTGGTGTCGGGGTTCATCCAGGGATTGATCGCGTACTGCACGGCGAAGTGTCTGGGTTCGCAGACGAGGAAGCGCCGGACGCGCGGCACACGGCTTTCGGACACAGAGGTGTTCCTCCGCTTTCCTGGCGGTGTCGACTGAGGGTTGACACCACGGTAGAAAGCGACTGATCCGGACGACAAGGAATAAATATTGCGCGTCTGCGCAGGAATGCTGCGTCTCCAGTCATACAAACGCAGCGTCGGTGCGTTTACTCGGGTACCGGCTGGGTGGCGCCCGCCTCCGGGCTCTCCGGGAGCAGATGCGACAGCACCATCACACTGATCGTCTTCCGGATGAACGGCTCCACCCGGATCCGCTCCAGCACCTCCTCGAAGTGGCCCACGTCCCGGGCCCGGACATGCAGCAGCGCGTCCGCGCCGCCGGTCACCGTCATCGCCGCGGTGATCTCCGGATGGTTGCGCACCACCTCCGCGAGCCGCCGGGGCGGGGCCGCGCCCTCGCAGTACACCTCGACGTACGCCTCCGTGCGCCAGCCGAGCGCCGACGGTGTCACGGTGGCCGTGAACCCGGTGATCACCCCGGTCTCGCGCAGCCGGTCGACCCGCCGCTTCACCGCGGTGGCGGAGAGCCCGATGGCCGCGCCGATCTCGGCGAAACTGGTCCGCGCGTTCGCCATCAGCGCGGTGGTGATCTTCCGGTCGAGGTCGTCGAAAGGGGCGGCGCCGCTGTTCATGAGCGCACTGTATCCACGGGGACGGGCAGGGCAAGGACACCACTTCATCCGGCGCGAACGTCCACGTCCGGTACATGTCCAGCGCCCCGCCGCGCCGCCTACACTCCGTTCATGCTGCGCGCCCTCGCCGTCGACGACGAACGCCCCTCGCTGGAGGAGCTCCTGTATCTGCTCAACGCCGACCCGCGCATCGGAAGCGTCGAGGGCGCCGGGGACGCCACCGAGGCGCTGCGCCGCATCACCCGCGCCCTGGAGTCCGGACCCCTGGGCGCCGACGCCGTCGACGTGGTCTTCCTCGACGTCCAGATGCCAGGCCTGGACGGCCTGGAGATGGCCCGCCTCCTCGCCGGCTTCGCCCGGCCCCCGCTGGTCGTGTTCGTCACCGCCCACGAGGACTTCGCGGTAAGGGCCTTCGATCTCAAGGCCGTCGACTACGTCCTGAAGCCGGTACGGAAGGAACGCCTCGCGGAGGCCGTACGCCGGGTCGCCGAACTGCGCGGTACCGCACCGCGGATACCGGTGCACGAACCCGACCCCGACCACATACCCGTCGAACTCGGCGGTGTGACCCGGTTCGTGGCCGTCGACGACATCACCCACGTCGAGGCCCAGGGCGACTACGCCCGCCTGCACACCGACCGCGGCAGCCACCTCGTGCGCATCCCCCTCTCCACCCTGGAGGACCGCTGGCACTCCCGCGGCTTCGTCCGCATCCACCGCCGCCACCTGGTCGCCCTCCGCCACATCGGCGAACTCCGTCTGGACGCGGGCACGGTGAGCGTCCTGGTCGGCGGCGAGGAACTCCAGGTCAGCCGACGCCACGCGCGCGAACTGCGGGACCTGCTGATGAGGAGGGCCTGACGATGCCCACGGACCCCGCCGAGCGCCGGGTGGTCGTCACCGGCCCGCCCCGCCGCAGCCGCCACACCTCCGGCTACTACCGGCCGCGCACCGAGATCGACGAGCAGACCACCCTCGGCCACACCTATGTCCGCTCCCTCATGCGCACCCAACTCCGCGCCGCCCTGGTCGTGTTCGCGGTCCTGGTCCTCCTCGTCGGGCCGCTGCCGCTGGTCTTCGCCGCCGCCCCCGACGCCCGCCGCCTGGAATGGCTGGTGCTCGGCTTCTGCCTCTACGCCCCGCTGATCCTGCTGGCCCGCTGGTACGTGCGCCGCGCCGAACGCAACGAGGAGGACTTCGTCCGCCTCGTCGAGGACCGATGAACTCCAGCCGCGACGAGGACAGATGAACTCCAGCTACGCCGTCCCCGCCGTCGCCCTGGTCGTCGTCGCGACCGTCCTCGTCGGCGCCTTCGGCCTGCGCATCTCCCGGACCACCTCCGACTTCTACGTCGCCTCCCGCACCGTCGGCCCCCGCCTCAACGCGGCCGCGATCAGCGGCGAGTACCTCTCCGCCGCCTCCTTCCTGGGCATCGCGGGCCTGGTCCTGGTCCAGGGCCCCGACATGCTCTGGTACCCGGTCGGCTACACCGCCGGCTACCTGGTCCTGCTGCTCTTCGTCGCCGCCCCGCTGCGCCGCTCCGGCGCCTACACCCTGCCCGACTTCGCCGAGGCCCGGCTCGCCTCGCAGCCGGTACGGCGGCTGGCCGGGGCGTTCGTAGTGGGCGTCGGCTGGCTGTACCTGCTGCCCCAACTCCAGGGCGCCGGACTGACGTTGACGGTCCTCACCGGCGCGCCCGACGCGCTCGGCGGACTCATCGTGGCCGTGGTCGTGGTGGCCACCGTGGCCGCCGGCGGGATGCGCAGCATCACCTTCGTCCAGGCTTTCCAGTACTGGCTGAAACTCACCGCCCTGCTGGTCCCCGCCCTCTTCCTGATCCTTGCCTGGCAGGGCGCCGGCGCCCCCACCCACGCCTTCGACGAACCGGCCGCCTTCCGCGACCGGCGCACCGTCGACGTCCAGGACACCCTCGCCCTCAAGCTCGACCGCCCCCTCACGGTCACCGTCACCGGCACGGTCGACGGCCGCCCGCACGACGACACCCGGCTCACCCTCCCCGAGGGCACCCACCGCATCGCCGCCGGCACCCGCCTGACCTTCGCCAAGGGCACCCGGGTCCCCGCCACCGACCGGGGCACCAACGGCGGCATGTCCACCTCGCTCGCCGAGAGCCGCGAGGAACGCCCGCTGTACGCCACGTACGGCCTGATCCTCGCCACCTTCCTCGGCACCATGGGGCTGCCGCACGTCGTCGTCCGCTTCTACACCAGCCCGCACGGCGTCGCCGCCCGCCGCACCACAGTCGCCGTCCTCGCCCTGATCGGCCTCTTCTACCTGCTGCCGCCCGTCTACGGCGCCCTCGGCCGCCTCTACACCCCCGAACTCACCCTCACCGGCAACGCGGACGCGGCCGTCCTGCTGCTGCCCGACCGGGTCATCGGCGGCCTCGGCGGCGATCTCCTCGGCGCGCTGGTGGCGGGCGGCGCCTTCGCCGCGTTCCTCTCCACCGCCTCCGGACTGACCATGGCGGTCGCCGGAGTCCTCACCCAGGACGTCCTCCCGTCCCGCGGCGTGCGCCACTTCCGACTCGGCACCGTGCTCGCCATGGCCGTGCCGCTCGCCGCCGGCGTGCTCGTCGGCGGACTGCCGGTGGCCGACGCCGTCGGGCTGGCCTTCGCCGTGTCGGCCTCCTCCTTCTGCCCGCTGCTCGTCCTCGGCATCTGGTGGCGGCGGCTGACCCCGCCCGGCGCCGCGGCCGGGATGCTGGTCGGCGGCGGCTCGGCGTTCTGCGCGGTGGCCGCGACCATGGCCGATTTCCCGGGCACCGGCTCCGTGCACGCGCTGCTCGCCTGGCCCGCGCTCTGGTCGGTCCCGCTGGGCTTCCTCACCATGATCCTGGTGTCCCTGGCGACCCCGGGCCGGGTCCCGCCCGGAACGGCCGCCGTCCTCGCCCGCTTCCACCTGCCGGAAGAGCTGCGCGCGGAGACCACCGGACCCCGCGAGGTGCGGCTGTGACCGGATTCCTCGCCGGTCTCCTGGTGGCCGTGCTCCCGCTGCTCGCCGCCGGCTTCTGGCTGGGCCGCCGCACCGCCCGCCCCGAGCGCCTCGGCGGCGGCCTGGGCACCCCGGTCGAACACGCCACCTTCGAGACCCTGCACACCGCGTCCCTCGCCGCGCCCCCGCTGCGCGCCGGCCTCACCGAGGAGACCGCCCGCCGCTCCGCCCGCCGGCTGCGCACCCTGCTCGGCACCGACGCGCTCTGTCTCACCGACCACGAGAACCTGCTGGTCTGGGACGGCGTCGGCGGCCACCACCGCACCGAGATCATGGAACGCCTCGCCGGACCGCTGGAGTCCGGCCGCGGCGAGGCCTTCCGGCTGCACTGCGAGGTGCCCGACTGCCCCCTCCGCTGGGCCGTGATCGCCCCTCTCACCGTCGACGACCGCGTCCACGGCACCCTGGTCGCCTGCGCCCCGCGCGAGTCCGCCGTACTGGTCCGCGCGGCCGGCGAGGTCGCCCGCTGGGTCAGCGTCCAGCTGGAGCTGGCCGACCTCGACCGCTCGCGCACCCGGCTCATCGAGGCCGAGATCCGCGCCCTGCGCGCCCAGATCTCCCCGCACTTCATCTTCAACTCGCTCGCGGTGATCGCCTCGTTCGTGCGCACCGACCCCGAGCGCGCCCGCGAACTGCTCCTGGAGTTCGCCGACTTCACCCGCTACTCGTTCCGCAGGCACGGCGACTTCACCACCCTCGCCGACGAGCTCCACGCCATCGACCACTACCTGGCGCTGGTCCGGGCCCGCTTCGGCGACCGCCTCACGGTCACCCTCCAGATCGCCCCCGAGGTGCTCCCGGTCACCCTGCCCTTCCTCTGCCTCCAGCCGCTCGTCGAGAACGCCGTCAAGCACGGACTGGAGGGCAAGACCGGCACCTGCCACATCCAGATCACCGCCCAGGACGAGGGCGCCGAGGCGCTGGTCGTCATCGAGGACGACGGCGTGGGCATGGACCCCGTCCTGCTGCGCCGGATCCTCGCCGGCGAGCTCAGCCCCACCGGCGGCATCGGCCTGTCCAACGTCGACGACCGGCTCCGCCAGGTGTACGGCGACGACCACGGCCTCGTCATCGAGACCGCGGTCGGAGCGGGCATGAAGATCACCGCCAGGCTGCCGAAGTACCAGCCCGGGGTGCACCAGGCCGCTCGCCTCACCCCGGACTGAGCGGTCAGCCGCTGCTCTGGGTGACGACCATCGCGAGCGTCAGCAACCCCAGCACCACCCACCCGAACCACAGCCAGCCGTTGCTGCCGAGCGCCACCGTGTACGCCGTCACCACCACGAGTCCCCCAACGGTGAGGACCCCCATCGCCTTGGTGGAACCGTTCGAACCGTTCGCAGAACCGGGCATCACGACACCCTCCTCATGGTCCGTCTCCCTCCATGGTGCCCCGGGTTCGGCGTCCACGGGGCACGGAGAGACGGAAAGGCGTCTCAGCCCTTGCGCGCGTGCAGCGAGGCCAGGTACGCGTTGTACGCCTCGAGCTCCTTGTCGCCGTCCCGGTCGGCGGCCCGGTCCTTGCGGCGGGCCTGGCGCTGCTCGGAGCCGTACCACTGGAACAGCAGGGCGATCAGTACCAGCACGGACGGGATCTCGCTGAACGCCCAGGCGATCCCGCCGGCCGCGTTCTGGTCGGAGAGCGCGTCGATCCCGAGCGAGGCGGACGGGTTCTTGAACGTCTCGACCATCGGCTCGGACGCCATCATCAACGCGATACCGAAGAAGGCGTGGAACGGCATGCCGGCGAACAGCTCCAGCATGCGCATGAGGTACCCCGGCCGGTGCGGACCCGGGTCGACGCCGATGATCGGCCAGAAGAAGACCACGCCGACGGCGAGGAAGTGCACCATCATCGCGATGTGCCCGGCCTTCGAACCCATCAGGAAGTCGAAGATGGGGGTGAAGTAGAGGGCGTACAGGCTCGCGATGAAGAGCGGGATGGTGAAGGCGGGGTGGGTGATGATCCGCATGTACCGGCTGTGCAGCAGTGCCAGCAGCAGCTCACGCGGCCCCTTGCGCCCCCTCGCGGCGACGGGCAGCGCCCGCAGCGCCAGGGTCACCGGGGCGCCCAGCAGGATCAGGATCGGCGACAGCATGCTGATGACCATGTGCTGCACCATGTGCACGCTGAACATGACCATCCCGTAGTCGTTCAGCCGCGTGCACATCACGACCATGATCGTCAGCACACCGACCACGAACGACACCGTCCGCCCCACGGACCACGCGTCCCCCCGCCGCCGCAGCCGCACCAGCCCCCACCCGTACAGGGCGAGCCCCGCGACACACGCGACCAGAAAGAACGGATCCGCCGACCACTCCAGCCCCCGCCCCAGCGTGAACGGCGGCAGATCCATCGTCATGCCGTGCCCGCTGTGATCCATCCGGCGGCTCCTGATTCGTGGGGGGTGTTTCTACCGACCCCACATTAGAACCGCGGCCGACCCAGCTTGTGAGCGGGGTGCACGATCCCTACCTAAAGGGGCGCGGGGCTGTGCCGATATGCGGCTGCCGCCGCGTGGGCGCGACCAGCCACAACCCACCCGCACCCGACGCACAACCGCAGCCCTTACAGCACGGTCTCCGCTTCCTCGTACCGCTGCGAAGGAACCGTCTTCAACGTCTCCACGGCCTCCGCCAACGGCACCATCACGATGTCCGTCCCCCGCAGCGCGGTCATGTGGCCGAACTCCTCCCGGTGCACCGCCTCCACCGCATGCCACCCGAACCGCGTCGCCAGCACCCGGTCGTACGCCGTCGGCGTCCCACCCCGCTGCACATGCCCGAGGATGACCGGCCGCGCCTCCTTGCCGAGCCGCTGCTCCAGCTCGATGGAGAGCTGTCGGGCGATCCCGGCGAACCGCTCGTGGCCGTAGATGTCCTTGCCGCCCTCGTCGAAGTCCATGGAGCCCGCCTTCGGCTTGGCCCCCTCCGCCGCGACGACGATCGCGAACCGCTTGCCCGCCTCGAACCGCTCGCCGACCCGGCGGGCCAACTCCTCGATGTCGAAGGGCCGTTCCGGTACGACGATGGCGTGCGCGCCGGCTGCCATGCCGGAGTGCAGGGCGATCCAGCCGGTGTGCCGCCCCATGACCTCGACGACGAGCACCCGCTGGTGGGACTCGGCGGTGGTCTTCAGCCGGTCGAGCGCCTCGGTGGCCACGCCCACGGCCGTGTCGAAGCCGAAGGTGACGTCGGTGACGGCGATGTCGTTGTCGATGGTCTTCGGGACGCCGACGATCGGCAGACCGGCGTCGGACATCAGCCGGGCCGCCTTCAGCGTGCCCTCACCGCCGATCGGGATGATCGCGTCCAGGCCGAGCTCGGCGACATGGCCCCTGGCCCGTTCCACGCCGTCCCGCAGGTGCGAGGGCTGGACCCGGGAGGAGCCGAGGATGGTGCCGCCGCGGGCCAGGATGCCGGCCACGGCGTCGAGGTCGAGTTTGAGGTAGTCGCACTCCAGGAGGCCCTTCCAGCCGTCCCGGAAGCCGATGACCTCGTCGCCGTGGTCGGCGACGGCACGGTGCACGACGGACCGGATGACGGCGTTCAGGCCGGGGCAGTCGCCGCCGGACGTGAGGACACCAATGCGCATAGCCCGAAACAACCTTCTCCACGTGGGCCGGAGACCGGACCACGCTGTCCGGCTGACATCGCGGCCACCCTACCGGCGCAAGGGGGTCATTCCGTACCGGGCGTCCGCCTGCTGGACGTGCCCGCACATGTGAGCGGACACCCTGTCAGGCGGGCCCGGAATCCACCTCTCCGGTACAGCTCAGGCGGGCTGCTGGGCGGCCTCGATCCGCTCGCCCCGCAGGGCCTCGTACCAGCGGTCGTCGATCGGCGGCAGCGCGTTGACGTCGAGCGCCAGCTTCAGCAGCAGGTCGGCGATGAGCGGGTTGCGGGCGAGGACCGGCCCGTGCATGTACGTACCGAAGACGGTCTCGTTGTACGCGCCCTCCGTGCCGTCCCCGGTGCCGTTGCCCCGGCCCAGCTGGACCCGGGCGAAGGGGCGGGCGGTGGGGCCGAGCTGGGTGACGCCCTGGTGGTTCTCGAACCCGGTGAGCTGGGGCAGCCCGAGGCGCGGGTCGATGTCGGCGAGGACGTCACCGACACACCGCTCGCCGGTGCCGCGCACGGTCGTCACGTCCAGCAGGCCGAGGCCGGGCTCGCGCTGGCCCAGGTCGTTGATGAACTCGTGCCCGAGGATCTGGTAGCCGGCGCACACCGAGAACACGATCGCGCCGTTCTCCACCGCCCGGTACAGGTGCCCGTCCCGGCGCAGCCGCTCGGCCGCGAGCCGCTGCGGACGGTCCTCGCCGCCGCCGATCAGGTAGATGTCGCCGGAGGTCGGGATCGGCTGGTCGCTGCGCACGTCCAGCCGGGCCACGTCGAGACCGCGCTGCCGGGCCCGGCGCTCCACGACGAGCGCGTTGCCCTGGTCGCCGTAGGTGCTGAGCAGGTCCGGGTAGATCCACACCAGCCGCAGTTGGTTGTCGCTCATGAAGTCTCTGTCCTTCGTGGTCAGTTGCCGACGCGGCGGCGCAGGTCCTGGAACGCGGTGTAGTTCGCGATGACCTCGATCCGGCCGGGCGGGCACATCTGCACGGCCTGGTCGAGGCTGTCGCAGACCTGGAAGTGCTGGCCCGCGACCTCCAGCCGCACCGCGAGGTCCAGCTTGCGGTCACCGAGCACGAGGATCGGGTGGCCGGTGAGCCGGGTGTAGTCCACGTCCCACAGCCAGGAGGTGTCGGTGCCGTCCGCGCCGCGCGCGTTCACCGAGAGGATCACCGGCGCCGGCGGCGGGTCGATCAGCGAGAACGTCTCCAGCCAGCCGGCCGGGTTCTTGGCAAGGAGCAGCCGCAGATCGCGGTTCTGGAACTGCACGACGTCGTAGCGTCCCGCGACCGCCTGCACCTGGTACATCCGCTCCAGGGCTACCTGCGGCGGCACCCCGAAGACGGCGGCGACGGCGGCCGAGGAGGCGGCGTTGGCCTTGTTGGCGCGCCCGGGCAGCTGCAGATGGATCGGCCAGGCGGACCCGTGCGGGTCGAGGACGTGGTCCCCGGAGAGCACCCAGCTCGGCGTCGGCCGCCGGAAGCCGCACTCGCCGCAGAACCAGTCGTCGCCCGGGCGCTGCATCACGCCACCGCAGGACGGGCACGACCAGGCGTCGTCCTTCCACATCTGCCCGGCGGCGACCCAGACCACGTTGGGGGAGGAGGACGCGGCCCACACCACCAGCGGGTCGTCGCAGTTCGCCACGATGACGGCCTTCGACCCGGCGAGGCCCTCGCGCCAGTTCTCGGCGAGCATCCGGGTCTCGGCGGCGCGGTCGAGCTGGTCGCGGGAGAGGTTGAGCAGGGCGATGCACTTCGGCGCGGTGTCCCGGGCCACTCCGGCCAGGTACTTCTCGTCGACCTCGATGACACCGAACTTGGCGTCCGAGCCGCCGGCCAGCGCCGAGGTGATGCCGGCGGGCATGTTGGCGCCGAGCGCGTTCGACACGACCGGGCCCGCGGCCTTCAGCGCCTCGGCGATGAGCCTGGTCGTGGTCGTCTTGCCGTTCGTCGCCGAGACGAGCGTGACGTCCAGGTGCGTGGCCAGCCGGGCGAGCAGGTCGGGGTCGAGTTTGAGCGCGACCCGGCCGCCGATCACGGATCCGCTGCCGCGCCCCGCTGCCCGGGACGCCGCCGCGACCGCCTTGCCCGCGGTCACGGCCAGCTTGGCCCGCGGCGTGAGCGGGTCCGAGTTGCCTGCCATCAGATCTCGATCCTCCTTGCGTACGCGCCGCGCCTCAGCCATCCGGCAACGTGGTGTGTGTGCACCTCAGCCTATCGATATCCGTTCGCACACCCGAATTCCGGCCCATGCCTGCGCGGCGAGCAGGGGCCGAGTCGAACCGTACCCTTGCGGCCATGCGACACGGTTCCATTCCGGGCGCCCGCGGGCGGGTCCGGCCCCTCACCCTGCTCGGCGATCCCGTCCTGCACGCCCCCTGCGCCGAGGTCACCGACTTCGGCCCCGAACTCTCCCGGCTGGTGGAGGACTTGTTCGCCACGATGTACGCGGCCGAGGGCGTGGGCCTCGCGGCCAACCAGGTGGGGGAGTCGCTGCGGGTGTTCGTATACGACTGCCCCGACGACGAGGAGGTCCGCCACCTGGGCCATGTCGTGAACCCGCGTCTGGTGGCGGCCGACGGCGTGACGCTCCGCGGCCCGGAGGGCTGCCTGTCCCTGCCGGGCCTGGAGGCGGGCACGGAACGGTACGACCACGCGGTCGTGGAGGGCTTCACGGCACAGGGTGACCCGATCACGATCCACGGCACGGGCTTCTTCGCGAGATGCCTCCAGCACGAGACCGACCACCTGGAGGGCCGCGTGTACGCGGACCACGTCACGGGCTGGCGCAGGCGCAGGCTGCTGCGACAGGTGGCGAAGTCCTCCTGGCACCGGTGACCGTCAGAACCCCGGACCTCCTACCCTGTCCCCGGCGGCGGCCAGCCGCCCCCACAGCAGGTCGGCCAGACTCTTCACCAACTCCGCACGAGAACACGGTCGTTCCCCCAGCCACCAGTCCCCGGCGGCGTGCATCATGCCGACGATGCCGTGTCCCCACACCCTGGCCAGCTGCTGGCTGCTGGGCCCCAGGTCCAGCCGGTCCTCGATGACCTGCGCCAGTTCCTCACCCATCCGCCGGAGCAACGGAGCCGAGTGCTTTCCCACGTCGAACCCCTGGTCGGTGCCCGTGCTGCCCTCGGCGGGGTGCATCAGGAACCGGTACACCTGAGGCCGCGCCTCGATCGCCGCGAGGTACGTGTCCAGGGTCGCCTCGACCCGCTCACGGCGCTCCGCGGGAGCGTCCAGCGCGGCCCGCAGGGAGTTGAGCAGCGCGTCCGTGTGCCGCTTGGCGAGCGCCGCGTACAGCCCGCCCTTGTCGCCGAAATGGCGGTAGAGGATCGGTTTGGTGATGCCGGCCTCCGCCGCGATCGCGTTCATCGAGGCCTGTGGGCCGTCGCGCAGCACCACCCGGTCGGCGGCCTCCAGCAGCTCGCGCCGCCGGCGGTCGGCGGACCTCTGCTGTTCGGTCCGTGTGGTGTCCATGTGCTCTCCCCACCCCGTGCTGTTTCGGTACTGCCTGCGCAAACTAACACCTGGCGACCACACCGTCTCGAACTGGCTGCCGAGGTGACCTTGGGAGTTGACTTTTCCTACCGACGAGTAACAGACTCGGGTTACCGCTAGTAACACATTATGCGCCGCCGCTGGAGGGGTCATGGCCGAGTTCACCATGGAACTCAACGACGAACAGAAGGAGGTCCGGGACTGGCTGCACGGCTTCGCCGCCGACGTCATCCGCCCCGCGGCCGCCGAATGGGACGAGCGTGAGGAGACTCCCTGGCCGGTCATCCAGGAAGCCGCGAAGGTCGGCATCTACTCCCTGGATTTCTACGCCCAGCAGTACTTCGACGCCACCGGCCTCGGCATCCCGATGGCCATGGAGGAGCTCTTCTGGGGCGACGCGGGCATCGCCCTCTCCATCGTGGGCACGGGTCTCGCCGCCGTCGGCGTCCTCGCCAACGGCACCGAGGAGCAGATCGGCACCTGGATCCCCCAGATGTACGGCGACCCCAACGACGTCAAGGTCGCCGCGTTCTGCTCCTCCGAGCCCGACGCCGGCTCCGACGTCGGCTCCATGCGCACCCGGGCCGTCTACGACGAGGCCAAGGACGAGTGGGTGATCAACGGCACGAAGACCTGGGCGACCAACGGCGGCATCGCCAACGTCCACGTGGTCGTCGCGGTCGTCGACGCCGAGCTGGGCTCCAAGGGCCACGCGTCCTTCATAGTCCCGCCGGGCACCCCGGGACTCGCCCAGGGCCAGAAGTTCAAGAAGCACGGCATCCGCGCCTCGCACACCGCCGAGGTCGTCCTGGACAACGTCCGGGTGCCCGGGTCCTGCCTGCTCGGCGGCAAGGAGAAGCTGGACGAGCGCCTCGCCCGGGCCCGGGAGCGGGCGAAGTCGGGCGGCGTGGGGGTCCCCCCGGCCGAAGGCTGGGGGAGGGTCAAGAACGCGGCGATGGCCACGTTCGAGGCCTCGCGTCCGGCCGTCGGTGCGATGGCGGTCGGTACCGCACGCGCCGCGTACGAGGTCGCCCTCGACTACGCCATGACCCGTGAGCAGTTCGGGCGGCCGATCATCGACAACCAGGGGATCGCCTTCCAGCTCGCGGACATGCGGACGTCCATCGACGCGTCCCGGCTGCTGGTGTGGCGGGCGTCCTGGATGGCGATCAACGGCAAGCCGTTCACCGCGGCCGAGGGGTCGATGTCGAAGCTGTTCGCGAGCGAGACGGCGAAGAAGGTGACCGCCCAGGCGATCCAGATCCTGGGCGGCAACGGGTACACGCGGGAGTATCCGGTGGAGCGGATGCACCGGGATGCGGCGATCTACACGATCTTCGAGGGGACGAGTGAGATCCAGCGGTTGGTGATCGCCCGGACGCTTTCGGGGATGCCGATTCGGTAGCGCCGTAGGGGGTGCGGCGTGCTGCGGACCGACGGCCGTCAGTGGCTGGTCGCGCAGTTCCTCCCCCAGCCTTCGGCCGGGGGTACCCCCAGCGCCCCCGAACAGGTTGGCGCAGTCACCGGTGCTTCAAAGGGGTGAGTTGCTCGATGTCGTAGCGCTTGCGGAGTTCCTCGATGGCCTCGAGGTTCGGAGGGCCGTCGCTGTCGAGGATCTCCAGGAGTTCCTCGAAGTAGCGCTCGTGGTCGGGTGGCGGCGAGGCCTGGAAGAACATCCTCGCCGGGGTCTCCGTCGGGTTGGCGAAGGCGTGGGGGCATCCCGGTGGCACGACGATCACCGTGCCCGGGGTGGCCCGTACCACCCTGGTGCCCGAACTCGACTCCCACCGCTGCCAGTTGTCGGGGGTGCGGATGCGGGGCTCGAAGGCGAGGACGTCCAGCTCGCCTTCGAGGACGTAGAACAACTCCTCGCTGCGGGTGTGCACATGGGCGCCCACGTCGAAGCCCGGGGGGACCTCCACCTCGAAGGTGGAGGCCATCCGCGAGTGCGTGCCGGTCACCTTGAAGGTGACCCGCTGGGCCGGCGTGTGGACCACGCGCCCGTGGCCCGGTGGTACGAGGAGTCCCTCGGTCGTGGTCATGGGCCACTCACCAGGTCACCGGAAGGGCCTCGGGTCCCCGGATCAGCGCGCCCTTTCGGAAGGGCACCTGCTCCGGGGGTACGGCGAGCCGCAGCCCGGGCAGCCGGTCCAGCAGGGCGTCGACGAGGAGTTCCTCCTCCAGCCTGCCGAGCTGGCCGCCGGGACAGTAGTGCGGGCCGAACCCGAAGGACACATGCGGGTTGGGACTGCGGGTGAAGTCGATCGTCTCGGGGTCCGGGAAGACGTCCGGGTCGCGGTTGGCGGCCAGGTACGAGACGTAGATCGGATCGCCCGCGCGGATCCGTACGCCCTTGATCTCCACGTCCTGCAGGGCGATCCGGGACAGCCCGACCGCGCTGCGGTGCGGGATGTAGCGCAGGAGCTCGTCGATCGCCCGGGGGCGGATCCCCGGGTCGGTGCGCAGCCGGTCCAGGAGGTCGGGGCGGGTCAGCAGCAGGTAGAACATCTGCCCGCTGTTGTTGGTGACCGCCTCGCCGCCGATCTGGAGGAGGACGGCCAGACCGACGGCCTCCTCCAGGGTGACCTCGCCCCGGCCCACCGCGGCGCCCAGCAGCGAGCAGACGTCCTCGCCCGTGCTGTTGTCGCGCAGCCCGACGAGATCGGCGAAGTAGGCGCCCATCTCGCGCTTGGCCTTCTCGCTGACCTCCTTGCCGTGCGACGAGGAGAGGATCCGCTGGGTCCAGATGTGCATGGTGTGCCGGTCGGCGGCCGGCACGCCCATCACCTCGCAGATCACCGCGATGGGGAACGGGCTCAGGATCGTCGCCGTGAGATCGGCGGGCGGCCCGTCCTGGACGAGCTCGTCGACGAGCTCGTCCAGCATCCGGCGGGCCTTCTCCCGGACCCGCTCCACGCCCTTGGTGGTGAGCGCGGAGGCCACCGAGCGGCGCAGCCGCGTGTGGTCGGGCGGGTCCAGGAAGCCGACCGCGCCGCGGTCCGGGATGAAGTGCGGGGCGAGCCGGGTGACCGGCTGCTCCATCACCGCCTCACGGCTGAACCGGGGGTCGTTGGCCACCATCCGTACGTCGTCGTACCGGGTGACCAGCCACGCCCAGCCCTCGCCGTTGGGGAGCTGGATCCGGGTGACCGGTCCCTCCCGCATCAGCTCGGCCAGGGTGGGGTCGAAGTCCACCCCCGCCAGGTCCGGCACCTTCCAGTGCCGGACCGGACAGGTGACCTCGCCGTCGGCCTCTTCCGCGGGGTCGAGTGGTTCGGTGAGCGTCATCTCGGTTATGCCGCCTCTTCGTCCGTACGCCGCCAGCGACCCAGCGACATTTCCGCGGTGATGCCGGGACCGAAGCCGGCGAGCAGGCCGCGCGCCCGGTGCTCGGCACCGCCCTCGTCGAACATCCGGCGCAGTGCGTCCAGGACGACGGCGCTGGCGATGTTGCCGTACTCGGTGAGCGTGGCCCGGCTGAACCGGAACGCGTGCGGGTCGACCTGGAGGAACTTGCTCAGGTCGTCCAGGATCCGCGGCCCGCCGGCGTGGACTATGTAGAAGTCCAGGTCGGAGGCGTCCCAGCCGTGCAGTCCCGCCAGGTCCTGCAGGGCCGGAGCCAGCGGCTCCATGGTCGCCGGGACCCGCTTGTCCAGCAGGAAGTGGAACCCGGTGGCCCGGACGTCGTACATGATCCACTCTTCGGTCTTCGGGATCAGGTACGAGCCGTTGCGTTCGAGCTCGACGCCGTTGCCGCCCTTGCCGCGGACCACGGCGGCGGCGATGCCGTCACCGAAGAGGCCGTTGGACAGGAGCGAGCCGATGCCGAGGTCGGTCGGCTGGTAGCACAGCGAGCAGAACTCGCAGGCCACGATGAGCGCGTTGGCGTCCGGGTACGCCGAGCAGAAGTCGTGCGCCCGGTTGATGGCCGCTCCGCCGGCCGCGCACCCCAGCTGGGCGATGGGGATCTGGCGGGTGGTGGAGTCGAAGTCCATCTCGTTGATCAGCCACGCCGTGAGCGAGGGCATCATGAAGCCCGTGCACGAGACGTAGATGATCACGTCGATGTCGCTGGTGAGCAGTTCGGCGTCGTCGAGTGCCCGCTGGATGACTGCGGGGACCCGGGCCTTGGCCTCGACCTCGTAGAGCTTGTTGCGCTCCTCGAAGCCGGGGTGCTTGAGGGTTTCCTCGATCGGCTGCACGATGTGCCGGGTGCGAACGCCCGTGTTCTCGATCAGTCTCAGCGCCAACGGCAGCTGCGGGTGGTTCTCGTGGTGGGAGCGCGCCAGTTCCAGCGTCTCCTCCATCGTGATCACGTACTCCGGGACCGACACTGAGGGCTTGCACAAAGTCGCCATGAACCGTGCCTGCTTTCAGCCTTCCGGCGGGTTTTGACCCCGCCGGCCAGAAGGTGGTTCACCTCAGGAGGTGGTTTTCTCACGATCACCCGTGAGGGCGATGATCTCTCGCCGGACTACTCCGAACCGGTGACCCCGTGTCAGGGTCGGAGCGGCGCCGATGAATCCCGACGAGGAGGAAACAATGCCCCGCACGGCTGCGGAACTGCTGAAAACGACCAGGTCAGAGCTGTCCCCGGACCCGAACGCGAATCCATTTGTTCCCCCCGTCGCCAGCGGCCGGGCGAGTCTGGAGACACTCGCCGTCCTGGCCCTGGAACAACACCACGTGATTCCCGCCGACCACCGCGCGTTCGTGCATCTGGCGCAGCGCGCCGCCGAGGAGCCCGCGGCCGCCGGGTTCTTCACCATGCTGGCCGAGGGCGAGGAACTGGCGGCAGAGCGGCTGGGCGCGTTCATGGCGGCGTGCGAAGTGGATGAGCAGCGCATGCAAGCGTACGAGCCCCTACCGGGCTGCCAGGCGTACCCGGCGTACATCTCCTGGCTCGCCCTGAACGCGACCCCGGCGGACGCCGTCCTGGCCATCACGGCCAACTTCGCTACGTGGGGCACCTATTGCGCGACCATCGCCGAGGCCCTGCGCACGCACTACGCCTTCACCGACGACGCCTGCGCCTTCTTCGACTTCTTCGCAGCACCGGCCCCCGCCCTGGACCACAAGGCAGAGGCAGCGGTGGAGGCGGGCCTGTCCACCGGCCGACTGGACGAGGGACGAGTCTACTCCTACGGCCGCCTGCTCCAGTCGTACGAGCAGATGTTCTGGACGTCGCTGGCTGGACTTACGTAAAGGGGCGCGGGGCTGTATCGATATGCGGCTCCGCCGCGTGGGCGCGACCAGCCCCCACCCACCCGCACCCGCCGAACGACCCTCACTCCCCACTGCTATGGGCGATACAAGCCACGTCGATCCGATCCGCAAGCTTCGCCAGCTCGATCGTCAGCGCCGCCACCGTGTCCTCGTCCAGCCCGCTCTCCCCGGCCTCCACCAGACGCAGCCACCGCCCGCCCATGGTCCGCAACAACTTACTCACGTCGGCCGCGGCCACCTGCAAGGTACCGCGGTTGTCGACGATCAGAGGCAGAGTCACTTCGCGGTTCACACCGGGGATCGTAGCCGCGCGACCCTCACGCACCCTGCCAAACGGTGGTGATGTTGCAGAACTCCCGGATTCCGTGCCCGGACAGCTCACGGCCGTATCCGGACCGCTTCACCCCGCCGAAGGGGAACGCCGGGTGGGAGGCGGTCATGCCGTTGACGAACACGCCACCGGCCTCCAGATCCCGGACGAACCGGTCCACCTCGGCCTCGTCCCGCGTCCACACGTTCGAACTCAGCCCGAAGGGCGAGTCGTTCGCGATGAGCACCGCCTCGTCCAGGTCCCCGGCCCGGTACAGCGTGGCCACCGGCCCGAACGCCTCCTCGCGGTGGATGCGCATGTCGCGGTGGATCCCGGCGAGGACGGTCGGCGGGTAGTACCAGCCGGGCCCGTCCGGCCGCTGCCCGCCGCACAGCACCTCGGCACCCGACCGCCTGGCGTCCTCGACCAGTTCCTCCAGGTCCTTGCGTCCCTGCTCGCTCGCCAGCGGCCCGACGTCCGTCCCCTCGTCCATCGGGTCGCCCGTGCGCAGCGCCTCCATGCCCGCCACGAACCGCTCGGCGAACGCGTCGTAGACGGCCGTGTGCACGATGAACCGCTTCGCGGCGATGCAGGACTGCCCGTTGTTCTGCACGCGCGCGGTGACCGCGATCCGTGCGGCGCGGTCGATGTCCGCCGAGGGCATCACCACGTAGGGGTCGCTGCCGCCCAGCTCCAGCACCGTCTTCTTGATCATCTCCCCGGCGGTGGCGGCGACCGCGCGGCCCGCGGGCTCGCTGCCGGTGAGTGTCGCCGCCCGCACCCGCTCGTCGCGCAGGATGTCGTCGACCGCCCCGGAGCCGATCAGCAGGGTCTGGAAGCAGCCCTCCGGGAAGCCCGCCCGGTGGAACAGGTCCTCCAGGTACAGGGCGGTCTGCGGGACGTTCGACGCGTGCTTGAGCAGGCCCACGTTGCCCGCCATCAGCGCGGGCGCGGCGAAGCGGACGACCTGCCAGAGCGGGAAGTTCCAGGGCATCACGGCGAGCACCGGGCCGATGGGCCGGTAGCGCACCCGGACCCGGGACGCGCCGGAGTCCTTCACGTCCGTCTCGGCCGGCTCCTCGTCGGCCAGCAGCTCCTCCGCGTGGTCGGCGTACCAGCGCATCGCCTTCGCGCACTTCGCGGCCTCCGCGCGGGCCTGCTTGACCGGCTTGCCCATCTCGGTGGTCATCGTGCGCGCGATGTCCTCCTGGTCCGCGTCCAGCAGGTCGGAGGCCCGGTGCAGCAGCCGGGCGCGCTCGGCGAAGGCGCTCGTGCGGTACGTACGGAACGTGGCCTCCGCGAGTTCGAGCCGGCGTTCGAGCTCGTCCTCGTCCATGGCTTCGAACGTTTCGAGCGTCTCGCCGTTCGCCGGATTGACCGTGGCGATGGGCATGGCTGACCTCCCTGGGAGCGAGCTTGATATGACCTTCCCGCGCGGCCGGGCCGATCGCAACGTAGGGGGCTCTGTTCAGCCCGTGTGCTCCGCCAGCCGGTCGAGAAACGCGGCCTGGGCTTTGACGATCAGCTCACGGGCCCGGTCGGGGCCGAGCCAGGCCACCCGGTCCAGCTCCGGGAACTCCTGGATCCGGCCCGACCGCGGCGGCCACTCCATCACGAAGGTGCCGGGGGCGATCGAGGCCGGGTCCAGGTCGGCCTCGATCGCCCACGCCGTGACGATCTTGCCGTTGGTCTGCCGGACCTCACCGAGTCCGATGGCCTCGCCGTCCGGCGGCCGCAGGCCCAGCTCCTCCTGGAACTCGCGCCGGGCCGCCTCCCAGGGGGGCTCGTCGGGCTCGTACTCGCCCTTGGGGACGGTCCACGCACCCGCGTCCTTCTTCGCGAAGAACGGGCCGCCCATATGGCCGAGCAACACCTCAAGGCCGTTGTCGGTATGCCGGAACAACAGCAGTCCGGCGCTTCGCCTCGGTTCCGTCACGGCCGTACCTCCGGGTGGGCGGCCAGCAGGGTCTCCACGGTATCGGCCTCCTGAGGCCGCTTGTCCTCGCGGTAGCGGACGACCCGGGCGAAGCGCAGGGTGACACCGGCGGGGTAGCGGGTGGACCGCTGCAGGCCGTCGTAGGCGATCTCGACGACGAGTTCGGGTCGTACGGTCACCACCCAGCCGTCGTCCGAGACCTCCAGTTCCTTGAGGCGGGTGGTCTGCCATTCCAGCAGGGCGTCGGTCAGGCCCTTGAAGGTCTTGCCGAGCATGGCGAAGGAGCCGTCCGGGGTGCGGGCGCCGAGGTGGAGGTTGGAGAGCCTGCCGGTGCGCCGGCCGTGGCCCCACTCGGCGGCCAGGACGACCAGGTCGAGGGTGTGCACCGGCTTGACCTTCAGCCAGGAGGCGCCCCGACGGCCGGCGCTGTAGGGGGCGTCGAGCGCCTTGACGACCACGCCCTCGTGACCGCGGGCGAGGGTGGCCGCGAGGAAGTCCTCGGCCGCCGTCGTGTCCGCCGCGGCCGTCGAGTCCCCCGGCCCCGACACCAGCGCCCGGCGCACCCGCATCGGCTCGGGGACCAGGCGGGCCAGCCGCGCGTGCCGTTCGGCGAAGGGGAGGTCGAGGAGGTCGTGGTCGTCGACCGAGAGCGCGTCGAAGAAGACGGGGGAGACCGGGACCTCCCGCGCCGCCTTCGCCACGTCCGTCCGGGAGCCGACTCGGCCCGCCGTCTCCTGGAAGGAGCGGGGGCGGCCGTCGGCGTCGAGGGAGATCACCTCGCCGTCCAGGACGAACCGGTCGCCCGTCAGCTCCCGTGCGGCGGCCGTCACCTCGGGGAGGCGGTCGGTGATGTCGTCGAGGGTGCGGGTGAAGACGCGGACGGTGTCGCCGTCCCGGTGGACCTGGACCCGGATGCCGTCCAGCTTCTCCTCGACCGCGCAGGCGCCCAGCTTCGCCACCGCCTCCGTCACCGAGGAGGCGGTGTGCGCCAGCATGGGCAGCACCGGGCGGCCCACGGTGAGCCGGAACCGGGCGAGGGCCGGCGGCCCTTCCGCCAGCAGCGCCCCGGCCACCGTCTGCAGGGACCCGGCGAGCATCACCGCCCGGCGGACGTCCGCCGGGTCCGCGCCGGTCGCCCGCGCGAGCCCCTCCACGGCCACCGCGTCCAGGGCGCCCTGCCGCACCTCGCCGCCGATCAGCCCCAGCAGGAAGCGCTGCTCGTCCGCGGTCGCCGCGCCCAGCAACTCGCCCACGATCCGGGCGCGCTCGGCCTGCGAGCCCGGACCGGAGACCTTGCCCAGCCCGGTCAGCCGGGCGTCGACCTCACGCACGGTGAGGGACGGCTCGGCGGCCGGCGGGACCGGCCGGCTCAGCACCTTCCAGCCGACGCCGAGCCGGCCCTGCGGGAGCCGTCCGGCCAGGTAGGGGATGACGATCGGTACGTCGTCCGGGGCCGTCTCCCGGAAGAGTTCGGCGAGCAGCGCGGTCTTGCGGGACCGGGCCGCGGTGGCGGCCACCTCCCGGGACACTTCGGCGAGCCGGGTCAGCAGCATGCAGCCCATGGTGCAACGGGTGTGGCCGGACTACACCCGCACGGCCGCGTCCAGGTCCGCGAAGAGCAGCTCGCCGTTGATCGCCGCGCCGGCGCGGTAGCCCCGGCTCACCGCGTTGACCACCTGCTCGGCGAACCCGCTGGCGTTGCCCGCCGCCCACAGCCCCGGCACGGTCGTCAGACCGCGCTCGTCGATCACGGGGTAGGCGCCGAAGGGGGTCTCCGTCATCTCCGCGCCCAGCGCCCTGAGCAGGCCGTTCCGCGGAACCGGCCGCGGCGCGACGAACAGGGCCTCCCGCGCGTGCACGCTCCCCTCCGCCAGCCGTACGCCCGTGAGCCGGTCGTCCTCGATCCGCAGCCCCGCCACCTCGCCGGGCACCACGCGCACCCCGGCCACGGCCAGCCGGCGCAGATCGTCGTCCGTCAGCTCGGCCTCCTCGACCCGGTGCAGGAAGAGGATCACGTCCTTGGACCACTGGGTGACCATCAGCGCCTGGTGCACGCTCATCGCCGTCGTGGCGAGCACACCGAACGCCTGGTCGCGGACCTCCCACCCGTGGCAGTACGGGCAGTGCAGCACATCCCGGCCGAACCGCTCGGCGACCCCGGGCACGGACGGCAGCTCGTCCTTGAGGCCGGTGGCCACGACCAGCTGACGGGCCCGGACCGTGCGGCCGCCCGCCAGCGACACCGTGAAACCGTCGCCTCCGGTGGCGTCCACCGCCCGGTCCCGGACCAGTTCCACTCCGTACCGGGCGATCTCCTCCCGCCCCACGGCCAGGAACTCCTCGGGCGGCATGCCGTCCCGGGTCAGGAAGCCCTGCATATGGGCCGTCGGGGCGTTGCGCGGCTCGCCCGCGTCGACCACCAGGGTGCGGCGCCGGGCCCGGCCCAGCACCAGCGCGGCGGACAGCCCGGCCGCGCCGCCTCCGACGACGACCACTTCGTACGTATCGGTCACGGTGACCACCTCCGGGGCCGACGGTCGCGCACCGCCTGCCGGATTGACAAACGTCTTTGCCGAAACTGCAATACGACCATGGCCACGGACGACGTTCTCGCGGAGGTGGGCCCCCGGCTGCGCCGGATCCGGAAGGAGCGGGAGGTCACCCTGGCCGCCCTCTCCGAGACCACCGGCATCTCGGTCAGCACCCTCTCCCGGCTGGAGGCGGGGCTGCGCAAGCCCAGCCTGGAACTGCTGCTGCCGATCGCGCAGGCCCATCAGGTGCCCCTGGACGAACTGGTCGGCGCCCCGTCGGTCGGCGACCCCCGGGTCCGGGCCAAGCCCATGGAGCGCTACGGCCGCACCTTCTGGCCGCTGACCCGGCAGCCGGGCGGGCTGCAGGCCTTCAAGGTCGTGGAACCGAAGCGGAAACTCGACCCCGAGCCCCGTACCCACGAGGGCTACGAGTGGTTGTACGTGCTGTCGGGGAAGCTGCGGCTGGTGCTGGGCGACCACGACGTCGTCCTCGCGGCGGGGGAGGCGGCGGAGTTCGACACGCGGGTGCCGCACTGGTTCGGGTCGACGGGAGAGGGGCCGGTGGAGTTCCTCAGCCTGTTCGGGCCGCAGGGGGAGCGGATGCACGTGCGGGCGCGGCCGAAGAAGGCGTGACGGATCCGCTGTTACCCGGGACACGGTTCCCTGGATGACAAGCGACCGCTTAGTATGCGGTGGACCCCGGTCAGACGACGCAGTCGACGCAGTCCCGTGGAGGCACCGCATGCAGGCATGGCAAGTGCACGAGAACGGCGAGCCGAGCGAGGTGATGCGGCTCCAGGAGGTGGAGCGGCCCACGCCCGGCGACGGCCAGGTGCTGCTCAGGGTGCGTGCCGCCAACATCAACTTCCCGGACGTGCTGATGTGCCGGGGCCACTACCAGGTGCGCCCGCCGCTGCCGTTCACCCCCGGGGTGGAGATCTGCGGCGAGACCGAGGACGGGCGGCGCGTGATCGCCAACCC
This sequence comes from Streptomyces sp. NPDC007901, assembly GCF_042959465.1. NCBI lineage: Bacteria > Bacillati > Actinomycetota > Actinomycetes > Kitasatosporales > Streptomycetaceae > Streptomyces > Streptomyces sp. NPDC007901. The sequence goes on along the minus strand of NZ_JBIBKW010000008.1, from coordinate 402,288 downwards.
CGTGCTGCCGCACGGCGGTTTCGCCGAGTACGCGGTCGCGGACGCCGCGGCCCTGCTGCCCGCGCCGGACGCGCTGGACGACGCCGAGACCGCCGCGCTCCACGTGGGCTACCAGACGGGCTGGTTCGCCCTGCACCGCCGGGCGGCGCTCCAGGCCGGCGAGACGCTGCTGGTGCACGCCGCCGCCGGCGGGGTCGGCAGCGCGGCCGTGCAGCTCGGCAAGGCCGCCGGGGCGACGGTGATCGGTGTCGTCGGCGGGGCCGACAAGGCCGCCGTCGCGCGCGAGCAGGGCTGTGACGTCGTCATCGACCGACGGTCCGAGGACGTCGTCGCCGCCGTGAAGGAGGCCACCGGCGGGCGGGGCGCCGACGTGATCTACGACCCGGTCGGTGGCGAGGCCTACACCCAGTCCACCAAGGTCGTCGCCTTCGAGGGCCGGATCGTGGTCGTCGGCTTCGCCAGCGGCACCATCCCGAGCCCGGCGCTCAACCACGCCCTGGTGAAGAACTACTCCATCCTGGGCCTGCACTGGGGCCTGTACGCCACCAAGAACCCCAAGCTGATCCTGCACTGCCACGAGCAGCTCACCGAACTCGCCGCGAGTGGCGCCATCAAGCCGCTGGTGAGCGAGCGGGTGCCGCTGACCGAGGCCGCGGCGGCCGTGCAGCGGGTCGGTGACGGTGTCACCACCGGCCGGGTCACGGTCGTACCGAACGGAGCCGCAGCATGACCGACGCCGCCGAACTCCAGCGCCGCACCGCCGAGTTGCTGGCCGCGTATCCGGTGGAGACCACCGATCGGCTCGACTTCCTCAAGGCCCGCTTCGACGCGGGACTCGCCTGGGTGCACTATCCGGAGGGCCTCGGCGGCCTCGGCGCGCCCCGCTCCCTCCAGGCCGTCGTGGACGCCGAGCTGGAGGCCGCCGGCGCGCCCGACAACGACTCCCGCCGCAACGGCATCGGACTCGGCATGGCTGCGCCGACCATCCTCAAGTACGGCACGGAGGAGCAGAAGCGGCGCTTCCTGCGGCCGCTGTGGATCGGCGAGGAGGTCTGGTGCCAGCTGTTCAGCGAGCCCGGCGCCGGCTCCGACCTGGCCGCGCTCGGCACCCGGGCGGTGCGTGAGGGCGACGAGTGGGTCGTCAACGGGCAGAAGGTGTGGACGTCCGGCGCCCACAACGCCCGCTGGGCCATCCTCATCGCCCGCACCGACCCGAACGTGCCCAAGCACGCGGGCATCACCTACTTCGTCTGCGACATGACCGACCCGGGCGTGGACGTCCGACCGCTGCGGCAGATCACCGGCGAGGCCGAGTTCAACGAGGTCTTCCTCACCGACGTCCGCGTCCCCGACGCCCACCGCCTCGGTGAGATCGGCGACGGCTGGCGGGTCGCCCAGACCACGCTCAACAACGAGCGCGTCGCCATCGGCGGCATGCGGCTGCCCCGCGAGGGCGGCATGATCGGCCCGGTCGCGAAGACCTGGCGCGAACGCCCCGAACTGCGCACCCACGACCTGCACCAGCGGCTGCTGAAGCTCTGGGTCGAGTCCGAGGTCGCCCGGCTCACCGCCGAACGGCTGCGCCAGCAGCTCGTCGCCGGACAGCCCGGCCCCGAGGGCGCCGGCATGAAACTCGCCTTCGCCCGCCTCAACCAGGAGATCAGCGGCCTGGAGGTCGAACTCCGCGGCGAGGAAGGCCTGTTGTACGACGACTGGACCCTGCGCCGGCCCGAACTCGTCGACTTCGTTGGCCGGGACGCGGGCTACCGCTACCTCCGCGCCAAGGGCAACAGCATCGAGGGCGGGACCAGCGAGGTCCTGCTGAACATCGTCGCCGAACGCGTCCTGGGCCTGCCCTCGGAACCGCGCACCGACAAGGACGTCGCCTGGAAGGACCTCTCCCGATGACCGACCTGCTGTACTCGGAGGAGGAAGAGGCGCTGCGGGCGGCCGTACGGGACCTGCTCGCCGACCACTGTGACGCGCCGGGCGTCATCGCCCGCACGGAGTCGGACGCCCCGCACGACCTCGCGGCCTGGAAGGCCCTCGCGGACGGCATGGGGCTCGCCGGGCTGCTGGTCCCGGAGGAGCTGGGCGGCCAGGGCGCCTCGCACCGCGAAGTCGCCGTCGTCCTGGAGGAGTTGGGGCGGGCCGTGGCTCCCGTGCCCTATCTGTCCAGTGCGGTGGTGGCGACGGAGGCGCTGCTGGAGTGCGGTGACGAGGAACTGCTCGGGAAGCTGGCGTCCGGGCGGACGATCGGGGTGCTGGCCGTGGGGCTGCAGGCCGCCCCGGGGGCCGCGTTCACGACCGTACGGGTCGAAGGCGGGCGGCTGACCGGTGAGTTGACCGGGATCGCGGACGCCGTCGCCGCGGATGTGCTGCTGGTGCCGGGGGACGACGGCGGGCTGTACGCGGTCGCCGCGGACGCGGTGGGCGTCGCTCCTCAGGTCGCCTTCGATCTCACCCGGCCGCTCGCCACGGTCACCCTCGACGAGGCGGCGGCGCGTCGCGTGGGCGACGCCGAGCCCGCGGTACGGCGTGCGCTGCGGGCCGGGGCCGGGCTGCTGGCCTCCGAGCAGTTCGGTGTCGCCGAGTGGGCGTTGACCGAGACCGTGCGGTACCTCAAGGAGCGCAAGCAGTTCAACCGGCCGGTGGGCGGGTTCCAGGCGCTCAAGCACCGGCTGGCGCAGCTGTGGCTGGAGGTCGTCAACCTGCGGGCCGCCGCGCGGGGGGCCGCCGATGCGCTGGCCTCCGGCGGGGATGCGGATGTTCTGGTCGCCGTTGCTCAGGCTTACGCGGGGCCGGTCGCCGTGCGGGCGGCTGAGGAGGCGCTGCAGTTGCATGCGGGCATTGGTATGACCTGGGAACATCCGATCCACCTGTATCTGAAGCGGGCGAAGGCGGATTCGATCGCCTTCGGTACGGCGGGGGCGCATCGGGAGGCTCTGGCCGCATTGGTCGATCTCCAGGCGCCGTGATTTTCGGTTGTCGGGTGCGGGTGCGTGGGGGCTGGTCGCGCAGTTCCCCGCGCCCCTTCGGGGCGCCCATGAAGTGAACCGGGGGTGGCAGTCCAGCCAACTCGTCGCGGAGAAACACCCATTGGGCCCTGCTCGAACGCATACTCCCTTCGGTCCCTCATGGCCCTACAAGGGAGGCAGAGCATCATGGCCCTCACCACCCGTCGCAGAGCCCTCACCACTCTCGGTGCCGCCCTCGCCGGTGCCGTCGTGCTGCCCGGGCAGGCCTGGGCGGGCGGCGGTCACCGCGGCCCGCGGCCGCTGTGGCGTGCGCACGCCCACAACGACTACGAGCACACCCACCCCCTCTTCGACGCCCTCGGCCACCGCTTCGGCAGCGTCGAGGCCGACATCTTCCTCGTCGGCGACCAGCTGCTCATCGGCCACACCGTGGACGACCTCGACCCGAGCCGCACCCTCGAGTCCCTCTACCTCGACCCGCTGGCCGCGATCGTGAAGGCCAACCACGGCTCGGTGTACCGGGGGTGGCGGCAGCCGCTGCAGCTGCTGATCGACATCAAGACCGAGGGCTCCTCGACGTATCTGGAACTCGACCGTCATCTGCGGCGCTACCCGCACCTGTTCACGACGTACGCGCACGGCCGGGTCGTCCCCGGTGCCGTCACCAACGTCATCTCCGGTGACCGGGCGGCGCGCACGCCGATGGAGGCGCAGACCGTGCGCCGGGCCTTCTACGACGGCCGGCTCACCGACCTCGGCACCTCGGCGCCCGCCTCCTTCGTCCCGCTGATCAGCGACAACTGGACCCTCAACTTCACCTGGCTGGGCGAGGGCGACTTCCCCGAGACCGAGCGGCAGAAGCTGCGCGGGATCATCGCCGAGGCGCACGCGAACGGGCAGAAGGTCCGGTTCTGGGCGACCCCGGACGTCGCCGGACCGGCGCGCGACGCGCTGTGGGGCGAGCTGCTCGCCGCCGGAGTCGACTACTTCAACACCGACGACCTGGCCGGCCTGGAGACCTTCCTGGACGCCCACCAGGGGTCGTAACACCACTCGAACGGGGGACGTGTCAACCGCACCGACCAACCCTCCGCTACGCCACACTTGCGGCCGAACGCCTCGACATGGGCGTGGCGGAGGAGGTTCGCGATGGCCGTTTCCATCTCTGTGGTGCTGCTGCTCCTGTTTCTGGCGGTGCTCTTCATGCGCCAGGGCGCGCTGAAGATCTCGCACGCCCTGGTCTGCATGCTGCTCGGCTTCTATCTGGCCAGCACCAGCATGGCGCCCACCATCAGCAGCGGGCTGACCGCGACCGCCGACCTGGTCGGCAGCCTGCGGCCCTGAGCCGGGCGGTCAGGGTTTCCAGAAGACCCCGATCCCGTTCGCCACGGCCCGCTCCGGGCTGTCGGTCGGGTGGTTGAGCACGCTCACCGTCTTCGCCCCCGCGGTGCGGGCCACCAGTGTCGTGGAGCCGCCGCCGTCCAGGCTGAACGCATCGGCCGCGCCCAACTCCCGCATCTCGTCGGCCACTTCGGCGATGGTCATGCCGCTGCGGTAGGCGGCCGCGCCGTCCAGGGCGAGGAGCAGGAGCTTGTGGCCGCCGGTCGTGTAGCCGGCGGCGGTGCGCACGGCCGAGGTGGTGTTGTTCAGGCCGGCCAGCGGTTGTCCGTCGCGCAGCACCGGGTAGCCGCCGACCGCGAAGCGGTAGGGGATCCTGGAGGCCGACGCCACCATCCGCTTCCGTACCCTGACCCGCTCGCCCTTGGTGAGCGTGCGCAGCTTGTCCGCGCCCGCCTCCCGGCCCAGCAGGACGGTCGTACCGGCCGCGATCGCGCCGCTGCCCGGGGTGGCGGACGTGGCGACGACCCTGCCGTCGCGGATCCGCACCTCGTAGGTGTCCGTGCTGCAGCCGGCCGCGCGGCTGGTGTCCGAGCCGCAGGTGGCGCGCTTGCGGGAGACGGTGCCCCAGGCCGGGGTGTAGGCGCCGATGGAGTCCTGCGCCAGCGCGTACTGGTTGAGGCCGCGCAGCGCGAGGTTCCCGTCGGGGGTGCGGACCGTGCCGACGAGGGTCAGCCGGTCGAGCCGGGCCCGGCGGTCCACGCCGACGCCGAAGACGTCGGTGGTGTCCGTGCCGGGCGGCAGGGAGGGGCCGAACCGCTGGGCCGTCGGCACCGCCGCCTTGAGCAGCCGGCCCCGGGCGATCGCCGGGCCGACGCTCGCACCGGTCGCCGCGACACCCGGGTGCTGGGTCTCGGTGATGTTGAAGAAGTCGCCGTTCACGCCGGCGACCGCGCCCGCCGCGTCCGCCATCGCCGACACCTGGGCGCGGGCGGCCACCGCGTCCGGATGGAGCAGGTCCACGCGGACGTGCGGGTTGGTCAGGTCGACGGTCAGCAGATGGGCGTGGACCGTGCCCTTGGCCGCCGGGACGTCGAACTGCCGGTAGCTGACACCGGACGAGATCCGGCCGGCGCCCGACGCGGCGCCGGCCGGTGCCGCCCCCGCGAGGGCCGCACCGGCCAGCACGCCGGACGTCGTGGCGATCGTGAACAGAGTTCGGGTCGTCGCTGCAAATCGTCTCTGACGATGCGTCACCGCACCCCCTGATGTCTCGTCGACTTCCGCGGATATCAGGGGGCAGTGCAGCAGACGTGAGTGACCTACAGGTCTGCTAGACGTCTACTACACGAGAACGGGTGAGAAAACGCACCCCCTCGGGTGCTTCCAGCGAGAAACCGCTCCCTCGTCCGGGAACCACGTCCACGATCAGCCGGGTGTGGCTCCAGACCTCGTACTGGCTGCGGGACATCCAGAAGGTGACCGGCTCCGCGACCCCGTCCACCGCGAGTTCGGCCAGCAGCACGTCCGAGCCGCCGGTGCGGAACTCGCCGTCCGGGTAGCACATGGGCGCGCTGCCGTCGCAGCAGCCGCCGGACTGATGGAACATCAGCGGGCCGTGTTCGTCGTGCAGTCGGCGCACCAGCTCGGCGGCCTGCGGGGTGAGCTCGACGCGTGGAGGCGCCGTCCTGTCGTCCATGGTCACCGTCCTGGGGGCCGGGGCGTGCGATCCCCTCAGTCTCACGCCTCGTCACCGGCCCGTCCAGCAGCGGTCGTCGATCTACTCCGTGCGCAGCGCCGTCGCCGTGCGGACCCGGGCAGCCCAGCCCGCCGGGAGCAGCGCGCCGAGGACCGCGATCCCGGTACCGCCCAGGGCGAGGAGGATCAGCTCGGGCGTCCGGTAGACGTCGAGGACGGCGTCGGGCAGGCGCAGTCCCGCGCTGTCGCCCATGGCGGGCATGACCGTGCGGTGCACCGCGAGGCCCAGCGGTACGCCCAGCAGTCCGCCCACGACGCCGGGCAGGACGACCGAGGCGATCACCAGCGTCACCGTCTGCCGGGGTGTCATCCCGAGCGCCTTGTGGATGCCGAGGTCCCGGATGCGCTCGCGGGTGTCGAGGACCACCCCGCCCAGCACGCCGAGTCCGGCCACCGCCACCAGGATCAGGGTGAGCGCCGCCGCCAGGGTGTCGAGGGCGACCACGGCGTCACTTCCGTTCACCGACTTGGTGTCGGTCGCCGTGACGTCGAGGGACTTGAGCGCCGCGTTCAGGTATGTCACGTACGCCTTCGTGTCGGTGCCCGGCACAAGCCGCACGGCGTGCTCGGAGGGGTGCAGGTCCGGGGCGGCCGTCCGGAGCGTCGCCAGGTCCGTGAAGACCCGCATGCCCTGCTGTCCCGTGTCGAAGACCTCGCCGACGATCCGGATCCGCACCGGCGAACCGTCCACGGTGAGAGTGACCGTGTCGCCCACGGCGGCTCCGCTCGCGGTGAGGAACGGGGTCGGCACCACCGCCTCGCCCGCGGCCCGGATCCAGCGGCCGGAGACCATCACGAAACCGCCCCAGGAGGCGTCCCCCTCGTAGGCGACCACCGGGACGTCGCCCGTCACCCCGGAGACCTTGGCCTCGGTCGTGGCGCTGCCGTACTGGTCGCGGGTGCCCGGCTGGGCGGCGATCGCGGCCCGCACGGCGGCGGCCCGGGCGGCCGTCACCCGTGGCACGCCCGGTCCGACCGGCACCGGACCCGCCGGCCGGTCGGCGCCCACGGTCACCTCGGCCGCGTTGTGGTTCTTGGCCGCGATCACCTCGCCCAGGGACGCGGCCATCCCGACGGCGAAGGTGACCGCCGCCGTGCCGAAGGCGATCGCCGCGACCATCGCGACGGCGCGGGCGGGCCGCCGGAAGGGGCGGGCCAGCCCCAGGCCCACCGGCCGGGGCAGCGGCAGCCGTGCCGCCAGCCGGGCCGCCGTACGGCCCCGGCCCGGTGCCGGGGTGCGCCCCACGTTCAGCGCGTCCACCGTGCGCAGCCGTCCGGCCCGCCAGGCGCCGGCGCACGCCGTGCCCGCGACCACGCCCAGCACCCCGGCGGCGACGCCCAGATCGACCCCGGCGGAGACCCCGAGCCCGACCGAGCCGTACACGGCCGAGGTCTCCGCCAGCAGCGGCGCGGCCAGCAACTGTCCGCCGAGCACGCCCAGCCCGGTGCCGACCGCGGCCGGCACCAGCGCCTGCGCCATGTAGGCGCGGACGACCTGCCCCGGAGTGCAGCCGACCGCCTTGAGCGTGCCGATCCGCCGCAGTCCGGTGCCCACCGCTCCGGCGACCACGTTCCCGACGACCAGTGCCGACATCACCAGGCCCAGCACCCCGAAGGCGACCAGGAACGGCACGTACAGGGCGGTCTCGCGCGTGGCGAACTCCCGTACGGAGAGCCAGGACCGAGCTCCCGAGAGCGCGTTCTTCGGCACGGTCGCCGCCACCGCCGCGCGGTCCTGGGCGACCTCGGCCTTCGTGGCCGCGTGGGCGAAGCGGTAGAGCATCTGGTAGCCGTCGGCGCGACCGGACCGGGTGAGCCCGGCGACCTGCGCGGGCACCACCCACGCGTCGGCGGTACGGCTCACCGAGCGGGCGGTGCCGACCACGGTGAGCGTCGGGCTGCCGGGCAGGTCCGGGAAGGCCAGCCGCTGCCCGAGCCGCACGGGCGGTCCGTCCGGGTCCGACGCGAGCACGATCTCACCGGTCCGCCGCGGCCACCGGCCCGAGGTCACCGTGAGCCGGTCCACCGCTCCGCCGGGATCCGCCCGTCCGACGACCGACAGCGCGCTCGCGTGCTCCGGCGTGACGGTCGTCGTCGGGAACGGGCCGGAAGCCTCCGTCACCCCGGACGCGTGGGCGGAGGTGGCGAGTTGGGCCGTGCTGGCCCGGCGCGCGTCGAACTGCGCGGTGAGCTGGGCTCCCTGCCGGCGGGCAAACGCCTTGTCGAAGGGTGCCCGCGAGGCCACCAGCAGCGCACCGGCCAGCACGGACGCCGTCACCGCGAGCAGCGTGGCCAGCGCGATGACCAGCGTCTGGGTACGGCGCCGGGCCATGCCCGACCGGACCACCCGGACCAGGACGCTCATCGGACCGCCTCCGTCGCGACGTCGGTCTCCGTCGCGGCATCGGTGGTGATGCCGCCGTCGGCGAGGTGGACCGTGCGCCGGGTGCAGGCCCGGGCGAGATCGTGGTCGTGGGTGACCAGGACCAGGGTCTGGCCGTCGGCGTTCAGCTCCCTGAGGAGCCGGGCGACCTCGGCGCCGGACGCGGAGTCCAGGGCGCCGGTCGGCTCGTCGGCCAGCAGTAGCGCGGGTCGGTTCATCAACGCCCGTGCCACCGCGACGCGTTGGCGCTGGCCGCCGGAGAGCCGGCCCGGGTAGGCCGCCGCCCGGGCCGCGATGCCCAGCGACTCCAGCAACTCGTCCGCCCTGCTGCGGGCCTCGCGCCGCCCCGCCCCGGCGAGCCGGGCGGGCAGCACGATGTTGTCGGCGACGGTCAGGTCGTCCAGCAGGTGGAAGAACTGGAACACCATCCCGACCTTCGCCCGCCGGTAGCGGGCCGCGCCCGCCTCGCCGAGCCGGTCCACCCGGACGCCGTCCACGGTCACCGTGCCCTCGTCCGGCCGGTCCAGGCCCGCGACCAGGTTCAGCAGCGTCGACTTGCCGCTGCCGGAAGGCCCCAGGACCGCGACCGCCTCCCCGGGCGCCACGGTCAGGGTCACGTCCAGCAGGGCGGGCGGTCCGGCGTCGTAACGCCTGGTCACGTCCCGCAGTTCGATCAGGGGTGTCGTCATGGGTGGGTCTCCGTCCCTCGGTGGCCGCCGACGCTAGGGAACGGGGCGGGGCGGGCACGACGGGCGCGGGGCGTAATCGCCGTACCGCGTCGGAGGTAAGGGCGGCCGGGTCATCCCTGAGATGTAGTCGAGGGAGGGATGCCCGGGGGCCGGGCAGCGTCGAGAATGGGGCGATGACGACGACAGGGGCGCCCGCCCCGCTGGCCCGACTGCGCGCGCTGGCCGGGCCGAACGGTCCCGTGCCCGCGCCCACCCCGCGGTCCCGGCTCTTCGACGCCGCTCTCGCCCTGGTCGTCCTCGTCGCCGAGATCGACTACGCGGTGGACCCGGATCTGCCGACCGGGCGGCACGGCACGGCAGGCCTGGTCTGTCTGGTCCTCCTCGCCTCCGTGCCGCTCGCCTGGCGCCGCCGCTACCCGCTGGCCGTGCTCTGGATCGTGCTGGCGGCCAACATGCTCACCCCCGCGGACGTTTCCCGGCTCACCTTCTACGCCTGTGTCATCGCCGCCTACAGCGCGGCCGCCTTCAGCCCCCACCGGGTGGCGGCGATCGCCACGCTCGCGCTGGCCGTGCTGCTCACCTTCACGATCGGGAGGTCCGTCCCGCACACCCCCTTCGGTGTCGAACCCACCGTCCCCACCCAGTACGTGCCGCTGATGATCTCCGCCCCCCTGGTGGTGGTCACCGTCGGACTGCGGAGCTGGAAGGTGCGGGCGGCCGAGAGCCGGGTCCGGCTGGCGGAGGTGGAGCATCGGCAGGCCGAGGCGCTGCGCAGCGCCGTCGCCCACGAACGGGCGCGGATCGCACGGGAGTTGCACGACGTCGTGACGCACAACGTCAGCGTGATGGTCATCCAGGCCGGTGCCGCCCGCAAGATCATGGACGCCGAGCCCGAACAGGCCCGCGAGGCGCTGCTCGCCGTGGAGGCGGGCGGCCGTACGGCGCTGGGGGAGCTGCGGCAGGTGATGGGACTGCTCACGATGGACGACGACTCCGACGAGGCCGAGTTGGAGCCGCAGCCCGGTCTGGAGCGGCTCGGGCCGCTGATCGACCGCACCCGCGGCACCGGTACGCCCGTGGAGCTCACGGTGTCGGGGACGGTCCGGCCGCTGCCGGGCGGGGTCGAGCTGACCGCCTACCGGGTGGTCCAGGAGGCGCTGACCAACGCCCTGAAGCACGCCGGGGGTTCGAGCGCCGTCGTGCGGGTCGACTACGGTGAGCGCGAACTGCGCGTCGAGGTCACCGACTCCGGCGGCACCCCGGGACCGGCCGCCGCGACGGGCAACGGGCGCGGACTGGTCGGGCTGCGCGAGCGGCTCGCCGTGCACGGCGGCACCCTGAGCAACGGGCCGTGCCCGCTGGGCGGTTACCGGGTCCGGGCCCTGATCCCCCTGGAGTGCACGTGAGTTCACCGACCGGCTCTTCGCCGAGTCCGCCACGGGTCGTCGTCGCCGACGACCAGGCCCTGGTGCGCACCGGCTTCCGGCTGATCCTCACCGCCGACGGCATCGAGGTCGTCGGCGAGGCCACCGACGGCCGGGAGGCGGTGGACGCGGTCCGGCGCACCCGGCCCGACGTCGTCCTGATGGACATCCGGATGCCCGAGCTGGACGGCCTGGAGGCCACCCGCCGGATCCTCGCCACCCCCGACCCGCCACGGGTCCTGATGCTGACCACCTTCGACCTCGACCGGTACGTGTACGCGGCGCTGTCCGCCGGTGCCAGCGGCTTCCTGCTGAAGGACGTCACACCCGAGCACCTCACCGCCGCCGTCCGCACGGTCCGCGACGGCGACGCGCTGCTGGCACCCGCCATCACCCGCCGCCTCGTGGAACGCTTCGCCCGGGCCGGCGCCGACTCCGCCGCCCTGCACCGCGACCTCGCCCACCTCACCCCGCGCGAACTCGACGTCCTGCGGCTGCTCGCCCAAGGGCTCTCCAACGCCGAACTGGCCGCCCGCCTCCATCTCTCCGAGGCCACCGTCAAGACCCATGTCTCCCGCGTCCTCGGCAAACTCTCGCTGCGCGATCGCGCCCAGGCCGTGGTCGTCGCCTACGAGACCGGACTGATCACCCCGGGCAGCCGGTAAGGGCCCTTCCTGACAAGGCAGTTGTGTCAGAAGTGTTGACCCGTCTTCTGGAAACGTTTTAACTTCCCCTCACCCAGCACCCCTTGGTGAGGAGGCTCCGTGGCAGCGATGCTGCGTGAGCGTCCGGGTAGGGCGGCCGTCGGGCAGACACGCCGCCGTTCACCGGGCGTTCGGAACGGCCGAAAAGGTTTTCAGAAACGCCGCGGCGGGACGCTGATCCTGCTCATGCTGCCGGGGCTCGCCTATTTCCTGGTGTTCCACTACGGGGCCCTGCTCGGCAACGTCATCGCCTTCAAGGAGTACGTGCCCTTCGACGGCCTCTGGGGGAGCCCCTGGGTCGGACTCGGCAACTTCCGGCGGATGTTCGGCGACCCCGAGTTCTGGGACGCGGTCCTCAACACGGTCTGGATCGCCCTGCTCCAGCTCGTCTTCTACTTCCCCGTGCCGCTCGCCCTCGCCCTGCTGCTGCACAGCCTCACCTGGTCGACCGTGCGCCGGTTCGTGCAGTCGGTGGCCTATCTGCCGCACTTCATCTCCTGGGTGATCGTCGTCGCCCTGTTCCAGCAACTCCTGGGCGACACCGGCATGCTGAACGGCTACCTCGGTGACGCCGGGCTGCACACCGTCGACATCATCGGCAACCCGCACGCCTTCCGGCCGCTCGTCGTCGCCCAGGTGATCTGGAAGGACGCCGGCTGGGGCACGATCATCTTCCTCGCCGCGCTCACCCAGGCCGACGAGCAGCAGTACGAGGCCGCCGCGATCGACGGCGCGGGCCCCTGGCGGCGGTTCTGGCACGTCACCCTGCCGGCCGTCCGACCCGTGGTCGTGCTGCTGCTGATCATGCGGCTCGGCGACATCCTCTCCGTCGGCTTCGAGCAGATGCTGCTCCAGCGGGACGCGGTCGGGCCGCAGGCCGCCGAGGTCCTCGACACCTTCGTCTACTACCAGGGCATCGTCGGCGGCGACTACGGATACGCGGCCGCCGCGGGCCTGTTCAAGGGCCTGATCGGCGCCCTGCTCGTCTACGCGGCCAACAAGGTCGCCCACCGGCTCGGCGAACAGGGGGTCTACATATGAGCGCCCAGGCGTACCGGCCCGGCTGGATGGAGAAGCCGAAGCCCGTCACCCAGGCGGGCAAGGCGGTGGCCCTGACGGCCGTCGTGCTGCTGGTGTGCGTGCCGTTCCTGGTGATCGTGTCGACCTCGCTGGCCTCCCAACGCGAGGTCGTGGCGAACGGCGGCTGGGTGCTGTGGCCGGAGCACCCCACCCTCAAGGCGTACCGGGACATCCTCGACGGCGGCATCGTCACCCACGCGCTCGGGGTGAGCGCCGGAGTCACCGTCGTAGGCACCCTGCTCAGCCTCGCCTGCACGGTCACCCTCGCCTACGCCCTGTCCCGCCCCGGCGTCGCCGGCGGCCGCCCGGTGCTGCTGCTCGTCCTGTTCACCTTCCTCTTCCCGCCCGGGATGATCCCGAGCTTCCTGCTGGTCAAGGACCTCGGCCTGCTCGACACCTACGGCTCGCTGGTCCTGCCGGTCCTGGTCAACGTCTTCAACCTGGTCGTCCTGCGCGGCTTCTTCCAGGGCATCCCGGCGGAGCTGTACGAGGCGGCCCGCCTGGACGGCGCCGGCGACCTGCGGGTGCTGTGGTCCGTCGTGCTGCCGCTGTCGAAGGCGGCGCTCGCGGTCGTCGGCCTGTTCTACGCGGTCGCCTACTGGAACTCCTGGTTCTACGCCTCCCTCTACCTGGAGAGCGACCACTGGCCGCTGCAACAGGTGCTGCGCACCTACGTCGTGGCCGGTTCCGGGCTCACCGACCAGACCATGGGCGACGGCACCGTCAACGCTCCGCAGACCATCCAGATGGCGGTGCTGGTGATCGCCACCGTGCCGATCCTCGCCGTCTACCCCTTCCTGCAGAAGTACTTCACCAAGGGCGTGCTCACCGGCGCCGTCAAGAGCTGATCCACCGTCAACAGCGCTCCAGGAAAGGTCACTCGCCATGCCCAGCATGTCCAGACGCGCCCTGCTGCGTACCGTGGCCGCGGGTGGCGCCGCCGCCTGTGCCCCCGGTCTGCTGACCGCCTGCTCCACCGCCCCGGACAACGGCGACGTCTCCAACGCGGGCAAGAAACTCGCCCCCTGGCCCGCCCATGTGGCAGCCGCCGGACCGAAGCCCGACCTCGCCCCCACCACCGCGGGCGTCCAGGCCGGATACCTGACCTACCCCTCCGACCTGACCACCTCGGTCAAGCGCACCCCGGGCGACGGCTCCACGATCCGCGTCATGTCGGTCACCTTCGGCACCCCGCCCAAGAGCGCCTCGCGGAACCGGTACTGGGAGGCGGTCGAGAAGGCCCTCGGCGTCAAGATCGAGTTCACGGTGATCCCGCAGGCCGACTACCAGAAGAAGATGGCCACCGTCATGGCCGGCGACCCCGACTCGCTGCCCGACATCCTCAACGTCTTCTCCGGCTTCGCGCTGCCCCGCGAGGCCCAGTTCGTCCAGCGCAGGGCCGAGGACCTCACCCCGTACCTCTCCGGCGCCGCCGTCCGCGACTACCCCAACCTGGCCGGCATCCCCACCGACGCCTGGCGGGACATGGGCCGTATCGGCGGCCGGATCTACGGCATCCCGCTCGAACGCCCGCTGCCCGGCTCGACGCTCTGGCTCAACCAGGGGATGTTCACCGACGCCGGGATGACGGACGGCTGGACCTCCGAGGACTTCGCCGCCGTCGCCGCGAAGGCCACGCACGGCAGGACGTACGCCCTCGGCGCCGCCGCCGGCTCCCTGTTCGGCAACGCCGTGCACGCCGCCGCCCACAACGCCCCCAACACCTGGGCGGTCGACGCCAAGGGCGTCTTCCACCCCAACCTCACCGACGAGCGCTACCAGGCGGCCGTCGCCTACCAGGCCGCCCTGCGCAAGAGCGGCGACTACCACCCCGACGCCACCTCGATCTCCTCCGCCGACCTCGGCACCCTCTTCCTCAACGGCACCGTCGGCTCCCTCCAGGACGGCTTCGGCGCCTACCAGAGCCGCTACCCCGACTCCAAGGGCCTGCTGACCCCGGCGCCCGCCCTGCCGTACAGCGTCGGCGGCACCCCCGGCGGCATCGTCGCCGCCCGCCGCTCCTTCGGCTACACGATCCTCAAGACGGCGAAGAAGGAACGCATCGAGATGCTGCTCAGGCTCCTCGACTACCTCGCCGCCCCCTTCGGCACCGAGGAGTGGGAGCTGAGCCACTACGGCCTTGAAGGCGTCCACTTCACCCGCGGCACGGACGGCTCGCCCGAACCCACCAGGCTCGGCGAGGTCGAGAACGTCACCAACCTGCCCTTCCGCTACCTCGCCGAAGGCCCCCAGGTGCTGTTCGTGCCCGGAATGCCCGACGCGGTACGGGCGCTGCACGACTGGCAGACCAAGGTCGTACCGGTCGCCGTCCGCAACGCCGCCTACGGCCTCAAGTCCGCCACCGAGACCGCCCAGGGCACCACGCTCAAGGCCCTGATGGACGACACGATCACGGCCGTCATCGCCGGCCGCGCCTCGATGTCCGACTACGACACCGCCGTGGCCCGATGGCGGGCCCGGGGCGGCGACAGAATGGCCGAGGAGTACGCCAAGGAGTACGCCGCGGGCAGCTGAGGCGGCGGCACGACAGGGCCGGGTACGAGGGGAACAGGAGCGGCATGACGACGGCAAAGGGGCGGGTCACGATCCGCGAGGTCGCCGAACGGGCGGGGGTGTCCGTGGCCACCGTCTCGCGGGTGCTCAGCGGCAACTACCCGGTCCCGCCCGCCACCCGCGCCCGGGTGCTGCGCGCCGCCCGCGCGCTCGACTACGTCGCCAACGCGCATGCGCGGGCCCTGGTGGGCGGCGGCCGGAAGATGGTCGCCGTCGTCCTCCGCCAGGTCACCAGCCCCTTCTACGCGCAGGTCGCCGAGGGCGTCGAGGCCGAGGCCGCCGCCCACGGCTGGCTCTGCCTGGTCGGCACGACCGGCGGCGACCCGCAGCGCGAGATGGAGTTCGTGCAGCTGATGCGGGAGGAGGGGGCGCGGCTGGTGATCCTGGTCGGCGGGGTCGTCGAGGACGACGCGTACCGGGAGCGCGTGGCGCGGTACGCGGAGGCGCTGGACGCGGCGGGGTCCCGGCTGGTGCTGTGCGGCCGCCCGGCGCCGGTTCCTGACATACCCGCCCTCGTGGTCGAGTTCGACAACGAGGCGGGGGCCCGGGCCATCACCGGGCATCTGCTGTCGGCCGGGCATCGGCGGATCGTGTTCCTCGGGGGGCTGCCCGGCAACACGGCGCTCGATGCGCGGGTCGCCGGGTATCGGGCGGCGCTTGCGGAGTACGGGCTGCCGGAGGAGGCGGCGTACGTGGTCGACTGCGGGCTGGGGCGGACCGCCGGGTTGCGGGCGATGACCGAACTCCTCAAGGGGGAGCGGAAGTTCACGGCCGTGGTCGCGGGGGACGACATGGTGGCCGCGGGGGCGTTGCGGGCGATCGCCGACGCCGGGTTGCGGGTGCCCGAGGACATGTCCGTCGTCGGGTACAACGACATACCGCTGGCCGAGGACTTCAGTCCGCCGCTGACGACGGTGCGGACGCCGGCGGAGGAACTGGGGCGGGCCGCGGTGCGGTTCGCGTTGCGGGATCCGGAACAGGTGGCTGGAGCGCGGCACCTGCTCGGTACGCACATTGTGGTGCGGGGGAGTGTCGCTGCCGTGGAGAGGCCGTCGTGACGGTGCGGGTGGGTGGGGCTGGTCGCGCCCACGCGGCGGAGCCGCATATTGACACAGCCCCGCGCCCCTTTCGGGGCGCACGACAAGCCGTCGGTTGAAGGAGGACCCCTTTTGCTGCCGCCGTCCGACCATGTCCTGTCGTCCATTACCGGCTGGACCCGTGGTCACTGGGAGAACACCGCCGATCGGCTTCTGGACGGTCTACTCCCTTATGCGTCACCGAAGTTCGCCCAGTACCGGTTGCCCGGTCGGGTCAGTCACTCCGGGGAGTGGTCCGACGGGCTCGAAGGGTTCGCGCGGTCCTTCCTTCTTGCCGCGTTCCGTATCGCGGGCTCCGGAGGTGAGGTCGGGCCCGCGCTCGTGGAGCGGTACGCGGCCGGGCTGGCCGCCGGTACCGATCCGCGGCACCCCGAGCGCTGGCCGCCCATCACCGATCGGGGGCAGCCGATGGTCGAGGCCGCCTCCGTGGCGGTGGCGCTGCACGAGTCGCGGGTGTGGGTGTGGGACCAGCTGGACGAGCGGGTGCGGGAGCAGGTCGTCGAGTGGCTGTCGGGCTTCGTCGGTGCTGTCGTCAACGACTCCAACTGGCGGCTGTTCCAGGTGATCGTCGAGGAGTTCCTCGCATCTGTCGGCGGGCCGTACCGGCGGGGCGAGATCGATGCCGGGCTGGCGCGGCTGGACGACTGGTACCGGGGCGGGGGCTGGTACACCGACGGGGACGGGCGGAAGTTCGACTACTACAACGCCTGGGCGCTGCACCTGTATCCGGTGCTGTGGGCGCGGATCGCGGGGGAGCGGGCGGACCCGGGGACCGTGGCCCGGCATCGTGCGCGGCTGCGTGAGTTCCTCGGGGTCCATCAGTACTTCTTCGGCGGCGACGGGGCCCCGGTCCATCAAGGGCGCTCGCTCACGTACCGGTTCGCCGCCGCCGCTCCGCTGTGGGCCGGTGCCCTCGCCGACGCGACCCCACTGCCGCCGGGGCGTACCCGCCGGCTGGCGTCGGGCGCCCTGCGGCACTTCGCCGAGCGCGGGGTGCCCGACGAGCGGGGGCTGCTGACTCTTGGCTGGTACCGGCCCTTCCTCCCCGTCACCCAGAGCTACTCGGGCCCGGCCTCCCCGTACTGGGCGAGCAAGGCCTTCCTCGGTCTTCTGCTGCCCGCCGACCATCCCGTGTGGACGGCACCCGAGGAGCCCGCCCCGATCGACACGGCGGACGTGTCCCTGGCCCTGCCCGCGCCGGGCTGGCTGCTGCACGGCACGGCCGCCGACGGGATCGTACGGCTCGTCAACCACGGGACGGACCGGCTGCCGCCACCGCCCGCCGAGGGCGAGGACAGCCCGCACTACGCGAAGTTCGCCTACTCCAGCGCGACGGCGCCGCAGACTCCGACAGGCCCCGACAACCACATCGCCCTGCTCGCGGACGACGTTCCCGGTCGACGGGGGCGTATCCGTCCGCTGTACGCCGAGGGGCGGGCGGCCGCCTCCTGGCACGCGCCGGTCGGGGGCCGTATCGCCACGGCCAGTGCGGTGCACGGTCCGTGGGAGGTGCGGGTCCATCGGGTCGAGGCGCCCGCCGGGACGGTCGTACGGGTGGGCGGCTGGGCGATCGCCGACGACACGGCAGCTCTGGAGACGGAGTGCGGGGACGACTGGGCGCTGGCCCGGCGCGCGGACGGACTGACCACGGTCCTTGCCACGCTCGTCGGCCCGCCCGGCGGTACCGCGGCGGTCGAACGGGCCCGTGGCCGCGACGCCTTCGGCGAGCACTCCGCCACGCCGCTGCTCACCGTGCTCCACCCCGGCGGCACCCTGCTGCTGGCCACCCTCGTCGTCCTCACCGCGGATCCGGCCGTCCACGGGGACCCGTACGCCCTGCGCACCGGCACCCGTGTGACGCCGACGGCTGAGGGCGGGGTGGAGATCTGCTTCCCGGACGGGACGGGATCGCTGCTCGCGCCCCTACCCTGAAACTGGGGGACGGGGACGGGGGCGGGGCCGGATGCAGTTCATCGAGGTGACCGGGCTGGCGGGGGTGCGCTCCGCCGTCATTCGGTTCCGGCGGCCGGGTTCGGGGCTGGAGTTCCTGCTCTTCCCGATGATCCATCTGGGCGAGGCCCAGTTCTACCGGGAGGTCACGTCCCGGCTGCGGGAGCGCTGCGACCTGGTGGTCGCGGAGGGGGTGGGGGAGGGGTCGCCGGGCGCGGACGCGCTGGTGGCCTCGTACGCCCGGCTGGACGGGCACGAGCGGCTCGGGCTCGTCGTGCAGGACATCGAC
Source organism: Streptomyces sp. NPDC007901 (assembly GCF_042959465.1). Lineage (NCBI taxonomy): Bacteria > Bacillati > Actinomycetota > Actinomycetes > Kitasatosporales > Streptomycetaceae > Streptomyces > Streptomyces sp. NPDC007901. The sequence goes on along the minus strand of NZ_JBIBKW010000008.1, from coordinate 384,024 downwards.
TTCGACTCCCTCGGGGTGCCCGTGATCAACCCCGACATGAGCGGCGCGGAGTTCGAACGGGGCTTCCGGCGGCTGCCGTTGCAGGAGCGGGTGGTGCTGGCCGCGGTGGTGCCCGCGATGGTGGCCGGCATGCGGATGTTCGGCACCCGCCGCTATCTCGCCCGCCACCTGACGACCGAGGACCTGCTGACCGATGCCGAGGAGGCGGCGCAGGACGCCCTGCCCGGTCTGGACGACCTGGTCATGCGCCGCAGGGACCGGCTGCTCACCAGGGCCCTGACCGACGCCCACCGGGCCTGGGGCGAGCGGTCCGGAAGCTTCACCGTCGGCGTCGTCTACGGCGCCGAGCACATGCGGGCCGCGTCCCGCACCCTGACCGAGCTGGGCTACCACGCGGCGGACGCCGAATGGCTCACCGTGTTCCTGGTGGAGCCGCCGGTTTCCGGGTGACCTCGGATTCCTCCCGCACACCCATTGACCTGAGCATGTCCGCATCCATAACCTCCGTCTCCATACGTAGATGCAGTCTCTGTATGCAGGCGTCATTCAGGCACATGGACGTGACGCCCAGTTCAAAGGGGAACTGGCTTGCCTCTGGTCGTCGTAGGGATCAGCGTTCTGGTCCTGCTCTTCCTGATGACGAAGCTCCGGCTGAACGGCTTCGTCGCGCTGCTGCTCGTCGCCGTCGGCGTGGCCGTGGTCCGGGGGATCCCGCTGGAGAAGATCCCGGACACCCTCTCGGAGGGCATCGGCGGGCAGATCGGTGACACGATGCTCACCATCGGCCTGGGCGCCATGCTCGGCCGGGTGATGGGCGACTCCGGCGCCGCCCAGCGCATCGCCGACAGACTGCTGGCGATCAGCGGCCCGCGCGGGGTACAGGTGGCCATGGTGGTCACGGCCATGATCATCGGCGTCACGATGTTCTACGAGGCCGCGTTCGTCATCATCGTCCCGGTCGCCTTCACCCTCGTCCGGGTCACCCGGTCGAACCTGCTCTGGGTCGGCCTGCCGATGTCCATCGCCCTCTCCACCATGCACAGCTTCCTGCCCCCGCACCCGGGCCCGACCGCGGTCGCCGCCACCTTCCACGCCTCCGCCGGACTCACCCTGTTCTACGGCCTGTTCATCGCCGTCCCGGTCGGCGCGCTGATCGCCCTGGTGTGGCCCCGGCTGCCGTTCGTCCGGGCGATGAACCCCGAGGTGCCCAAGGGGCTGGTCAGCGAGCGCGTCTTCGAGGACGAGGAGATGCCCGGCATCGGCTGGTCGCTGGCGATCGCCCTGCTGCCCGTCGTCCTGATCGCGGGAGCGGCGATCACCGACCTCGCCACCTCGGCCGACACCCCGGCCATCCACCTCGTCGACTTCGTGGGCGCCGCGCCAGTCGCCCTGCTGCTCACTCTGCTGGTCTCCATGTGGGCGTTCGGGCCGCGTGTCGGGCGCACCATGGAGGAGGTCGCCCGCTCCTGCCGTGAGGCCGCGGCGGCGATGGCGATGATCCTGCTGGTCATCGGGGCCGGCGGCGCGTTCAAGCAGGTGCTCGTCGACGGCGGGATCTCCGACTACATCAAGGACTTCACCGACGGCTGGTCCATATCGCCGATCATCCTGGCGTGGCTGATCGCCGCCATTCTGCGGGTCGCGCTCGGTTCGGCCACCGTCGCCGTGGTCACCGCCTCCGGTGTCGTCCTGCCGCTGCTCGCGGGCAGCGGGGTCCATCCTGAACTCATGGTCCTCGCCGTCTCCTGCGGCTCGATCGCCTTCTCCCACGTCAACGACCCGGGCTTCTGGATGTTCAAGGAGTACTTCAACCTGTCGGTCCTGGACGCGGTCAAGGCCCGTACGACCTACACGACCGTGCTCGCGGTCCTGGGCCTGGGCGGCGTCCTGCTCATGGAACAGATCCTCGACGCCCTCGGTGTGTAAGCCCCCTCTCCCCGTCTCCGGTAAGGACGTTCGCCCATGAGCCAGCCCGTCGTCACCCGCTTCTCCGTGTACCCGGTGGCGGGCCGGGACTCCATGCTGCTCAACCTCTCCGGCGCCCACGCCCCGTACTTCACCCGCAATGTCGTGGTCGTCGAGGACTCCGAGGGACGGACGGGGCTCGGTGAGGTGCCGGGCGGGGAGGCCATCACGCGCACCCTGCGGGACGCGGAGCCGCTGGTGCTCGGCGCACGACTGGGCGACCACAAGCGGGTGTTGCGGGCGATGGGCGAGGCGTTCGGTGGCCGGGACGCGGGCGGACGCGGGGAGCAGACCTTCGACCTGCGCACCACCGTGCACGCCGTCACCGCCGTCGAGTCCGCCCTGCTCGACCTGCTCGGGCAGCATCTGGAGGTGCCCGTCGCCGCCCTGCTCGGCGACGGCAAGCAGCGCGACTCGGTCCGCGTCCTCGGCTACCTCTTCTACGTCGGCGACCCCGACCGCACCGACCTGGACTACCTGCGCGAACCCGACGCCGACGTGGAGTGGTACCGGATCCGCCGCGAGGAGGCGCTCACCCCGGAGGCGATCGTCCGGCAGGCGGAGGCGGCCTACGACCACTACGGCTTCCGGGACTTCAAGCTCAAGGGCGGGGTCCTGGCGGGCGCCGAGGAGGTCAAGGCCGTACAGGCGCTGAAGGAACGGTTCCCCGAGGCCCGGATCACCCTCGACCCGAACGGCGCCTGGTCGCTGCGGGAGGCCGTCGAGCTGTGCCGGCCGCTGCTCGGCACGCTCGCCTACGCCGAGGACCCCTGCGGAGCCGAGGACGGCTACTCCGGGCGGGAGATCCTCGCCGAGTTCCGCCGGGCCACCGGGCTGCCCACCGCGACCAACATGATCGCCACCGACTGGCGGCAGCTCACCCACGCGCTCGCCCTGCAGTCGGTGTCGATCCCGCTCGCGGATCCGCACTTCTGGACCCTGAGCGGATCGGTGCGGGTGGCCCAGCTCTGCCACGAGACGGGGCTGACCTGGGGCTGCCACTCCAACAACCACTTCGACATCTCGCTGGCCATGATGGCCCACTGCGGGGCCGCCGCCCCCGGCGAGTACAACGCCCTGGACACGCACTGGATCTGGCAGGAGGGCCGGGAGCGGCTCACCGCGGAGCCGCCGAGGATCGTCGGCGGCGAGGTCGCCGTCACCGACGCCCCCGGGCTCGGACTCCGCCTCGACAGGGACCGGCTGCTCGCCGCCCATGCCCTCCACGAGGAACTCGATCTCGGCGCGGGCCGGGACGACGCGGCCGGGATGCGGTACCTCGTGGAGGGCTGGGGCTTCGACGCGAAGCGGCCCTGTCTGGTGCGGTGAGCCGTCGGCCGGCCGGCTGGTCGGCCGGCCGGCTGGTCGGCCGACCGGGTTGTCGGCTTCCGGCCCGGCGGGGGCGTCAGGCGTCCTGCACGGCCGGGGCCTTCTCCGGCGTGGTGTGTCCCGCCGCCCTGAGGGTCGGTTCCTGCCGGGGAGCGCGCAGCAGGACCACCGCGACCAGGGCGGCCAGCAGGGTGAGGCTGCCCGCCGTGACCAGGCACAGCCGCATGCCGTCGAGGAAGGAGTCGCCCAGCGCGCCCATCGCCTGGCCGGTCCGGGCCCCCAGGTTGAGGTCGGCGACCGCGCCCAGGCCGTCCGACTGCGCGGTCGTGACGATACGGTCCTGCGTCGCGCCGGTGACGCCCGCCTCGGTGAGGTGACCGGGGAGCGCGTCGATCGCCCGGGTGGTGAGCAGCGCGCCCAGCACGGCCGGGCCGAGGGCGCCGCCGACCTGACGGAAGGCGTTGTTGCCGGCCGCGGCCATGCCGGCCAGCCGGTACGGCACGGAGGCCACCGCGGTCGCCGTCATGGGCGTCATCACGAAGCCCATGCCCAGGCCGAGCAGCGCGAGGCGCCAGGCGGCCGAGGCGAAGGAGGTGTCGGCGGCCAGGCCGGTCAGGGCGAACTGGGAGGCGGCGACGAGCAGCAGCCCGCCGGTGATCATCACCCGGGCCGACACCCGGTGCATCAGACGTCCGGCGGGGCCGCCGACCAGCAGGGCCGCCCCGGTGACGGTCAGCAGCCGCCACCCGGCCTCCAGGGTGTCCAGCCGCTGCACCATGCCGAAGTAGAGGCTGAGCACGAAGAAGAACCCGATCATCGCCAGGAAGCTGATCATCGCGACCAGCGTGGTGGCGGTGAAGGCCGGGCTGCGGAACAGGCTCAGGTCCAGCATCGGGCTGTCGCTGCGCCGCTCCACCAGCACGAAGGCGACGCCCGCGACCACGGCCGTGAACAGCGCCACCATCACCTTGACGTCGGTGAACGAGTCCGCGCCGCCCTCGATCACGCCGTACACCAGCGCGGTGACCGCGAGCGTGGCGGTGAGCTGGCCCGGCCAGTCCAGCCGGCGGCCGTGCGGAGCCCGGGAGTCGGTCAGCCGCCGGGCCGCGACGGCGACGGCGAGCAGCGCGACGGGGACGGACGGCAGATAGATCCAGCGCCAGGAGAAGTGCGCGACGACCACCCCGGCGAACATCGGCCCGACGGCCAGGGCAGCCATCAGACAGGTGGCCCATATGCCGATGTACTTGCCGCGCTCCCGGTGGTCCGGCACCGCGTGGCTGATCAGCGCCAGGGTCGTGGGCAGCAGCGCGGCCGCGCCGATCCCGGCCAGCGCCTGGCCGGCCCAGACGACCTCGATCGAGTGCGCGCACAGGGCGGTGACCGCGCCCGCCGCCGAGCAGAGCAGGCCCGCCTGGAACACCTTCTTGCGCCCGTGGACGTCACCGAAGACGCCGGCGGTCAGGATGAACGCGGCCATGGGGAGCACGAACGCGTCCTGCACCCACGACAGCTGTGCGGTCGAGGCGTTCAGCGCCGCCTGCAGGGCGGGCAGGCTCACGGAGACGGTGGTGACAGGAAGATAGGCGACGAAGACGCCCAGGCAGGCCATGACGATGGTGGCCGCCCGCCGCTCGACCGGCGCGCTCGCCGGTGTCGTCACGTTCACGGAGATTCTCCTTCGCGGCGCACCGCACCGCGGTCGAGACCACCGGCGGACCCGGTGGCCTGTGTCGTACGGGCTTCCGAGGGGAAACCCGCCGCCACAGCATCCGGTCTGCCCGCCCGCAACCGCCAACCAAGTGCCCCTCTGGCTGCAAAAGCCTCCAAATACACCGGGCTCCGTGACACACTTCCGCCATGCTCGACCTTGTGGACAGAAAGATCCTCCGTGCCTTGCAGTGCGCTCCGCGGCTGCCCTTCCGGAGGATCGGCGAGGTGGCCGGCGTCTCCGAGCAGACCGCGGCACGCCGCTACCAGGCCCTGCGCCGCAGCGGCACCCTGCGCGTGCTGGGACTCGTCAACCCGCGGGTGTACGGCTCCGCGCAGTGGGTGGCCCGGATCCGCTGCCGCCCCGACCGGGTCGGCCCGCTCGCCGACGCCCTGGCCCGCCACCCCGACATCGCCTACGCCCACCTGGCCTCGGCCGGCTCCGAGATCTTCTGCGTGATCCGCGCGCCGCTCGACACGGAACGCGACGACTTCCTGTTCCGGCAGCTGCCGAGGTCGGGCTCGGTCCTGGACGTCAGCATCGATCTGCTGCTCCACGAGTACGGCGCTCCCGGCACCGCCGAGTGGACCGGCTACGGCGACAGCCTCGACGCCGAGCAGGTACGGCGGCTCACGGCGGAACGGCCCCCGCCCGCCGCCGCACCCCCGCCGGCCCCCACCGCCGAGGACGCCCCGCTGCTCGACGCCCTCGCCCAGGACGGCCGTACCACCCACACCCGGCTCGCCGAACTCACCGGCTGGTCGCTGTCCCGGGTGGGGCGCAGGCTGGAGTCGCTGGAGAGCTCCGGCACGCTCGAGTACGAGGTCGAACTGCTTCCCGAGAACCTGGGCTACCCCCTCAACGCCACGCTCTGGCTGCGGGTGGCCCCCGCCCGTCTGGAGCGGATCGGCGAGGAGTTCGCCGGCCACGATGAGGTGCCGTTCGCGGGAGCCGTCAGCGGGGAGTACAACGTGATGGTCAGCGTCATCACCCGTGATCCCGACGACTTCTACCGCTATCTGACCACCCGGGTCGCGGCCACCCCGGGCATCGACGCCTACAGCGTCAGCATGCGGGTCCGCCCCCTCAAGAAGGCGGTGTCCCTCATCTCCCGGGGCCGCCTGGTGCCGGTGACGCCCCTCTAGACGCGGTCCCCGGCGTTCTGTCTGTGGCCGTCGGGCGCGGTGGAGCGCCGGTGCTCGACGGCCCGGGCGACTTCGTTGCTTGAGCACGCTACTGTGTGGTGATGACTGCCGAAGAGCCACTGACAGCCCAGGAGGAACGCCTCTGGCGTGCCCTGATGCGCGTCATGGTCGCCCTGCCGCGTTCGCTGGACGACGATCTGCTGCGGTCCACGGGGCTGACGCTCACCGAGTACGTGGTCCTGATGAACCTCTCCGAGGCCGAGAACCAGGAACTCCGGATGACGGACCTCGCTTCGGCCACCGCCCTGTCGGCGAGCCGCATCACCCGTGTCGTGGACGCGCTGCAGAGCCGCGGGCAGGTCGTGAAGCGGCGCTTCGAGGGTGACGCCCGCGGCAATGTGGCGACGCTGACCTCGGAAGGCCTCAAGCGACTCCAGGACGCGTACCCCGTGCATCTGGCGAGCGCCCGCAGGCGCGTCGTGGACCTGCTCGACGGGCGGTCGGTGCCGGTCATGGTGCGGCAGTTCGAAGCGGTGGTCGAGAAGCTCGACTGAGCACCACCGCCCGCATCGGCGGCTGTGACGCCCGCCGTCAGGCCCGCCCGGAGTCGACGGGCGGGGCGAAGGAGATGGTGCCCTGGGCGACCGCGCACACGCTCTCGCTGCCGTCCGCGGCGACGTTGGACACCTCGCAGCGGCAGACGGCGAGCGCCCGGCCGCGCCGGACCACCCGGGCCCGGGCCCGCAGCAGTTCGGCGCCCGCCGGGCGGACGTAGTCGATGGTGAACCCGGCCGTGAGGGGCCGGTTGCCGGGCTCGGTACCGGAGGCGAAGGCCATCGCGTTCTCCGCCACATAGGCGATGACCCCGCCGTGGACGTATCCGTACTGCTGGCGCAGCTCCGGCCGGTTCTGCAGCTCCAGCGTCGCCTCGCCGCCGCCGAAGGCCGTCAGCCGCGTACCCACCAGGGCACTGAAGGGCTGGGCCGCCAGGATCTTCTGCGCGAAGGCCATGTCGGGCATGTCGTCATCGGGCGTGTCGTTCACACTCGCCACCCCACCGAGTATTCGGTTCATTACTGAATTCACTAGTGAAGTGAGAATGGCGCGCGACCGTGGAGTCTGTCAAGATTCCGCCCATGTCCGAGCCCGACCAGCGCCTCTTCTTCCTGCTGCAACGCGCCGCGCACCAGTTGCGCACCACCGCGGACCGGCGTCTGCTGTCCGTCGCCGGGATCACCACGGCCCAGCTCGGCGCCCTGCTGGCGATCGACGACGAGCCCGGGATCACCCAGCAGCGGCTGGCGCAGGCTCTGCAACAGCGCGAGTCGGGTATCACCGCCCTGGTCCGGCGGCTCTCGGAGGCCGGTCTCGTCGCCCGGCGCAGGCACCCGGACGAGCACCGTGCGGTCGTCCTGGAACTGACCGAGCACGGGGTCGGCGTACTCGCGTTGGCCCGCCCCGAGATCGACCGGTTCAACGCCGAACTGCGCACCCTGCTCGGCACCGACGGCTTCACCGAGACCTCCGCGGCCCTGTACCGCCTGGCGCACTGGGAACCCTGAGGCCAGCGAGGGCTGGGTCAGCGCCGGCGGCGCGTCTCCGCCAGCAGGGGCAGCAGAGAGAGGACGACGATCACGCCGACCAGCGGCAGCAGGTAGTGGTCGATGCCGGAGAACGACGACCCCAGGGCGTATCCGGCGAGGACGAAGCTCTGGGACCAGAGCACCCCGCCCACGATCTGCCACAGGGTGAACGTCCGCACGGGCACCCCGAGCGCCCCGGCCGCCGGGTGCAGCACCGTCCGCAGCAGCGGTACGAAGCGGCCGATCACCAGCGCCTTGCCGTAGCCGTAGCGGGCCAGCAGCAGCTCCGCCCGGACCGCCGCCGCGCGCACCCGTGGCCGGGTGGTCCGGACCAGGAGCGGGCGGCCGCCGTGCCGTCCGATGAGATAGCCCACCTGCGCGCCCACGACGGCACCGACGGCCGCGCACACCAGCACCTGCCACAGCTCCAGCCGGGGTGCGCGCTCCGCGTTCGCCGCACACAGCACGCCGGCCGGGAAGAGCAGCGTGTCGCCCGGCAGGAAGAAGCCGACGACCAGCAGCCCCGACTCGGCGAAGATCACCACCAGGACGGCCAGCGCCCCGAAGGCAGCGAGCAGCGAGGCGCTGTCCGTCGGATTGACGGCGATCACCGCCCTCGCCTCCATGGTCCTCGCCGGTCGCTTCCCTCAAGTGTCACGTGACACGGGGCCGGGCGCAGGCAGGAGAGGGCGGCGTCAGGCCGCGCTGTACCCGAGCTGGCGTCTCATGTAGGGGGTCATGAGGGTCTTCGCCTTGGCGATGGCGGTGGTCCGGGTGCCCAGCACCGCGCTCTCGCCGAGCGGTACCGGCAGCACGGTCACGCCGTCGGCCGGGCCGAAGGGCACGATGAGCGGGGTGCGGTGGACGGCCCGGTAGGAGCGCGGCTTCTTGCTGTGCCGTCCCGAACTGCGCAGGTAGGAAAGGATGTTGTGGGCGGCGACCTCGGCCTGGGCGAGCGCGGCCGGGGTGACCTTGAGTTCGCCCACGTCGTTGACGTCACCGACCGCGAACACGTCCGGGCGGCCCTCGACCCGGAGCATCCGGTCGACCTTGACGTGTCCCGTCCCGTTCAGCCAGTCGCCGTGCCCGGCCAGGCGCAGCCACAGGGTGTTGGGGGTGGTGCCGGTCGCCCAGAAGGAGAGGTCGGCGGCGAGGACGGTGCCGTGGGCGTCGCGGTAGGTGGCGAAGTCGTGGCCGGGGGACATGAAGGAGTCCAGCCGTACCGCCACCTCGTGGGACTCCAGCCAGGCCCGGGCCTTGCGGCCGGCCCGGACGCTGCCCGTGGAGTGCAGCAGTTCCTGTCCGGAGTGCGCGAGGGTGACCCGGGCGTCCGGCCGGGCCAGCCGGATCTCGGCGCTGAGCTCGACGCCGGAGGGGCCGCCGCCGACGACGAGGATATGTTCGGCGACGGCGATGTTGTGCTGGTGCTCGGCGAAGGCCTTGGCGGCCTCGTCGGGGGTGGAGCCGACGAAGCGGGCCGGTTCGGGGTAGTCGGCGCCGGTGGCGATCACCAGTACGTCGTACGGCAGCCGTTCGCCCGTGGCCAGGACGACCTGACGCTCGCCGGTGTCGACGCGGACCGCCTTGCCCACGGCGACCCGGCCATGGGCGAGCAGTCTGTCGTAGGGGATGAACGGGGCGCCCGTCCACTCCGGGCGCACCCCCGCGCGCAGGGACGCGATGCGGTGGAAGAAGACCTCCTTGCGGTCCACGAGCGTGACATGAGCCGTCTCGTCCAGCTTCTTCGCCAGCCGTATGCCCGCGTAACCGCCGCCTATCACCACTACGTTGCCGTCCCGCACAGCGATACTCCTGAGCCAGGGTGGGGGGAATGGCCGTGAGCGTAACACTTGAAACATCAAGCGTAGGGTGGGTTGTGTGAGAGTGCTGTAAAGAGCCCCCGCGCCGGGCGCGGACCGCCCCCGGACGGCCGCGGGCCCGGCACGGCCCCGAACGCGTCCCGGATCAGGGGGTGTTGAGTGCGGCGAGCGGTGGTGGGGGTGTCGACCGGGCGGTGTGCAGCCGGCGGGTGACCTCGGTCAGGTCGGCGATGAACATCCCCGCGAGTTCGGCCGTGAACCCGGTCCGGACGACGAGACGCAGGACGGACACGTCCTGGCAGGGTGCGGGGAAGGTGTAGGCGGGCAGGTGCCAGCCGCGGGCGCGCATGGCCTGGGAGACGTCGAAGACCGTCAGGCCCTCGGTGCCGGGTGCCAACCGGAAGGCGAAGGCGGGCAGTTCGGAGCCGTCCGTGACCAGCTCCCAGGGCGCGATGCGCTGGATGCGGGTGGCCAGCGCACGGGCCGTCGTACGGCTCTGGGCCGCCAGGTCCCGCAGCCCGTCGAAGCCGTACCGCAGGAAGCTGTAGTACTGCGCGACGACATGGGCGCCCGGCCGGGAGAAGTTGAGGGTGAAGCTGGGGGAGCGGCCGCCGAGGTAGTCGACCTCGAAGACCAGGTCGTCCGGGAGGGCCGCGGCGTCGCGCCACAGGGCCCAGCCGAGGCCGGGGAAGACATGGCCGTACTTGTGGCCCGAGGTGTTGATGGAGGCGACGCGTTCGAGCTGGAAGTCCCAGAGGAGGCCCGGGTCGAGGAACGGGGCCACCAGGGCGCCGGACGCGCCGTCGACATGCACGGGGATGTCGGTGCCGGTGGCGGCCTGGTAGCCGTCCAGGGCCAGGCAGATGTCGGCGACGGGCTCGTAGGAGCCGTCGAACGTGGACCCCAGGACGGTCACGACCCCGATCGTGTTGTCGTCGCAGTAGGCGGTGAGCGTGTCCGGCGTGAGGTGGTAGCGCCCGGGCTCCATCGGGACGTAACGCGGTTCCACCTCGAAGTAGTTGGCGAACTTCTTCCAGCACACCTGGACGTTCGCGCCCATCACGAGGTTGGGGCGCGCGGTGTCCTTGCCCTGGGCGCGCCGGCGGTCCTGCCAGCGGCGCTTGAGCGCGAGGCCGCCGAGCATGGCCGCCTCGCTCGACCCCGTGGTGGAGCAGCCGCGGACCTGCTCCGGATACGGCGCGTGCCAGAGCCGCGCGAGCATCCGCACACAGCGCTCCTCCATCGCGGTGATCTGCGGGTACTCGGCGCGGTCCGCGAGGTTCTTCTCGGCGGTCTCCGCCATCAACTGCCTTGCCTGCGGCTCCATCCACGTGGTCACGAAGGTGGCGAGGTTGAGCCGTGCGTTGCCGTCGAGCATCAGCTCGTCGCGCACGCGGCGGCAGACCTGCTCGGGCGGCGACGCGGACTCGGGGAGTTCGTCGACCGGTAGCAGGAGATCGTCGACGGGAGGGCGGTCGGGCCCGGGGGGAGCGGTCGGGATGTCGTACTCGACAGCGGTCATGACGTCGGTATGCGGGATGGGCATGAGTGCCTCGATGCCTTTCTGGTCCGTGCGGCCCCGTGTCCTTTGAAGCTAGATCGCTTTTCCGTCCGGCATCCGTGCCGATTCCACCGATCCAGTGATCGATTTGCGCACTGATGAACTGGATTTTCCCATCCACATACTGGCCGCTCCGGCTCGGCCGCAGGCCGGCCCTCCTGCCCGGCCGTGGGCTTACAGACTGCGGGCGGTGATGTCGCCGTAGGAGGTGGTCGCGGTGATGCGCAGGGCCGCGTCGGCGCCGTCGGCGTTCTTGAGGCCGTTGTCGATGCGGCCGTAGCCGGTGCCGGCGTCCAGCGCGGCCGAGACGCCGCGGGCGGCGCCGACGGAGATGTCGCCGTGCCGGGTGTCCAGGGCGACGGTGCCCCGTACGGCCTCGGTGACGGTGAGGTCGCCCTTCTGGGTGCTGATCTCCGCGGTGCCGCCGAGGCGGCCCACCGTGATGTCGCCGGCCTGGACGGTGAGGCGGGCACCGGCGGTCTCGTCGAGCTTGACGGTGGCCTGCGCACCCTCGAAGGCGACATCGCCGAGCCGGCCGACGCCCCGGAGTTCCGCGAGGGCCGCCTTCGCCTCCACCCGGGATCCGGCGGGCAGCTGGACCGTCACCTCTACGGAGCCGGAGTCGCCGAGGATCCGGTTCTTCGCCTCCGGAGCCGTGATCCGCAGGACGCCGTCCCCGTAGACGACCTCGATCCGCTCCGCCGCCTTCACGTCACGGCTCCGGGCGGCGTCCGCGGGCAGGACCTCGACCGTGGTGTCGGCCCGGTCGGCGGCGATGAGCCGTATGTGCCCCGCGGGGATGTCGAGGACCGCGGAGACCGGGGTGGGCGTGTCGAACTTCTGCATGGTGCGCTCCTTCGTCTCTTCGTTTCTGACATGAGAAACGCTACGTTGCGTTCATGGATTGAGCAATTGCGCTGTCGCGTCAGATCGACATATCTGCAGGTGAAGTGTGGTTTTTCGTTGCAGTGGGTTTGGATCTAACGCAACGTCTGCCCCTCTGCTCCATTGCAATGAGGTGAGGGCGAACGCTACGTCCCGTCCTCCGGTGTCCTGCTGTCCGGTGCGGTTGCCGGCGATCTCGCCCGGCCGTACCGGCCGGGGAGCCGAGGGGCCGTTGACAGTCCTCCGGATCGGCGCGACGGTGAGGGTTCTGCTGTGGCCCGAGACCGGAGGTCGCCCCTTGGCCGGTTCGTCAGCACCTCGTCCGGACGGCGACCTCGTCGCCCGCGTACGCGAACTCCAGCCGCTCGTCCGCTCGCACGCCCTGCGCGCGGAGCAGCGACGGCGGGTGCCGGGCGAGGTCGTAGAGGCCCTCGCCGGCGCCGGCCTCTACCGCATGAACGTCCCCCGCCACTACGGGGGTTACCAGAGTTCGTTACGGACCCAGGTCGACGCGCTGAGCGAGGTCTCCGCCGCCTGCGGCTCGGCCGGGTTCATGGCGTTGATCCAGGCCGGCTGCGCGTTCATCGCGGCCCTGTTCCCTGACGAGGCCCAGGACGAGATCTTCACCGGTCCCGACGTCCGGGTCGGCGGCACGCTCATCCCGGGCGCGAAGGCCGTCGCGGCGGACGGCGGTTACGTGGTGAGCGGTAACTCCCCCTTCGCGACCGGCTGTCAGGACGCCGACTGGCATCTGCTGACCGCGCTGTCCGACACCGGGGAAGGCCCGCCGGAGATGCTCTGGCTGGCGATCCCGATGAGCGATCTCAAGGTGCTGGACGACTGGAACGTCACCGGTCTGGCCGGGAGCGGCAGCAATACCGTCGTCGCCCAGGACGTGCACGTACCCGCCCACCGTGTGCTGCCGGTGGGGCCGTTGCTGGCGGGCGTCTTCCCGGCACGGCGCAGCAGCGCCGACCCCTTCTACCGGATGCCGGTGCTGCTGCTGTTCTGCGCCTGGACGGCCGCGAACGCCCTCGGTCTGGCCCGGGCGGCCCTGACGGAGTTCGGCGAGCGCATCCACCGGCGGGGCATCACGTACACCTTCTACGAGCGCCAGCACGAGGCCCCGGTGACCCATCTCCAGTACGCCGAGGCCGAGATGAAGGTCTCCTCCGCGGAACTGCTCACCGCCGACTTCGTGGAGCTGATCGAATCCCGGGCGGCCGACGGAGCGCCGTACACGGCACAGGAACGCGCCCGGATCAGGGCGCAGTGCGGCTATCTGGTGCGGCTGTGCAAGGAGGCCGCCGACCTGATCGGGTCCGCATCGGGCGCCTCGTCGCTGCACCGGGAGGTGCCCGTCCAGCGGATCGTGCGGGACCTGAACGCCCTGAGCCTGCACTCGTTCGTCAACCCCGCCGCCAACCTGGAGCTCTACGGCAGGGTCCTGTCGGGGCTCGACGCCGGGACGCCGTTCCTCTGAGGCCGGCCGGGAACGCCGTCGAAGCGCGCCCGCATGATCAGGGCGCGCCTGGAGGACCGACGCCCCGCGTCGGCAGCGGCCGGACGTCCCCGGCCGAGGACCGGTCGGCCGGTAGCCGGCCGGCCGGGAACCGCACCGGCGGCAGGCCGCCGACAGCCACGCGGCCGGCTCCAAGTCGCCCGCGGGGCGCGGCCGCCCGTCATGATCAGGGCGCGCCTGGAGGACCGACGCCGCGCGTCGGCAGCGGCCGGACGTCCCCGGCCGAGGACCGGTCGGCCGGTAGCCGGCCGGCCGGGAACCGCACCGACGGCAGGCCGCCGACAGCCACGCGGCCGGCTCCAAGTCGCCCGCGGGGCGCGGCCGCCCGTCCGAAACCGCGGGGGGCGGTACGAGCCGGAAGCCGACCCCGACCCGAGGACGCGGCGGAGTACCCGGAGGAGTACGGCGAGCGCGAGCAGGCGGACCGGCCCCGGACCGCAGGATCCGGGGCCCGGCCGGTGCGGACGACGCCGGGCGGCTTCGACGCCGTCAGTGCGTGACCACGGTCAGCCCTTCCGGCGCGGTCACGCTCACCGTTCCGTCGGCGGCGACCGCGATGTCCAGCCGCTCTCCGCCGACTTGGAGTCCCGCCACGGTGAGCGGGGCGTACCGGGCCGCGAAGGTGGGGGCCACGGTGAGGGTGCCCGCGGGGACGTCCGCGTCCAGGCCGAGGGCGGCCTGGAGCGCGAGGACCGAGGCGGCGGCGGCCCAGGCCTGGGGGCGGCAGGAGGCCGGGTAGGGGGCGGGCCCGGGCCCGGCCTCGCTGCCGTGGCCGGCGAAGAGTTCGGGGAGCCGGGCGTCGAAGGCCACGGACGCGGTCAGCAGCCCGTTCGCCAGAGATCCGGCGACGTCCGGAAAGCCGGCCTTGACCAGGCCGTGCACGGCGATCGCCGTGTCGTGCGGCCAGATGGAGCCCACGTGGTACCCGTACGGGTTGAAGCCCACCGCTTCGCTGCTCAGCGTCCGCAGACCGTGACCCGCGTCGAGGTCCGGTGCGGCGAGCCGGGCCGCCAGCAGCTCGCTCTCCCGCGCATTGAGGAGACCGGTGCCCAGGAGGTGACCGAAGCCGGAGGTGACCGAGTCGACCGGCTTGCCGTCGCCGTCCAGCGCGACCGCCGGGTACGGGCCCCGGTCGTCGGCCACCCAGAAGCGGTCGCGGAAGCGGGTGGCCAGTTGCTCCGCCCACTCCTCCCAGGCGTCCGCGCCCGGCCGGCCGAAGGCGCGCAGCAATGCCGCTCCGCCACGGGCGGCCTCGTAGGCGTACGCCTGGACCTCGCACAGCGCGATCGGCGCGTGGGCGCGGCGGCCGTCGCGGTAGCGGATGGAGTCGTCGGAGTCCTTCCAGCCCTGGTTCGTCAGGCCCTGTCCGGTCCGGTCGACGTACTTGAGGAAGCCGTCGCCGCCGGCCTCCGCCTGGGCCCGCAGCCACCCGAGGGCCGCCTCGGCGTGCGGCAGCAACTCCTCGACCTGCGCCGGGTCGAGTCCCCAGCGCCAGGCGTCGTGCAGCAGCGTGATCCACAGCGCGGTGGCGTCCACCGTGCCGTAGTACACCGGCGGCAGCGAGAGCCGGGACGAGAGCTGGAGGGTGCCGCGGCGAACTTCGTGCAGGATCTTGCCCGGCTGCTCCTCGGTCGCCGGATCGGTCACGGTGCCCTGGCGGCGCGCGAGCGTGCGCAGGGTACCGGCGGCCAGGTCGGTGCCGAGCGGGAGGAGCATCCGGGCGGCCCACAGCGAGTCCCGGCCGAACAGCGTCAGGAACCAGGGGGCGCCGGCGGCCAGGAACTGGTCCGGGCAGTCCTCGCGCGGTGACCGCGGGTCCGCCAGGCGGAGCCGGTCCAGGTCGCCGAGGGACTGGGCCAGCCATGCGTCGAAACCGCGGTCCGTGCTGCGCAGCGCGGGGACGCGCCACGGCGGCCGGCCGGCGGGCGGAGCGGGGAACTGGTCGCCGTCCGCGTAGCGGGCGGTGCAGGTCAGCGTCACGCTCCAGGACGTACCGGGCGGGAGGGCGATGTCGTAGGACAGCCGGCCTTCCGGTGCTTCGAGCGTGTCCGGCGCGGGCTCGCTGGTCAGCCGGACGGTGAAGTCGTCCCCGGTCCAGGACAGCCCGATGCCGTCGGCGACTTGGGGCGGGGTCGCCTCCAGGGCCTGCCCCGACTTGACCTGCTCCATGGTGGCCAGGTCCGTGGCGGCGGTCACCGTCAGCCGGCAACGGACGTGCTCGCCGCCCGCGTTGGTGACCTCCAGGACCTCCTCGTACCGGCCGGCCGCCGTGCCCCGGCGCCGGTGCAGGGCGACGGCCGGATCGGGAGTCACCTCGCCGAGGCCGCGCAGGATCGACCGGAACTCCGCGCGATCCGCGCCTCGGAAACCTCCGGCGACGGGAGCCGGACGGATGCCCTCGACGCTGACGTCGAGCCGGGACAGTGCCCTGCGGTCGCCGTGGTAGAAGCCGTCCGCACCCTCGACGAGCTGCCCGCTCGCCCGCGAGATGACGAGACTCGGCGCGTGCAGCGTGACGACCGCGTCCTGCAGGAACGGCTGCAGCCCCGTGGCCGGGGACGTGGGTGCCGTGACCGAGCCGTCGGTGTCCTGGGTCTTGACAGTGGCGTCCAAGGAAGTAGAACCTCTCAGTGTTTTAGCGTTCCAAAAAAGCTAAGTGACTCTTCAGGGTCATGGCAATGGTTATTGGAACGCTAAAACGAAGTCCTCAAGTCCTCGTCCGGTCGGAGAGCCGCATGCCCCGCTCCAGCAACACCCCCTCGGCCAAGGGCGGCCCGGTGACCCTCGCGATGGTCGCCCGGCGGGCCGGCGTCTCGTCGCAGACCGTGTCGAACGCCATCAACTCGCCCGGAATGCTGCGGCCCGAGACCCTGGAGCGGGTCCGCCGCGTGATCGACGAGATGGGTTACCGGCCCAGCCGCGCCGCACAGACACTGCGCAGCGGATCCAGCAAGCTCATCGGCTACGGCATCCAGCCCACCCCGCCCGGCACCGCGGGCGCGGTCATGGACCGGTTCCTGCACGCGCTGTCCGAAGCGGCCGACGAGGCCGGTTACCGGATCCTGCTCTTCGCCTCCCCGACGGGCGGCCCCAGCCTGGAGGGCTACGAGGAACTGCTGGCCCAGCACGAGGTCGACGGCTTCGTGCTCAGCGGCACCGAGCGGGGTGACCCGCGACAGGCGTGGCTGGCCCAACGGGGCGTGCCGTTCGTCGGGTTCGGCCGGATGTGGTCCGGGCGGCCCGTCGGGGACTGGGTCGACGTCGACGGCGCCTCGGGCACGGACGCCGCGGTCGAGCACCTGGTCGCCCTCGGGCACCGGAAGATCGCCTTCCTGGGCTGGGGACGCGGTACCTCCGGCGCCGGCGACGACCGTGCCGAGGGATGGGCGCGGGCCATGCGCCGGCACCGACTGCCGACCCGCGGGCGCCGCGCGCAGAGCGTGAACGAGATCGAGGCGGCCCGGGCCGCCGTGAAACCGCTCCTGGACGGCGGCGCGACCGCCGTGGTCGCGGCGAGCGACATGCTGGCGCTCGGCTGCTACCAGACACTGCGCGAACGCGGCGCCGTACCCGGCCGTGACGTGGCTGTCGTCGGCTTCGACGACTCGCCGACCGCCGAGATCCTCTCGCCCGCGCTGACCTCCGTCGCCCAGCCGCTGGAGGACGTCGGCCGGGAGTGCGTACGGCTGCTGCTGGCGCGGATCGCCGCTCCCGAGGCACCGCCCGAGCGGCTCCTGCTGGAGCCGTCCCTGATCGTGCGCGACAGCGCCACGGCCTCCCTGCCGGCCGGTGCGTAGAGCCGGTCCGTGGGCCGGTCCGTGGGCCGGTCCGTAGAGCCGGCGAGCAGACCCCGTCCGGCGGGCCGGGCCGTTCCGGCGCCCGGCCGGTGCCATCTTCTGAAACGTTTCTTCTCCTCCACCCCCACACCCCTGGCCCACGCCTTCGTGTGCCCGGGAGGAGCCGCAGGTACCACCCCGTAACCCTCGGAGGAAGCCATGCCCAACCGTTCGGCCGTCGCGGCCCTCGCCACCTGTGCGGCGCTGCTGGCCGTCACAGGCTGCTCGTCGAACTTCGACAGCGACAAGAAGACCGCGCAGGACACCAGCTCCCGGCAGCACCTCACGGTGCTCATAGCCTCCTCGGGGGACGCGGAGACGAAGGCCGTGAAGGAGGCGGCGGCCGCGTATGCCGAGCAGTCCGGCAACACGGTCACCGTGGACGTCGCCAAGGACATCAACCAGCAGCTCGCCCAGTCCTTCGCCGGGCACAAGCCACCGGACGCCTTCTACGTCGACTCCAGCCAGTTCGCCAACTACGCCCAGGGCGGCTCCCTGTACCCGTACGGCGACCAGATCAAGGACGCGGACGACTTCTCCGCCCGGCTGCGCGCCTCCTTCACCCGGGACGGGAAACTGGTGTGCCTGCCCAAGGACACCTCCACCCTGGCCCTGGCCATCAACGCGGACCTGTGGAAGAAGGCCGGGCTCACCGAGCGGGACTACCCGACCACCTGGGCCCAGCTCAAGGCCGTCGCCGCGAAGCTGACCAAGGGCGACGTCACCGGGCTGGTCGTCAACGGCGAGTACGCGCGCCTCGGGGCCTTCATGAGAGAGGCCGGCGGCTGGATCACCGACAGCGACCAGAGCAGGATGACCGCCGACAGCACGCAGAACACCAAGGCCCTTGAGTACGTGCGGTCGCTGCTGAAGGCCGGCTCCCTCAAGTACGCCAACCAGGTCGACACCAACTGGGGCGGCGAGGCCCTCGGCAAGGGCAAGGCCGCCATGACGATCGAGGGCAACTGGCTCACCGGCGGCATGAAGGCCGACTACCCGGACGTGAAGTACACCGTGGTCCCGCTGCCCGCCGGACCGGCAGGCCAGGGCACCCTCGCCTTCAGCCAGTGCTGGGGCGTCGCCCAGGACAGCGCCCACCGCGAGGCGGCCGTCGACCTGGTGAAGTACCTCACCACCGGCACGCAGATGCTGAAGAACGCGGACGCCTTCGGCGTGATGCCCTCCCGCACCAGCGCCCTCGCCGAGTACGCGAAGAAGTACCCGTCCGCCAAGGCGTGGGCGGACGCCACCGGTTACGCGCAGGGCCCGGTGACCATCGCCGGTTTCGACAAGGTGCTCACCCAGTTCAACACCGATCTCGCCGCACTGGCCACCGGTGACCCGAAGAAGATCCTCGCCGACCTGCAGAGCAACGGCGAACAGGCCCTCACGAAGGGCGACTGAGCCGCCATGTTCTCCCGCACCTCACCGACCCCCCGCCCGGCCGCGCGCTCCCGCGCAGGCGGGGGTCCCCGTACGGCCGTCCCGCCGGGCGAACCTGACACGCCCGGCGGGGCGGTCCCGGCCGCGGCGCCCCGCGCTCCGCACGCCCCGCGCGTGGGGCGCCGCGCCGAAGGCGCCTGGGGCTGGCTCTTCGTCAGCCCCATGGTGATCGTCCTCGGCCTGTTCCTGGTCCTGCCGACCCTGATGGCGCTGTGGGTGAGCCTGCTGCACTGGGACGGCCAGTCCAACCCCTTCGGCGGCCAGGCGGACTTCGTCGGACTCGACAACTACCGCGCCCTGCTCACCCGTCCCGGCCTCGACCGCACCCTCTTCGCCACGTCCCTGCGCAACAACCTCTACTACGTCCTGCTGACCGTGCCCCTGCAGACGATCCTCGCGCTGGCCCTGGCGCTCATCGTCAACCAGCGGATGCTGCGCGGCCGCGGCGCCCTGCGCACCGCGTTCTTCTTCCCCTCGGTCACCAGCTCGATCGCGGTCTCCACGGTCTTCCTCTTCCTGTTCCAGGGCAGCGGCGCCGTCAACACCGTGCTCTCCTGGATCGGGATCAAGGGCCCGAACTGGTTCAACGACTCCCGGGGCGTGCTCTCCCTCGTCCTCGGCGGCCTCGGCGTCGTCGACACGAACCACCCCACGGGCGGCCTCGCCGACCACTCCTTCATGGGGCTGTCCTGGTTCGAGTGGCTGTCCGGACCCTCCGTCGCGATGTGCACGATCATCCTGCTCGCCGTGTGGACCACCTCCGGCACCTTCATGCTGATCTTTCTCGCCGCCCTCCAGGACATCCCGCGCGAGCTGGAGGAAGCCGCCGCCATCGAGGGCGTCAGCCGCTTCCAGATGCTCCGTCATGTGACCCTGCCCGCGCTGCGGCCGGTGCTCTTCCTCGTCCTCACCCTCGGCCTGATCGGCACCTGGCAGGTCTTCGACCAGGTCTACGTCATGAGCCAGGGCGCCCCCGGCAACACCACCCTCACCCCGGCCTTCCTCTCCTACTCCTCCGCCTTCGGCGACGCCGACTTCGGGCAGGGTGCGGCCATCGCCTTCATCCTGCTCACGCTGATCCTGACCATGACCGCCGTACAACGCTTCCTCTTCCGGGAGCGCGGCCCCCGCACCCGGAGGACCCGATGAGCGCCGACACCCAGGCCGCCGCCCGGGCGCAGGGACGCCCCGTGCTCGGCCGCTTCGCCCTGCCGCTGCGCGTCCTCGGCTACACGGCCGTGGCCGCGCTCGGCCTCCTGTACATCGTGCCGTTCCTGATCCAGCTGGTCACCGGCTTCAAAACAGACCCGGACGCGGCCGCCCACCCCCTCGGCCTGCTCCCCACCACCCCCACCACTGCTGCCTACCAACGCCTGTTCGGCCTCGGCGAGTCCGACGACGGCGTCCCCTTCCTGCGCTGGCTCGGCAACTCGGCCTTCGTCGCCGTCGCGGTCACCGCCGGACGCGTCCTGTTCGACTCGATGGCCGGCTACGCGCTGGCCCGGCTGCGCTTCCCCGGCCGCACCCTGCTGTTCGGCTTCGTCCTCGCCGTGCTGGCGGTGCCGAACGTGGCCCTGCTGATTCCGCGCTTCCTGGTGCTCAACACCTTCGGGCTCTTCGACACCTACACCGGCATGATCCTGCCGCTCATGGTGGACGCGGCCGGCATCTTCATCATGAAACAGTTCTTCGAGTCCATCCCCCGGGAAGTGGAGGAGGCCGCACGCGTCGACGGCGCCGGCGTCCTGCGCACCTTCTGGTCCGTCGTCCTGCCCATGGCCCGGCCCGCCCTGCTCACCCTGACCATCCTGTCCTTCCAGGGCTCGTGGAACGAGTTCACCCACTTCCTCGTGGCCACCCAGTCCAGCCAGTACGAAACCCTCACCACAGGCCTCGCCCGCCTCGTCTCCGGCGGCCTGGGCGGCGGCACCCAGTACCCCCTCAAACTGGCGGCGGCCCTGCTGGCGACCCTCCCCGTCGCCGCCCTCTTCTTCTGCTTCCAGCGCTACTTCGTCCAAGGCGCCAACGCCGGGGCCGTCAAGGAGTAGACCGGCACGCCGACGCGCGTATCCAGGCCCAACCGCTCGGCTTCATCAGGCAATTGACGCGATGGTCGGTCGCTGCTTCACTGGTCCAGTGGCTCAGCCACTGGACCAGTGAAGCAGCCGAACCACTCACCGAAGCCTGGGAGATCCTCCGTGGCCGTCGAGAGCATTGCGCGCCGAACCGTGGTCGACCTGCTGGCAGCACGGCTGCGTGACGACATCCTGAGCGGCACGCACGAACCCGGATCCCTGTTGCCCCCCGAGCGGGAACTGGCCGCCGGGTACGGGGTCACCCGTACGACGTTGAAGCACGCGCTGACCCGGCTGGAACAGGCGGGACTGCTCAGCACCCGGCACGGCATCGGCACCCGCGTCCTGGACTACCTGCGGGTCGGCGGCGCCGACCTGCTCCCGATGCTGGCCGCACAGGACCCCACGTGGCTGCGGGAGGTCTTCGAGGTACGGCGCCAGATCGGCACGCTGATCGCCGGCCGCGCGGCCGACCGGCGCTCGGAACGACAGGCCCGGCGGCTGGAACACCTGCTGAGCCAGGTCGCGGACGGCCCGGACGCCGACGCCGTCCAGCTCGCCGACGTGGAAGTGCATCGCGAACTGGCGCGGGCCACGGGGAACCGGGTCTATCTGCTCCTCACGAACACGCTGTTCAACGCCTACCTTCCGGTACGGGCTGCACTGCGCGCGCCGTTCGAGGACGCGGCACGCGCGGCGGACCGGCTCGCGCCGGTGGTGCGGGCCGTGGTCGACAAGGACGGCGAGGCGGCGCGGCGCGCGGCGGAGGCGTACCTGGCCGGCACGGAGAAGATCATGCTCGGTTCGCTGGGCCGTCCTCGCGGGCGGCAGGCCGCCGACGGCTCCCGGTAGCGGGGCTTCCCGGCGCCCTCGACCCGCTTCCCGCTTTGTCATGTCTATGTCAATCCCGAACCACAAGGAGCATGGTGAGCAGATCAAGCAAGAGACGCGGCCTCCTCATCGGCATGATGCTGTCCGCGGTCATCGGCGGCACCGTCCAGCCCGCGATCGCCGCGCCCGTACGGGACGCGGGGGACCAGGCCACGCCGTTCCGGCGGTCTCCGGTGCGGTCGGCCGAGCAGGAGATCGCGCGGGCGCTGTCCGCCTCGCTGGCCGACCCGCGGTGGCGCGAGCGGGTCCGTGCCGCCGCGCTCGGCACCGAGGACGTGGACCTCCAGGCGCTGACGGGCAGCACCGCCGCCGCGGAGGGCAGGAACCTGTTCGCTTCCGTCTCGGCCGCGGACCGCCGTATCGCGGGCCTCAAGGGCCTGCCCGCGTCGACCGGATCGCTGCTGCGTGTGCGGCTGGCCGCACCGTCCATGCGGTCGCACCTGAACGCCGACGTCACCCCCTGGATCGCCGTCGCCGCGGCCGACGACGAGGCCACGAGCATCACGGCGTACGACAGCAAGGGCCGCGCCCACTCCGTCGACACCGCCCGCTGTACATCCTGGACATCGATGTCACCAAGGCGCACCGGGCCGGCCTGAAGGTGCTGCGGAAGGCCTTCGCCGACAAGGGGCTGACCTCGCTCCCGGCTACGGCGGCGAACAGTGCCGGGGCTGCCAACTCCGCCAGCGCGGCGGGCTGGTGGGCGACCAAGGTCACGGCCGTCGAGGTCAACGACGACCAGGAGCCCTGGTTCAAGGGCGCCGCGGAGATGTTCTCGCTGGTGACCGGCTTCGGCCAGGACGGCACGGCGCGCGTCGACTCGGTGGACATGCCCTATCTGGACTACGACGGGACCGTCTACTACCCGAACCAGATCCTGGTCAACTGGTCGTACTACAAGTACAACCTGGCCGACGTCGTCATGATGGAGGACGACGACGGCACCAACTACCGTGCGCTGGCGCAGGCGATCACCACGGCGCTGCTCACCGTGACCGACCAGGGCGCCTACATCCCGTTGGTGAACGCGGTCCTGAGCGCGATCCCCGACAGCTGGTTCACCGACGACCCCGACTACGTGGAGTCCTGGTACACCCTCGCCAGGAATTCCTCGGGCCGGCTGAACGGGGCCTCGGGCAACGGCTGGATGACCGTCGAGCCCTACTTCGTCGAGGAGTTCTAGACGAGGAGTTCCAGACCCCGCGGCGGACCGTCCGCATGCCCCGGCACCACGGCGCAGCGCTACGTCACGGGGAACCTTCCGCGTGGCCGGTGCGCTGGTCGTGGGCCAGGGCGTGGGTGACCGCGACGGTGCTCGCGTACAGGTCCCGGTACTGGGTGAACCGGCGGTCGTGGACAGCCGAGGTGGCAGGATCCGGCCGGACCACGGATTCGGCCGGATTCCAGGCCGTGATGTCCGGCCGGCCGATCAGCCCGGCGGCGAGGAAGGCGGCACCGTAGCTCGCACCGATGGTCGTGCGGGCGACGATCTGTTCGAGACCGGTGACATCGCTGACGATCTGGGGCCACAGTCCGCCCCGGGTGCCGCCGCCGACCGCGACGATCCGCCGGATGTCGGCGCCGGCCGCGAGCATCGTCTCGACGTTGTGCCGGACACCGTAGGCGGTGGCCTCCAGCGTCGCCCGCATCAGATCGCCCCGGGTGTGACCCAGCGTCAGGCCCGCGATCACACCCCGGGCGTCGGGGTCCATGACGGGGGTGCGCTCCCCGGCGAAGTACGGCAGCATCACCAGGCCGTTCGCACCCGGAGGCGAGGCGGCCGCCTCGTCGAACAGCACGCCGGGGCCGACGTCGCCGAAGAGGTGGCCCAGCCAGTCGGTGACGGCTCCGGAGGTGGCCATGCCGCCGGCCAGGCAACGGGTGCCGGGCAGGGCGCCGACCGTGGACCACATCGAGGGGCTGGTCACGAACCGGTCGACGGTGTTCACCAGGAACATCGTGGTGCCGTACATCAGCATCAGGTCGCCGACGCCGTGCCCGCCGACGCTGATGGCCTCGCTCCAGGCGTCGATCGTCCCCACGATGACCGGCGTACCCGCCGGGATGCCCGCGACGGGCGTGTTCACCCGGCCGGCCTCCTGGCCCGGCCAGCGCAGCGGGGGGAGGTCGATGCCGGGCGCGAGGTGCTCGGCCCATTCGGGGATCCAGCGCTGCTCGTGGATGTCGAACAGCGGGGTGCACTGGCTGGCGGAGTGCAGGTCCAGCACGTAGGCACCGGTCAGCCGGTGGGCGAGCCACGAAGCGGGCATGAGGAGGCGGCGGGCGCGGGCCCACGCCCCGGGCTCCCGCTCGCGGATCCAGGCGAGTTTCGGCCCGACGGCCTGCGACGACAGGGCCGACCCGCACCTGCGGAAGATCGTGTCCGGCCCCAACTCCCGGTTCAGCCGCGCGATCTGTTCCTCGGCGCGGGTGTCCACGCCGTACAGCACCGCCGGACGCACAGGATCTCCGGCGTCGTCGACCAGGAGGGTGCACGGGCCCATGCCGCTGACTCCGACGGCCCGGACGGCGATGTCGTCGCGGTCGAGCAGTTCGGCCGCGAGCGAGACGAACTCGTCCCACCACACCTGTGCGTCCATCTCGACGTGCCCCGGCCGGGGACGGTCGACCACGTGACGGCGTACGGCCTCGCCCAGGACGCGGCCGGCGGTGTCCACCACCACGCCCTTGGTGCTGGAGGTGCCGACGTCAACTCCGAAGACGACATCGATCATGTGCTGCCTCCCTTGGCGCCGGGTGCGCCACCGTGGGTTGTCGCTCACATCTGTACCGCGGACGAGGTTGCGGCAGTCGTTGACATGTCCCTGCCTTGTGGCTAGCTTCACCCACAGTTCCCGCTCTGCTCCCTGGGCGCCCGCGGCCCGGGGTCCCGTCGAAGCGTTCGTATCTCAGGCATCTCGTCTCCACGGTTGGACAACGTTGTCAGCCTTTGGTGATCAAGACATCTTGGCGCGTCGTTCATCACCCGGGTTCGCGTTCTCGGCGCGGAGACAACGTTGTCGGACCTCCACTTCCGAGTAGAGGAGCAAACCCCGTGATCACACGACTGTCGAGACCGCCCGGAACCATGGCGATCGGTCTCCTCGCCGCCGCGGCGCTCGCCGCGGCCGGGCTGTGCACGCCCGCCTGGGCGGCCGGGAAGGCCGCGCTCGTCACCTCGCCGGCCACTCTGGTCGATCCGTTCATCGGCACGTCGAACCAGGCCGACGACTTCCCGGGGGCCGATGTCCCGTTCGGCATGGTGCAGTGGAGCCCGGACACGCCGTCGCGTCCCGACGGCGGGGGCTACGAGTACAACGACTCGTCGATCACCGGGTTCAGCCTGACCCACATCGCCGGACCCGGCTGTGGCGCCGCCGGTGACATACCGGTGCTGCCCACGGTGGGAGCCGTGAACACCGGTGCCACGGACGCGTTCTCGCACGCCGACGAAGCGGCGTCCGCCGGGTCGTACAAGGTCGCGCTGAACAACCAGGTGACCACCGAGCTGACCACCACGACGCGCAGCGGCATGGCCCGCTTCACCTTCCCCTCGACGAGCCAGGCCAACCTGATCTTCAAGCTGACGGGCAGCCAGAACGGCGCCAGTTCCACACAGTTCACCAAGGTGTCGAGCACCGAGGTGAGCGGACAGGTGACCAGCGGCCACTTCTGCGGCGCCGCGAACACCTACACCGTCTACTTCGACATGGTCTTCGACCAGCCGTTCGCCTCGCAGGGCAGCTCGGTCGCCAAGGCGTCGACCGCCGGCTCCTCGCTGTCGGCCAAGGCGTCTAAGAACGCCGCCGAGAAGCCCAACGCGCCGGTGCTGCACGGCAGGAACCCCAGCGCCTCCGCCGCCCCCGCTGCCGCCGCCTCGAACGGCTACGTCACCTTCAACACCACGTC
This sequence comes from Streptomyces sp. NPDC007901, assembly GCF_042959465.1. Taxonomy (NCBI): domain Bacteria; kingdom Bacillati; phylum Actinomycetota; class Actinomycetes; order Kitasatosporales; family Streptomycetaceae; genus Streptomyces; species Streptomyces sp. NPDC007901. The sequence goes on along the minus strand of NZ_JBIBKW010000008.1, from coordinate 358,349 downwards.
CAACCCGGTCGTGCAGGCCAAGGTCGGCATCTCCTACGTGTCGGTCGCGGGCGCCGTCGCCAACCGGACCGCGGAGAACGCCGGTTGGGACTTCGACGCGACCCGCACCGCCGCGCAGAACGCGTGGAACAGCGCGCTCGGCAAGGTGCAGATCGCCGGCGGAACGGCCGCCCAGCAGCAGACCTTCTACACCGCGCTCTACCACTCCCTGCTGCACCCGAACGTGATCAGCGACACCAACGGCCAGTACTACGGCTTCGACGGGAAGACCCACACCGTGGACGCCGGTCACAGCGCCGTCTACGCGAACTACTCCGGCTGGGACATCTACCGCTCGCAGGCCCAGCTCGAAGCCCTGGTCGCCCCCCAGGTCGCCTCGGACACCGCGCAGTCGATGGTCGACGACTACACGCAGACCGGGATCTTCCCCAAGTGGTCGGAGAACAACGGCGAGTCGTACGTCATGGTCGGCGACCCGGCGGACGCCATCCTCGCCGACTACTACGCCTTCGGCGCCCGGGACTTCGACACCCGGACCGCCCTGGCCGACATGGTCAGACAGGCGAGCACGGCCAACAACGACCGCCCCGGTCTCGCCTATCTCAACTCGCCGGGATACATGCCGCACGACGGCAGCTACGGCTGCTGCAACTTCTACGGCCCGGTGGCCACCACCCTGGAGTACAACACTGCGGACTTCGCGATCTCCGCGATGGCCGGAGCGCTCGGGGACACCGCCGACCAGAAGACCTACGCCAACCGGGCACAGGACTGGCGCAACGTGCTCAACCCCGCCTCCGGTTTCGTGGAGCCCCGGAACGCGGGCGGCTCGTGGACCGGCGGCTTCGACCCCACCAGCGGCACCGACATGGTCGAGGCCGACTCGTGGATCTACACCGGAATGGTGCCCTTCAACATCGGCGGCCTGGCGCACGCCAAGGGCGGCAACACCGCGATGAACCACTACCTGGACACCGTCCTGCGCAGCTACACCGGCGCGGGCGGCTACGCCTGGGTCGGCAACGAACCGAGCATCGAACTGCCCTGGGAGTACGACTACACGGGCCAGCCCTACAAGACGCAGGGCACCGTCCGGGCGATCCAGGACCAGATCTGGTCGAACACCCCGGGCGGCCTGGCCGACGGCAACGACGACCTCGGCGCGATGAGCGCCTGGTACGTGTGGTCGGCGCTCGGCGTGTTCCCCGAGACGCCCGGAACCTCCGATCTCGCCCTCGGCTCACCGCTGTTCACCCAGGCCGTGGTCACCCTCCCCTCCGGCAGAACACTCACGATCAACGGCAACGGCGCCGCCGACAACGCCCCCTACGTCCAGTCCGCGGCGTGGAACGGCACGGCGTGGAACAACGCCTACGCCCCCACCACGGCGATCACGGCCGGCGGCACGCTGGACTTCACCCTGGGCACCACCGCCAACACGTCCTGGGCGACGGCGGCCACCGCGGCACCGCCCTCGTACGCGGGGGACACCATCGCACCGGCCTCGCCGCGGATCGGTCCGCTCACCTCCGCGGTCGCCTCCACCCTGTGCGCCGACGACGCGTCCTCCGGCACCGCCGACGGCACCCACGTCCAGATCTGGGGCTGCAACAACACCTACGCCCAGGACTGGATCGTCGCCGGCGACGGAACGATCCGGGCCCTCGGCAAATGCCTGGACGCCGACCACAGCGGGACCACCAACGGCACGCTGATCCAGCTGTGGACCTGCAACGGCACCGGCGCCCAGCAGTGGACCGCAGGCGCCAACGGGTCGCTGGTCAACCCCCAGTCGAACCTGTGCCTCGACGACCCCAACTCCTCCACCACGAACGGCACCCAGCTTCAGCTGTACACCTGCAACGGCACGGCGGCCCAGAACTGGAAACTCCCGAGCTGAGTCGTCCGCGGGGGAGCCGACGGCCCCTCCGGCGGGTTCCCGTGGGTCCGGCGGTGCCGTGCCGGGTCGGGGCCGCGTCCCTCGTCATGTGGAGCGGCACACGGTCCCGGTCATCGGCGGGCACGCTCACGCTGCCGGACGGTCGCGTGCCGCAGGGAGTACCAGGCGACCACCGCCCAGGCCGCGACGAGCAGGACGTACACGACGACGGCAGTCCAGACGAACAGCTGCGAGCCGGTACGGGCGGCCAGCGCGCTGGTGCCGGTGACGCAGGCACCCAGGGGGAAGATGAAGGACCACCAGGTGGGTGCGAAGGGCAGCCCCGCGCGGATCTCCCGTACGGTCAGCGCCGTCGCCAGCACCAGCCACAGCAGGGCGAAGCCCCATATCCCGAGCCCGCCGAGCAGCGCCGCGACCGCAGTCCCGCGCGCGTACGGAGCGGGCAGCGCACTCGGCGCCGCCGTGGCCAGCGCACCCAGCGCGGTCACCGCCTGGTCCAGCGCCCCCACGCCGATCCACACCGTGGGCACCACCGCCCCGCTGGGCGCGTCATGATGCACCAGGCGGCTGTACACCATGGCCAGCACCAGCAGGCCCGCGATCAGCCCGAGGCCGAGCATCGCGTAGCAGCCCAGCAGCAGAGCCAGCCGCACCTGCCCGGCCGGCGCCCGTGGGACGAGCAGCGCGCCTGTCGCCGCGGAGACCATCGGCGGCACCACCGGCAGCAGCCAGCCGCCGAACGCCGCGTCCGGCGTGAACCGGTGCCGCGTGACCATCAGATACGGAACCGTGCAGGCGGTGGCCAGACCCAGCACCGTTCCGGCCGACCACAGCACCCAGTCCACATCCACCGCCGCACGCTCTCCGATCAGGCGCCGGCCCAGCAGCAGCGTCCCCGCCCCCACGGTCAGCAGCGCTATCGGCGGCGCCCCGAAGAACTGGGCGAGCACCGGATCGCCGGCATGCACCCGCAGCATCCGCTGGCCGGCGTAGCTGCAGGCCAGGACGGCCAGCAGCAGCGCGGTTCCCGCCCAGACGACCGTGGCGGCCGCGGCGAGCCCGGGGAAACCGCGTGGCAGGGTGGCGGCGGCCACGGCCACGATCCCGCTGCCCATGACCGCGGCGAACCAGCTGGGACCGAGTTGTCCCCGCCCTCTTCCGTTGGCTCCGGCCGGCCGGCCACGGGTGTGCGGAGACAGGCGCGGAACCGGGAGGCCCTGGGACGGGATCGATCGGCTGGTACGGGAACGGGGTGCCACGGCGCGGTGTGCCTTCTCTTCTCGTGTCGGATGCCTCACCGCCCGCGATCAGCGTCGGTGACGGCGCCTCCGACGCTATGGCGAGGCGCGGCTCCCGCCCCAGGACGGCACGTGCCATGACACCCTCACACCAGGACATCGAGGCACCGTACGGGTCCGCGCACGTCCGATCCCGGCCAGGAAGGTTTGGTAATCAAACCCATAAAATCCGCCGTGGGGTCCCGTCCGTCCGGGAGGCACACGATGAAGGACACGCCGTCAGGCAGGAAGCCGCTGCTGGTGACTGTGCTGGTCTTCCCCGGCGTACGGCTGCTCGACGTCACCGGTCCCATCGAGGTGTTCTCGACGGCCAACGAATTCGGCGGTCGTTTCCGCGTGCGCACGGTCTCCCCGGACGGCGCCGACGTGGTCACCGCGGCCGGCACGGGGCTGCACGTCGACCTGGCTGCCGCGCAGGTGCACGAGGCCGGCGACGTGGTCGTCATCCCCGGTGGCCCCGAGTGGCCCTCCCTCGCCAAGGACGACGCCCTGTTGAACGCCGTGAAGGCGCTCGACGCACACAGCCGCTGCACCGTGTCCGTCTGCACCGGCGCCTTCCTCCTCGCCGCCGCCGGGCTGCTCGACGGACGCGAGGCGACCACGCACTGGCGCTTCGCCGACCAACTCGCCCTGCGCTACCCGCGGGTGACCGTGGAAACCGACGCCCTGTTCGTACGCGACGGCCACATCATGACCTCCGCAGGGGTCAGTGCGGGTATCGACCTCTCGCTCGCCCTGGTCGAGGAGCACCTCGGCGCCGATGTCGCCCGCGCTGTGGCCAAGGACATGGTCGTGTTCATGCAGCGGCCGGGCGGCCAGTCACAGTTCAGCGTCCGCACCCACACCCCACGTGCCAGGCAGGAGATGCTGCGCCGGGTCCTGGACGCGGTCGCCGAGGATCCCTCCGCCCCGCACACCCTTGCCGCCATGGCGCGCCGCGCAGGGGTGAGCACGCGCCACATGACGCGGCTGTTCCACGAGGAGACGGCCACGACCCCGGCCCGCTATGTCGAGAAGGTTCGTATGGAAGCCGCCCAGGCGATGCTGGGGGGGGCGACGACCCCATGGCCACGGTGGCCCGGCGCACCGGCTTCGGCTCGTCGGAGTCGCTGCGCCGGGCCTTCACACGCAACCTGGGCATCACGCCCGGTGCCTACCGGGCACGCTTCCGCACCACGTACCCCGCGGGTGGGGGCAAGCCCGCCTGAGGTTCCGGAGGCATCCTGCGGGCACGCGGGTCGCCGAGCGTCGCCGGACCATCCGCAGCGGAGGCGTTGGACCACCTCTCCACCCCGGACGTCGACGCGGCCTGGCAGACCGACGTACAGCAGGGGGTTCCTCCTCACGCGCTTCACACGTCCGGATGTTTGGCGGCGAGCCGGTAGCTGCCGGAGTGGAAGACCAGGGGATCCCCGCCGGGTGCGTCGTACTGCTCGACCTCGCCGAGCATCACGAGGTGGTCGCCCGCGTCGAGGCATTGGAGCGTCCGGCACTGGAACCGGGCGACCGTCCCCTCCAGGAGCGTCCAGCGGCGCCGTCCACCGGACACCGCCGTCCTCATCCGAGAGGGACAGCGAGATCCCCGAGATCTGCGGACACTGCTCCTGCCAGGCGTCCAGGCCGAGCGCGCGCTCGGTGCGCAGGGCCGTGCCGAACATGCACTGGCTGGACATGACCCGGCCCTCGCGGATCTGCTGACCGGTGCGGTTCGACACGACGGTGACGTCATAGCCGTGGTCAAGCAGCCCGATGCCGAGCTGGAGCCCGGCCTGCCCGGCCCAGATGATGGTGATCTTGACGCCGCGCCCTCACCGGCACGGCGTCGGGCCGGCACGCCGCAGGGTGGTCAGGACGGCGAGGACCAATACGCGGCCGCATGGGCCAGCGCCCGGCCCTCCAGGATCGTGACCATGCGTTCGAAGAGCTGGACGGCGGCGGGGCCGGACCAGCCCTCGGGGAGTACCTCGCGGGGCAGCCCGGGGTCGCGGAACGGGAGCTTGCGCCAGTGGTCGATCACGGCGAGATACGTGAGGTAGGCGTGCCGCCCGTCGATGACCGCGGCCTCGGTCAGGCGCTCCGCCTCGCCCTCGTACGCGCTGATGAACTCCCGGTAGCGCAGGTCGATCTCGTCGAGGTCCCAGCCGCCCCGGACCATGGCCGTCAGCGGCTGCCCGGCGACGTAGTCGCCGACGAAGACGGCGCACTGCTCGGTGAGGTCCAGTTCGGCGATGGCGCGCTGCGCGGCCGGGAGCATCCGGGCGGGCGCGATCCAGACCGCGGAGCCGATGTTGCCGAAGCCCAGCGAGGTCAGATGGCCGGTCAACCGGTGGCGCAGCGCGCGAGCCGACTCGGGCACGGAGAAGTTCACGAAGCACCAGCCGTCGCCGAGTTCGGCCGGCTGCCGGGCGTGCCAGATGACCTCGTCACCGGCGGTGAGCGCCTCCAGCGCGGCCGGCGTCAGCGTGTAGCCGCGCATCCCCGCGCGGCTCTCCGACTCCAGCCAGCCGCGCTTCTTGAGCCGGAAGACCGCCGTCCGGACGCTCGCGGCGTCCAGCCCCGACGCGGTCAGCAGCTCGACCGTGCCGGCGATGGGCATCCAGTTGCCCATCTTGCGCACGATCGCGCCGAGAAAACTCACGAGCACGGTCCGGGACCGGCGCGCCGCTGTGGTGGGCCGGTCGCCCTTCGTCTCGCTCATTCCAGTGAGTATGCCGGACCGGGATCGCATGATCGGACCGCCCCGGTCGATCGAACGGGCCCGGTCAGCGCCGCGACCCACTCCTCGGGCCAGGGCACGCTCACGGCACCGTCCGCATGGTCACGGCCGATGTGCGCGGTCACATACCGGCCGTGCGCGGCCCGGCCGGGCGGACGGCCCCGGAACTCCTCGCCCCAGACCTCGAAGGCGAAGGTCATCGAGCTGGTGCCGATGCGCACCAGCTCCACGACCGTGCGCGCGTCCTGGCCGAAGAAGAGCGGCGACTCGAAGTCCACCTCGTAGCGGACGCGGGGCGCCGCCGGGAAGTAGCCGTGGAGGCCGAGCCCGGCCATGAGCGAGGCCTCCGCCGCCTCCACGAACCGTACGACCGTGCTGTTGTGGTAGATGCCGGCCGCGTCCGTGTCGATCCACTCGATGCGCGTCCGGTGTACGCCGACCGCGTGCGCGGCCGGGGGCGCGGCGGTCATGCCGGCACCGTGCTCGCGGCCGGGGTCCAGCGCAGGTGCACATCGCCGCCGGCGCCTTCGCGCAGCAGCGACAGCCGGGGCGGGACCTTGTCGGTACGGGAGGTGGGCGGCTTGCGCCGGCCCGCCGCCCACTGCACCGGCCACTCGGCACCGGCCCCGCGGTACTCCTGCTCCGCCGCGGCCTGCAGGGTCCACTGCGGGTTGTAGAGGTGGGTGCGGCCCAGGGCGCACAGGTCGGCCCGCCCGGCGAGCAGGATCGAGTTCACGTCGTCGTACGAGGAGATGGCCCCGACCGCGATCACCGGCACTCCCGTGGGCCCGGCCACCCGGTGGCGGATCCGGTCGGCGAACGGGGTCTGGTAGGAGCGGCCGAACGCCGGCTTCTCGTCCTTGGCGACCTGACCGGAGGAGACGTCGATGGCCGCCGCGCCGTGCTCGATGAACGCGCGGGCGATGTCGACGGCGTCGTCCCCGGTGTTGCCGTCTGGCATCCAGTCGGTCGCCGAGATACGGACCGTGACCGGGATGCCGAGCGGGACGACCTGACGCACCGCGTCGAAGACCTCCAGCGGGAACCGCAGCCGGTTCTCCAGGGAGCCGCCGTACTCGTCGGTGCGCCGGTTGGCGACGGGGGAGAGGAAGGAGGAGAGGAGATAGCCGTGGGCGGCGTGCACCTCGACGAGGTCGAAGCCGGCCGCCACTCCGCGTGCGGCGGCGGCGGTGAAGTCGGCGACCACCTTGTCCATGTCCGCGCGGGTCGCTTCCCGGGGGACGTGGCAGTCGGCGCCGTACGGGAGCGCCGAGGGGGCGATGACCTCCCAGTTGCCGTCGTCGAGGGGCTCGTCCATGCCGTCCCACATGAGCTTGGTCGAGCCCTTGCGGCCCGAGTGGCCGAGCTGGAGGCCGATCTTCCCGGTCGAACGGTCGTGGACGAAGTCCGTGACCCGGCGCCAGGCGTCGCGCTGCTCGTCGGTCCACAGCCCCGGGCAGCCCGGCGTGATCCGGCCCTCGGGCGACACACAGACCATCTCGCTCATCACCAGGCCGGCGCCGCCCAGTGCCTTGGAGCCCAGGTGTACGAGGTGGAAGTCGCCGGGGACACCATCGTCCGAGGAGTACATGTCCATCGGGGAGACGATGATCCGGTTCTTCAGTTCCAGCTCACCGATCCGGACCGGCTGGAACATCGCCGGGGCGACCTCGGGGGCCTGCTGGTGCCGGGCGAACTCGGACTCCATGAGCGCGGCGAACTCGGCGTCGCGCTCCTTGAGGTTCTCGAAGGTGATGCGCCGCGAGCGGGTGAGCAGGTTGAAGACGAACTGCGCCGGGTCCTGGCCCGCGTACATGCCGATGTTCTCGAACCACTCCAGCGATGCCTGCGCGGCCCGCTGGGTCGACTCGACGACGGGCTTGCGCTCGGTCTCGTAGGCGGCCAGCGCCTCGGCCACCGTCGGGTGCTCGTGCAGGCAGGCGGCCAGGGCGAGGGCGTCCTCCATGGCGAGCTTGGTGCCCGAGCCGATCGAGAAGTGGGCGGTGTGGGCGGCGTCGCCGAGCAGCACCACGTTGCCGTCGGACCAGCGGTCGTTGCGGACCGTCGTGAAGTTCAGCCACTTCGAGTTGTTGGTGAGGACCCGGTGGCCCTTCAGCTCGTCGGCGAAGATCTCCGCGATCCGGCCCACGGCGTAGTCGTCGGAGACGCCCGGCGGGAACACCTGGTCCTCGGTCCGGTCGAAGCCGGCCCGCCGCCAGACGTCCTCGTGCATCTCGACGATGAAGGTCGAGCCGCTGTCGGAGAAGGGGTAGCCGTGGATCTGCATGGTGCCCCACTCCGTCTGCTTGACGAAGAACTGGAACGCCTCGAAGACCAGGTCGGTGCCGAGCCAGATGTACTTGTTGTGCCGCCGGTCCAGGGACGGCCCGAACACGTCGGCGTACTTGGTGCGGACGGCGGAGTTGAGGCCGTCGGCGGCCAGCACCAGGTCGTGCGTGGCGCGCAGTTCGTCCACGTCGGGGGCCTCGGTGCGGTAGTGGACGGTGACGCCGAGCTCGGCGGCCCGCCGCTGGAGGATCTGCAGCAGCTCCTTGCGGCTCATCGCCGCGAAGCCCTGCCCGCCTACGGTGAACCGCTCGCCGTCCACCTCGATGTCGATGTCCGTCCAGCGCGCGAACCGGTTCTCCATCGCCGCGTGCACGACGTCGTCGGCGTTGTCGATGCCGCCGAGGGTCTCGTCGGAGAAGACCACGCCGAACCCGAAGGTGTCGTCGCGCGCGTTGCGCTCCCAGACGGTGACCTCGTGCGCCGGGTCCAGCTGCTTCATCAGGGCGGCGAAATACAACCCTCCGGGGCCACCGCCCGCGATAGCGATCCTCATGGCCGTTCCTCCACGATCTGCTCCGTCGCGATCTGTTCTGCCGTGATCTGTTCCGTCACGATCTGGCGGAGCTTGAAGTGCTGAAGCTTGCCGCTGGGGTTGCGCGGCAGCGAGTCGGTGAAGCGCACGTCGCGCGGGTACTTGTACGGCGCGATCTGCTGTTTGACGTGGTCCTGGATGTCCCGGGCCGTCGCCGCGTCACCGGCCACGCCCTCGCGCAGGACGACGAACGCGCAGACGATCGAACCGCGTTCGGCGTCCGGCTCCGCGACGACGGCCGCCTCCACGACGTCCGGGTGGGTGAGGACGGCGGCCTCCACCTCGGGACCGGCGATGTTGTACCCGGACGACACGATCAGGCCGTCGTTGCGCGCCCGGTACCAGAAGTAGCCCTCCTCGTCGCGGAGGAAGGTGTCACCGGTGACGTTCCAGCCGCCCAGGACGTAGGCGGCCTGCCGTTCGTCGTCGAGGTAGCGGCAGCCGACCGGGCCGATCACACCGAGCAGGCCCTCGGCACCGGGGCCGAGCTCCTTGCCGTCCGGTGCCAGGATGGTGGCGCGGTAACCGGGCACGGGCTTGCCGGTCGCCCCGGGGCGGATGTCGTCGCCGTCGGCCGAGATGAAGATGTGCAGCATCTCGGTGGCGCCTATCCCGTCGATGACCCTGAGGCCGAGCCGGTCGCGCAGTTCCTCCCACAGGCCCTGCGGGATGTGTTCGCCCGCGCTGACCGCGCGGCGCAGCCCGGTGAGCCGGTCCGCCTTCCCGGACTTGAGGATCTGCTGGTACGCGGTAGGGGCGGTGGCCAGCACGGTCACCCCGTGCTCGGTGACGAGGTCGGCGAGTCCCGCCGGCGGCACCGACTCGGTGAGGAAGGCGCAGGCACCCGCCCGCAGGGTGAAGACGACCAGCAGACCGAGGCCGAAGGTGAAGGCGAGCGGGGCGGTGCACGCGACCAGGTCGTCGGGGAGCAGCCGGAGCGTGTGCTTCCCGAAGGTGTTGTCGATCGACAGGATGTCGCGGTGGAAGTGGGTGGTGATCTTGGGGACGCCCGTGGTGCCCGACGTCGGCCCGAACAGCGCGACGTCGTCCGCGGCGGTGTCGGCCGCGGCGAACCGCCCCGCCTTCGCCTCGACCCGGTTGCCCAGGTCGTCGGCGGTGTCGCCGCCGTACGGCACGACGACCAGGTCCGGCGCGACCGACTCCCGCACGGCGAACACGTCGTCGAGGAAGCGGTGGTCGACCAGCGCGACGGTGGGCCGGGTCTTCTCCACGACGGGCGCCAGCTCGCCGGCCCGCAGGACGGCCATGGTGGTGACGACGATCCCGCCGGCCTTCACCACGCCCAGCCAGGCGGCGACGGTCCAGGGGTTGTTGGGGGAGCGCAGCAGCACCCGGTTGCCGGGCACCAGCCCCAGGTCCTCGGTGAGCACCTGGGCGATCTGGTCGGCCCGACGCTGAAGCTCGCCGTACGTCCAGACGCCGCCGTCGGGGGTGCGCAGCGCGGGCCGGTCGGGGCCGAAGACCGCCACCGCACCGTCGATCAGCTCGACGGCGGCGTTGAGGCGTTCCGGGTACCGGAGCGCCTCGGTCGTGAACTCCAGCACCGGCCACTGCCCGGCCGGCGGGAGATGGTCGCGGGCGAAGGTGTCGGTGTGCCCGGAGGGCGACAGGGTCATCGGTGGCCTCCCTCGCCGGCGCGGATCATTCCTTCTTGGACGACGGTGGCCAGGTGGGTGCCGTCGGGGGTGAAGAACCGCCCGGCGGCGAGCCCCCTGCCGTCGTCGGCGGCGACCGCCTCCTGGGCGTAGAGCAGCCAGCCGTCCACCACACCCGCCCGGGGCGCCCGGTGGAACCACATCGCGTGGTCGAGGCTGGCGGTGACCAGCCCCTCCCGTGCCCAGGGCAGGTCGAGGACGCGGAGCACCGGCTCCAGGATCGTGTAGTCGCAGACGTAGGCGAGGGCGGCCGTGTCACGCTGCGCGTCGGTGAGCCCGTCGACCGGCCGCAGCGCGTCGAAGGGCCGTACCCAGACCGCCTGGTGGGGCCTCCGCTCGCCCTCGACGTCGAGGTAGACCGGGCCCGGCACATGGCGCATGTCGAAGCCCCGGCCGCCGCACCAGTAGTCCTTGGAGACCTCGGTCATCGTGCCGCCGGTCCGCCCGGCAAGGTACTCCGCCGAGCTGAGCAGCTTCTCGGGGCCGGGCAGGCCCGCGGCCGCCAGCCAGTCGGGGAGGCCCTCGCTGTAGCTGCCGCCCGGTTCGCCGGCGGCGAAGTTGGCCAGGCACACGTAGAGCGGCTTGCCGTTCTGGTAGCCGCGCACCTGCCGGGTCGCGTAGCCGCGGCCGTCGCGCAGCAGCTCCACCTCGTAGCGGACCTCGGCGCCGATGTCGGCGGGGCGCATGAAGTAGGAGTGCATGGAGTGCAGCGCCTTGCCGTCGTCGACGGACTTCATCGCCGCCGCGGCGGCCTGGGCGACCAGGTCGCCGCCGTACGCCTTGGGCCACGGGCAGGGCTGGGTGACCGCCGTGAAGGCGAGGTCGAAGCGCTCGGCCTCGGCCGGGGTCAGGGTGACGGCGGCCGTGAAGACCTCGGAGGTGGTGTCGGTCATCAGGGGCGGTCCGTCCAGTCGCGCAGGTCCGCGTCCGCGACCTGGGGGAGGTTGACCACGATGTTCTCCGGAGTGCGGGTCGTCATCCAGGTCAGCGGGTTGTCGCGGTCGAGGTTGCACTCGACGTGGGGCAGGAACGGCGGGACGAACACCCAGTCGCCCTCCGCCATGTCGATGTAGTCCTCGAACTTCGCGCCGAAGTAGATCCGGGCCCGGCCGGAGAGCACATAGCCGCCGGTCTCGGCCTCGCCGTGGTGGTGGGGCACCGAGCGGTAGCCGCCGTCGTTGTGGACCTTGCCGAACCAGATCCTGGTGGCCGGGGTGTGCTGGATGCTCACGCCCGAGATCCGGGTGGCGCCGGCGGACTGCCCGGTGTCACCGGGTTCGCTGCCGCTACGGGTGACGACCGGTACCACCAGGCCGCTCTCGGTGGCGTACATCGAGTTGTCGCCGTCGAGGACGTACTGACCGGGGACCTGCTGACCGGGGACGTACTGACTGGGATCGGGGTTCATGAGGACTCCTCGTCGGTGATGGGTGGGGCGTCAGCCGGTGAAGCGCACGGTGTTGCGCAGCGTGCCGATGCCGGAGATCTCGGTCTCCACGACGTCGCCGTCGGCGAGGAAGCGCTGGGGTTCCCGGGCCACTCCGACGCCGCCGGGCGTGCCGGTCAGCACGAGGTCGCCGGGGCGCAGCACGGTGAAGGTCGAGATGTACGCGAGCAGGTCGGCGGCGTCGAACACCAGCGTCTTGGTGGTGTCCCGCTGGACCTGCTCGCCGTTGACCCGGCAGACCACCTCCAGGCCCGCCGCCGGGTCGACCTCGTCCGGGGTCACGACCACGGGGCCGACGGGGGTGGAGGCGTCCCAGGCCTTCCCCTGGAACCACTCAAGAGTGCGGTACTGCCAGTCGCGCACCGAGATGTCGTTCGCCACGGTGTACCCGGCGATCCCGGCCAGTGCGGTCGCCCGGTCGGCACGGCGCAGGGTGGCACCGACCACGACGGCCAGCTCGGCCTCCCAGTCCACCCGGAAGCCGGCCGGCAGCACGATGTCGGCCTCGGGCCCGGTGAGCGTGTCCGCGTACTTCGGGAAGAGCGTGGGGTACGACGGCAGCTCGCGCCCCGTCTCCCGGATGTGGTCGGCGTAGTTCAGCCCGCAGCAGATCACCTTGCCCGGAGCCGGCAGCGGCAGCACCGGAACGGCGTCGACCAGCGCGTCCCCGGCGCTGTCGGCCGCCCGCTCGACCGGCACCGCCGCCAGCAGGGCCGACAGGTCGGCGGCCGGCAGCGCCCGCCAGGTGTTCCCGTCGAGTACCGCGGCGCTGGTACCGGTGGCGTGGGCGACGGTCGAAAGACGCATGGGTTCTTCCCTCTCTTCGGTGCTGTGTGCCCCTCCTCTATATTTCATTATTTCCGCGAGCGTCATATCTCTGTCAATAGATGCTACGGTGTGGCGCCAGACAGAACAGTCCCGGCACAGACCCGGCAACGCCCTCGCAGGAGCTCTCCATGGCGACCAACTCGGCCCCGGTTCCGGTCAACCCCGCGTCCCTGCCCAAGCCCAGCGGCTACTCGCACGGGACGCTCAGCGGCAACACGCTCTACCTGGGCGGACAGACCGCTCTAGACAAGGACATGAAGATCGTCAGCGGTGGGATCGTCGAACAGTTCCGGCAGGCGTTCGGTAACGTCCTCGCCACGCTGCGGGAGGCCGGCGGCATCCCGGAGGACTTGGTGAGCATCACGCTCTACCTGACCGACATCCCCGACTACCAGGCGCACGGCCGGGAGATCGGGGCGGCGTGGCGCGAGCTCGCGGGGCCGGTCTATCCCGCGATGGCCGGCATCGGCACCACCGGCCTGTGGCAGCCCGAGGCCCTGATCGAGATCCTCGGCGTCGCGGTCATCCCCGACGAACGCCTCGTCCGGCCCGTCACGACCTGAGCCCCCGCGCGCTCGTAGCCGTACGACATCCGCCCTGGCCGTCACCCGGGAGGACGAGCATCTCTCCGGTGGCGGCCAGGGCGTTTTCCTGCGGCCGGTCGGCGGTGTCAGTGCCCGCGCGAGCGTCAGCCCCGGCGCAGCAGTTGCTGGGCGGCGAGATGGCCGGATCCGCCGCCGAGACCGGGGCCGGGGTGCGTCGAGGCGCCGATGTGCCACAGCCCGGGCACCGGTGTCGCGTGCCGGGACGCGGCCGGCAACGGGCGCCACAGCAGATTCTGGTCCAGCTCGGCCGAACCGCCGTACGGATCACCGGCGACCGCGTTGGGGTTGGCCGCCGGCAGGTCGGTGGGCGTGACGGCGTCGAAGGCGATCAGCTTGTCCGGCAGGTCGGGGGCGTGCCGCGCGACCCGGGCCAGCACCCGGCGGACGTACCCCTCCGCCAGCTCCTTCGTCCAGCCGCCCGTCACGTCGAGTTCCTCCCCGGCGTCCCCTGTCGGCGCGAAAGGCAGCTCCTGGAGCTGCAGCCAGAGTGCCGCGCCGCCCTCCGGAACCCGTGAGGGATCCAGCACGTGCTGTTGTCCCACGACGACCGTCGGCCGACGCGGCAGCAGACCCGCCTCCGCCTCGGCACAGGCGATGGCCGTGCTCGCCGAACCGTCGCTGAGATGGAGCAGCGGCACGTCGGCCAGGCGGTCGTCGTTCCAGGTCAGCGGCGCGGAGAGCGCGACGTGGATCTGCATCGCGGCTCGCCCGTGCCGGAACCGGCCGGCCTGCGCGCGGACCGCGGAAGGGACGCGGGCGTCGGCGGGCAGCAAGTCGCCGTACAGCGCGGACGGGGTGACGGAGGCGAGGACGGCGCGGCGGGCCGGCAGGGTCTCACCGTCGCAGACGACGCCGACGGCACGCCCGTCGCCGTTCACCACGACACGCTCCACCGCGTGCCCGGTACGGACGTCCACCTTCAGCTCGGCGAGCAGCGCCCGGAACGCGTCCACGAAGCGGCCCGCCCCGCCCGCCACCACCGGCAGGCCGAAGCCGTGCACGGTCGCGGCCAGGATCGGGAGCATGAGCGCGCCGGAGGCGTGGTCGGGCGACAGCCCGGCGTGCAGCAGCCAGGGCACCCACAGCAGATCCGCCTCGTCCCCGTGGAACTCACGGCGGCAGTAGGAGCGACCGCTGGTGACCGTGTCCCGCAGCCAGGCCTCCGTGCCGGCCGGCCTCTCGTGGCGCAGCAGCCTGACCGCGTGGCGCAGCACCTGGGGCGAACGCGGTTCGCTGCCCAGGAAGCCCCCGATCGCGTCGGCGTTGTCGAGGAAGCGCTGCAGCATCGCGAGGTAGGCGGCGCCGTCCTCCGAGTGGGTGAACGCCCCTGCGGTCACCTCCGGATCACGGTGGGCCAGCACCACCCGGCCGTCGTCCGCGACCGTGCCGGTGACGAACGCCTCGGCGTTGAGGTAGCGCAGGCCGTGCCGGTGCAGGTCGGCGCCGAGCGCGGCGTACGCGGGGCCCGAGACGAACAGCGGGTGCCAGGAGGAGTACGTGTCGTGCAGGTATCCGGGGACGGTACGTTCCTCGGTGGCGATGAAGCCGCCCAGCCGGTCCGCGCGCTCGACGAGGGCGACCGACCAGCCGGCCTTCGCGAGTTCGGCGGCGGCGACCAGGCCGTTCACCCCGGACCCGACGACGACGGCGTCGACCGTAGTGGCCATGCGTGCTCCTGTGGGGTGTCGAAGGGGCGGGTCAACGGGGTACGAACCGGCTGATCCCTACGCGGCGGCGCTCTCCGGCAGTGCGGAGAGCGTCCGAGAGTGGATCCGTACCCCCGTATGCGCCGAAGCCTCCCCCCGGGGCGGGCGGACGCTCCGCCGGCGGCTTCCTGCAGCCCTTTTCGGAGTATTGGTGTGCTCGCGGAGGCGCGGAAGGCTGCTCAGAAAATACGGTCCCCGGAATCTGCCGGCTATCCGCGGAGCGCGGCCGGCTGTCCGCTTGACGCCCATGGCGGCCGGCGGACAGCCGGGTTCGGTTCAGCGTGCCAGGATCAGGCTCATCGCTTCCGCGCGCGTCGCGGGCCTGCGCAGCTGTCCGCGTACGGCCGAAGTGGTCGTCCGGGCACCGGGCTTGCGGATGCCGCGGGCCGACATGCACATGTGTTCCGCTTCGATGACCACGATCGCTCCGCGCGCGCCGAGTATGCGCATCAGGGCGTCGGCGATCTGCCCTGTGAGCCGTTCCTGGACCTGCAGGCGGCGTGCGTACACCTCCACCAGGCGGGCGAGTTTGGACAGCCCGGTCACTCTGCCGTGATCGGCGGGGATATAGCCGACGTGGGCCGTGCCGCGGAACGGCAGGAGATGGTGCTCACAGAGGCTGACGATCTCGATGTCCTTGACGAGCACCATCTCGTCGTGACTGAGTTCGAAGGTCGTGGTCAGCACGTCCTCCGGCTCTTGGCGCAACCCGCCGAGGAGTTCGCGGAACGCCTGGGCCACACGCGTCGGAGTCGCGCGCAGCCCTTCGCGGTCCGGGTCCTCGCCGACGGCGATGAGCAGTTCGCGGACCGCGTTCTCGGCCCGTTCGGCGTCGAACCCACTGACGCGAGGGGCGACAAGCGGTAGTTCGAGGTCGGTCATGGGTGTCTCGTCTCTGCGTTCGGGTCCGCGACGCGACACGGCGGAAAGGCCCGCCGTGTCGCGTCGCGGACCCTTCGCGCCAGGGGGCGGTCAGTGCTTGTCGCCGGCGAAAGGCCTGCGGGAGAGGGTTGCGCGGATCCTCGTCTGGGAGTGACGCTCCACTGTCGGGTTGGCGGATCCGCCGTTCGGCTCGCCCCACACCAACTCGACTTCCCGGCCGTACACCAGTTCGTCTTCGTCGATCATGCAGACGGAGATCCAGCCACGGACGTTGGACGTGTAGCTGCACAGGGTCGACAGGCCGATGAGGTGGCCGTTGTGCTCGACACGGTCGAAGTGCGAGGCCGCGTAGAAGGCCGCGGGCATCTCGATGTGCTTGAAACGGCGCTCGCCCGGCTCGTACTGGCTGGCGAAGATCCCGGCGACGTCGTCGCGGTGCCAGGACAGCCAGGCCTTCCTGCGGTGCTGCCGGCCGCGCTGCGCCTCCAGGGCCGCACGGCCGATGAAGTCGTGGTCGAACTTGAGGATGTGGCCGTAGCCGAGGTCCCAGGGGGTGACGTAGTAGTCCTCGACCCGGTCCGAGACGAAGCTGCCGCCGAGGGAGAGGTTGGCTCTCGTGGCCCGGTCTTGGTCGCGCTCCGAGGCAGGCGTCCGCTCAGGCGGTGTGGAGGACCTGTTCGGCCCATATGGTCTTGCCCGTGCGCGTATGGCGTGTGCCCCACCGCTCGGTGAGCTGGGCGACCAGCAGCAGGCCGCGGCCGCCCTCGTCGCTCAGCCGGGCCCTGCGCAGGTGCGGGCTGGTGCTGCTGCCGTCGGACACCTCGCAGGTGAGGGTCCGGTCCTTGATCAGCCGCAGTCGGATCGGGCCGGTGCCGTAGCGGATGGCATTGGTGACCAATTCGCTGACGACGAGTTCCGTGACGAACGAGGCCTCCTCGAGCCCCCACTCGGTGAGACGGTCGCAGGTGCGTTTGCGTGCCTCGGCCACGATCGCGGGATCCCTGGGTAGGTCCCAGGTAGCCAGGCTCTCCGGGCCGAGGGCCCGGGCGCGGATCAGCAGCAGGGCGACGTCGTCTCCGTCGGCTGCGGGGTGTTGGGTGCCCAGGACGGTGTCGCAGAGGGCTTCGAGCGAGGGTTGTGGCCGGGCGAGTGCCCGGCACAGGCTGCGGTTGCCTTCGTCGAGGTCGTGACGGCGGCTTTCGATGAGGCCGTCGGTGAACAGCGCCAGCACGCTGTTTTCGGGCAGCGTGAACTCCGACGCCTCGAAGGGCAGGCTGCCCAGGCCGAGGGGAGGGCCGGCCGGCAGGTCCACGACATGGGCCGTTGTGTCCGGCCCGACCAGGATCGGGGGCGGGTGGCCGGCGCGGGCCAGCGAGCACGTGCGGGAGACGGGGTCGTAGACGGCGTACAGGCAGGTGGCGCCGACGTCTCCCGGGATCTGTGACGCCGGGGCGTCGTCGGCGTCATCGACGTCCTGTGGGAGCCCGGAATGGGTCACGATGTCGTCGAGGTGGGTGAGGAGCTCGTCGGGCGCCAGGTCGATGTCGGCGAGGGTGCGCACCGCTGTGCGCAGACGGCCCATGGTGGCCTAGGCACCGATGCCGTGACCGACGGCGTCGCCGACTACGAGGCCGACGCGCGCGCCCGGGAGCGGGATCACATCGAACCAGTCGCCGCCCACCCCGGCACTGCCGCCCGAAGGCACATAACGGGACGCCGTCTCCACCGCAGGGTGGAGGGCCGGCCTCCCCGGCAGCAGGGACCGCTGGAGCGCCAGCGCGATACTCCGCTCGTGGATGAAGCGACGGGCGTTGTCCAGGCAGACGGCGACCTTGGCCACCAGGTCCTCGATGACGGTCAGGTCGTCGGGGCTGAAAGGGTCGGGAGAGGCCGCGTGCCTGAGGAAGGGGGCAGCCCCGAGGATCGCGCCGCGGGCCCGGATGGGTACCGCCAGCAGGGAGTGCGTTCCGAGGGCGCGGGCGTACGCCGCCCGGACGGGGTCCTCGGCGAGCCAGCGCGCGATGTCGGGGTCGTGCGTATAGGCCAGCACGGTACGGCCGGTGACCTGGCAGCGGACGATGGGAGACGACCGCGGATGGGTGTGGGTCTCGCCGACGCCGGGGGCCGCGTCGGGCGGGATGGGGCGAGTGCCGCCATGCGCCGCCCGTCGCAGCGCGAGGGGTCCCGTACGGGCACCGCGGCCGGGCAGGGCACCGCGGAAGACGTCCTCCAGCAGATCGACGCTGACGAAGTCGGCGAAGCGCGAGTCCGTCACGGTCACGTCGACGAGTTCCTGGGCGGTTCCCGCCACGTCCAGGCTCGCGCCGATGCGGGTCCTGGCCTCGCTGAGCAGGGCCATGCGTTCGCGGCTGTGGTACTGCTCGGAGTAGTCGTTGCCCACCAGGCCCACCGCGTGCACCCGGCCGTGCGCGTCCTTGAGAGGGAAGACGTCCATGGCCCAGGCGTGGGCCCTGGGTTCACGCGGGAGGGCGACGAACAGTTCGGTGTATTCCGGCTCGCCGGTCTCACCGGCCCTGAGGATCCTGCGCTCGGCCTCCTCGAACGCTGATCCGGGCAGGAAATTAGGTCAGACGTCGGCCGTGGACTTCACTCTGGACGAACCCCACCGCCCGCCGTGCGGCCTCGTTGGCCCACAGCAGTCGTGCATCACGGTCGTAGATCGACAGAGACGGGGATTGCTGTTCCAGCAGCCACCACATGAGGTCCTGCAGATTCCCCGTCCCCGGTGACGGAACGGTCGTGACGAGGAAGCGCTGCTGTGCGGCCCCGAGCAACGGGCTCAGGTGGACCTTCGCTTCCAGAACACTGCCGTCGCGATGCCGCAACGTCGCACCGTCGGCGCCGAGCAGATCGTCCAAGGGCCGACCGATGATCTCCACAGAGGTGTATCCCAGAAGCTCCTGGGCCTCGCGACTCCAGTAGGCCACGCGCGCGTCCCCGTCCGTCACCGCTATGGTCACGGACTCGTCGGCGTGGGCCTTGTCCGGCTGCCGTGCGCGTCGGCCGGGCGGCCCGTCGGTGCGAGGCATGGCGCACCTGGTCCTTCTGCCTCGTGTCGGGGCACTGTCCACGATCGTCCGGCCGGCGGCGGAGGGCAAGACGAGACGGGACTGCCGGCCAGGCGGTTCAGCCGTGGGGTCCCACGCCGCGCAGAAACGTGTCGACGACGAGTGTGGCCAGTGCGTCCGCGTTCTGCCGGACCTGGTCCGGGTCGCGATCCGCGCCGCCTCCGTGCTGGGCCTCGTCGACGAGGGCGTAGTAGGCCCGCAGCGCCCACATGAGGTCCGTGTCCGGGGCGAGGAGCCCTTCACGCTGGGCCCGGGCGAAGAACTCGAGGGCGCCGGCGTTGATCTCGGACCAGATCTCCGCCGTGAGGGGGGTGTCGGCGAGGGGGTGGCCGAGGGTGAACCGCCAGACGCTCTTGATCCGCAGTACGTTCGCTGTGACGCGGTGCAGTGCCACCAGTGGTGGGGCGGTGTCCATGTGGGCGTCGTCCACGCACTCCATGAGCTGCCGCTTCGCCGAGGCGCCGAGGGCCTCGATGAGGGCCTGGCGGTTGGCGAACCGCCGGTGCACCGTCGTCCTTGCCACGCCCGCCTGCTCGGCGATCTGCTCCATGGAGGCGCTGGGGTCTTCTGCCAGGACCTGCTCGGCCGCCTCCAGGATCGCGCGCACACTGCGCGCGGCATCGGCCCGCAGGGGTCGGCCCATGACCTATCCACTCCCGTTGTCGATTCGTGATGCACCGAAGACCATACGCCTGACCTGCGGATTTGTACTGATTTGCATCAATGCTGTTGCGTGGGAATGTAAAGTTGCGACAAGGGTGATGCGAGTAATCGGTCTAACTGCTACGTTCCTGTTTTAGATCATGGACCTCCTCTCATGATTCGGCTCCCCGGTCGGCGGTTTCTGAAGTCCGCGGAGCGGAGTCCCTCTGGTCCTGGCCTATGTGCCTGATGGCGCCCCCCTCAAGAGCCCACGGGCGAACCGGAGGAATGACAACGGTGGAGATCGAGCTGCGGATCAACGGGTCCGCCCAGAAGCTGGACGTCGCGCCACAGGTGAGCCTGCTCGACGCGCTGCGCGAGTATCTGGGCCTGACCGGTACCAAAAAGGGTTGCGACCAGGGCGCGTGCGGCGCCTGCACGGTGCTGGCCGACGGCCGGCGGATCAACGCCTGCCTCGCACTGGCAGTGCAGTACCAGGGCCGTGAGATCACGACCATCGAAGGGGTCGACCACCCGCTGCAGGAGGCGTTCGTCCGTGCGGACGGTTTTCAGTGCGGCTACTGCACGCCGGGCCAGATCTGCTCGGCGATCGGCATGCTCGCCGAGCACAAGGAAGGCGCGCCCAGCGCGGCGACCGAGCACCTCGCCGACACCGGCGGAGAGCTGGACGAGACGGAGATCCGGGAGCGGATGAGCGGCAACCTGTGCCGTTGCGGCGCGTACAACGGCATCGTCGCGGCGATCAAGGAGGTCGCGAAGTGAAGCCGTTCTCCTACCTCAGCGCACCGGACACGGCCACGGCGCTGCGCACGATCGCGGACAGCGACGACGTGAAGTTCCTCGCGGGCGGGACGAACCTCGTCGACCTGATGCGGGAGGGCATCGAGCACCCGGCGACGGTCGTCGACATCACCCGTCTGCCGCTGACCGGGATCGAGGAACTCCCGGACGGCACCCTCCGCGTCGGCGCGCTGGTGACCAACAGCCGTCTCGCGGCGGACCCGCTGATCAGGACCCGTTATCCGGTGCTGGCCAAGGCCATCCTGCTGGGAGCGTCCGCCCAGCTGCGGAACATGGCGACCGTGGGCGGGAACCTGCTGCAGCGCACCCGCTGCATGTACTTCTACGACGAGACCTCGGCGTGCAACAAACGCGCACCCGGCAGCGGCTGTGACGCGATCGGCGGGTTCTCCCGCGGCAGCGCGGTGCTGGGGGCGAGCGAGCACTGCATCGCGACGCATCCCTCGGACATGGCGGTGGCGCTGGTGATGCTCGACGCGGTCGTCGAGGTCGAAAGCGTGCACGGCATCCGGCGTATCCCGGTCGCCGACTTCCACGCGCTGCCCGGCGACACCCCCCACATCGAGACGGCGCTGGCCGCCGACGAGCTGATCACGGCCGTCGAGCTGCCGCCCGTGCCAGCCGCAGCGCACTCGCGCTACCGCAAGGTCCGCGACCGCGCGTCGTACGCCTTCGCCCTCGTCTCCGTCGCCGCCGCGCTGGCCGTCGAGGACGGCCGGGTCGCCGAGGTCCGCCTCGCGCTCGGCGGCGTCGCGACCAAGCCGTGGCGGGCACGCATCGCGGAAGAGCTGCTGCTCGGCGCCGAAGCCACCGACGAGAACTTCGCCCGCGCCGCCGCCGCCGAACTCGCTCCCGCCCTGCCTCAGTCCGGCAACGCCTTCAAGATCGACCTGGCCCAGCGGACGGTCGTGGCCGTGCTGCGGACACTCAACGCCGAGCGGAGCGCATCGTGACCACACACACCAGGACAGGCTCCGAGCCCGGCGTGGACGCTTCCGTACCCGTCGGGGGCGCGGTCGGACGGCCGGTGGACCGCCGGGACGGCCACGCGAAGGTGACCGGGGCGGTGCGGTTCTCCGCCGAGCACCACTACCCGAACCTCACGTACGCGACGCTGGTCCACGCCACCGTCGCCCGGGGCACGATCACCGGCATCGACACGACCGCGGCGGCCGCGGTGCCCGGCGTCGTTGCGGTCCTCACCCACCTCAACGCACCGAGGATCCGCTCGGTACGCAACCACAACATCGTGCGGGACCTGGGACCGAGCGTGTCGGGGACCAGCCTCGACTACCTCAACACGGATCAGGTCTTCTGGGACGGTCAGCCGATCGCCGTCGTGGTCGCCAAGACCTCGGCCGCGGCGAACGAGGCCGCCCCGCTCGTCGAAGTGACGTACGACCCGCTGCCCGCCCGGGTGGACTTCGCCGCCGAGCAGAAGAACGCCACCCCGGCGAAGGGCGACCTCACCTTCGCCGGCCACACGAAGAAGGGTGACGCCGAGAAGGCGCTGGCCGCCGCGGAAGTTTCGGTCGACCTGCGCTACACCACACCCGGCCTGCAGCACAACGCGATCGAGCCGCACGCGACGGTCGCCGTCTGGGACGGTGACCACCTCACCGTGCACGACACCACGCAGGCCATGGACCAGAGCCGCCACTACCTGGCCTGGCGGTTCGGTGTGCCGGCGTCCCACGTCCGTGTCCGTGCCGAGTTCCTGGGAGGCGGCTTCGGCGGGAAGTTCGCCGTCTGGCCCGGCACGGTCATCGCGGCGATGGCGGCCAAGGCTGTCGGGCGGCCCGTGCGCCTGGCACTGAGCCGCACGGCCGTCAACCGTGCCACCGGTGGGCGTACCGCCTCGACCAACCGGATCGCGCTCGGCGCCACCCGCGACGGCCGGCTCACCTCGCTGATCCAGGACAGCATCACCCGCACCGGCTCGGCCGGAGGCCTGCTTGAGGCGACCAACTCGCCGGCCCGGCACCTCTACGGCGCCGAGAACATGCTGACCGGGCAGAACCTCGTACCGATGGATCTGATGCCCAACACCTGGCTGCGCGCCCCCGGCGAGGCGATCGGCAGCTTCGTACTGGAATCGGCGATGGACGAACTCGCCTACGAGCTGTCCATGGACCCGATCGCCCTGCGGCTGCGCAACGAGCCCACAAAGGATCCGACGGACGGCAAGAAGTTCTCCCAGCGGATGCAGCGTGAAGCCTTCGAGAGGGGCGCCGAACGCTTCGGCTGGGCGGACCGTAACCCGGAACCTCGCTCCATGCGTGACGGCGAGTGGCTCGTAGGGATGGGCACGGCCACCGCCTATCACCCGACCCTGCGCCTGGTCGCCGACGTCAAGGTGCGGCTGAGCGACGACGGCAGCGCCCTCGTGCAGTGCGGTTTCCACGAGATGGGCATGGGCGCCGCGACCGTACAGGCACAGATCGCCGCGGACGCGCTCGGCATCGCCTACGAGAAGGTCCGTGTCGAGTACGGCGATTCGGCCCTGCCGTCCGGACCGATGGCCGGCAACTCCAACCAGACGGCGACGGTGGCCACCAGCGTCCTCGCCGCGTGCGCCGAGCTGACCCGGAAGGTGAGTGCCCTGGCCCGGCGTACGGGCACGACCGGTCAGGAACCGGCGGCCGCCCTGCGTGCGGCGCGGCGCCCGTTCATCGAGGCGTCGGTCGGGTCGGCCACCAGGTTCGGCGCGCTGGGCAGTCAGAGCCGCTTCCTGACCACCTTCCTCAAGGACCAGCGCTGGTCCAAGGCCGCCCGCGGCGCGCAGTTCTGTGAGGTGCGGGTGAACGCCGACACCGGCGAACTGCGGATCTCGCGCTGGCTCGGCATGTTCGACGTCGGCCGCGTCATCAACCCCAAGACCGCGGCCAGCCAGCTCCGCGGGGCCGTGGTCATGGGCATCGGCATGGCGCTGTCGGAGCAGAGCCTGATCGATCCCCGCAACGGGCGCACCATGAGTGCCGGGCTCGACTCCTACTACGTGCCCGTGCACGCCGACATCCCCCCGATCGACGTCGACTGGCTCGACGAACCGGACAAGACGATGCCCCTGGGCATCATCGGCCTGGGCGAGGTCGGCATGACCGGCGTGGCGGCCGCGGTCGCGAACGCCGTCTATCACGCGACCGGCAAGCGGATCCGGGACCTGCCGATCACGCTGGACAAGCTGCTCTGACGACGGCCCGATCTGCGCAGACAAGAGAGTAGCTCCCATGATGGACATCGCGGACGAGCTGACCCGGTGGCTCGAGGAAGGCCGGGACTTCGCCGTCGCCACCGTCGTGGCCGTCAGCGGCAGCGCCCCGCGAGGGCCGGGCGCCGCGCTCGCCGTCGACGCCGACGGAGCGGCCATCGGCTCGGTCTCCGGCGGCTGTGTCGAAGGCGCGGTCTACGACCTGTGCACCCAGGCACTCAAGGACGGCCAGGAGGTGCGCGAGCGGTTCGGCTACAGCGACGAGGACGCCTTCGCCGTCGGCCTGACCTGCGGCGGTGTCCTCGACATCCTGGTCACGCCCATACCCGCCGACGCGACCGACCGGAAAACATTCCAGACGGCGCTCTCGGCCGCCACCCGGGGCGAGGCGGCGGCGCTGGCCCGCGTGATCCGCGGCCCGGCACAGCTCCTCGGACGGGCGCTGACGGTCCGTGAGGACGGATCCTACGACGGCGGACTCGGCGGACGTCCCGACCTGGACCGCGCCGTCGTCGACGAGACCCGCTCCCTGTTGCAGGCCGGGCGCACCGGCGCCTTCGACATCGCGCAGGACGGAACCCACTGCGATCCCGACCTGACCGTGTTCGTCGAATCAAGCGTGCCGCCGCCCCGCATGCTGGTCTTCGGAGCCATCGACTTCGCCGCGGCCCTGGTACGCGTGGGCAAGTTCCTCGGCTACCACGTCACGGTGTGCGACGCCCGGCCCGTCTTCGCCACCCGGACGCGCTTTCCCGAGGCCGACGACATCGTGGTCGACTGGCCACACCGCTACCTGCACCGCACCCGGACCGACGAGCGCACGGTGGTGTGCGTCCTCACCCACGACGCCAAATTCGACGTGCCCCTCCTGGAGACGGCCCTGCGCCTGCCGGCCGCCTACATCGGCGCGATGGGCTCCCGCCGCACCCATGAGGACCGCGATCGCAGGCTCCGCGAAATCGGCCTGACCGAAGCCGAACTGGCCCGCCTTCACTCACCCGTCGGCCTCGATCTCGGCGCCCGCACACCCGAGGAGACCGCCCTGTCCATCGCCGCCGAGATCGTCGCCGCCCGCCACGGCGGAACAGGGCTGCCCCTGAGCGACTCCCACACACCGATCCACCACGCCACTGAAGAGCGCCGGCCGACGGTGATCGGCGCGGGTGGCCGCGTGATGCGACCGCGAGCCGACGGTCAGGGGCACCAGAACACCCTGAGCCCGGTCCGGACCGGCGTGGCCGCCTCGATGCCGACAGCCCGTGATCAGGACGGGGCCTTCCCGGGGACGGCGGTGGTCGATTTGAATAACGAAAACGATCGGTTTACTATTAACGGGAAACCGGTCGGTTTCCTCGTGGAGGGCGGCCGAGACCGTGATCCACGGTTGCCTTCGTGTGCCGAAGGGTTTTGAGTCTGCAGGTTCCGGGTCCGGCGATGGTGCCGTCCGGTCTTCTCCTGATGTAGCTGTGTTGTCCAGGCCGGAGTAAGTCATGAATGGAATTCACCCCTTCCGCGTGCTGCGCGCGAAACCCCTGTGGATCGCCAGCGGTGTGATCACCGGCGTTCTCGCGCTGCTGTTCGCCGTGCTGTACGTCGGCGCCAACATCGACCCGGCCGGCCACATGAGGAACCTGCCCGTCGGCCTGGTCAACGCCGACGAGGGGGCCACGGTCGGCGGCAAGCAGGTGAACCTGGGAGCGCAGATCACCGGCTCGATCAAGAAGTCCACCGCGGGAGGGGACAAGGTCGACTGGAAGGTGATGGACGAGCGGGAGGTGAAGGAGGAACTCGGCAAGGGCAAGCTGTACGGTGCGCTTGTCGTGCCCGCCGGCTTCACGTCCTCGGTCGCCACCCTGACCGGCACCCGCACCACGGCCGCCGAAACCCCGAGCCGCCCGGCGCTGACGGTGCTGACGAACCAGTCCGCCGGCAGCCTCGGCTCCAGTCTGGCGCGGGTCGCGACGACGCAGGCCGCCGAGAACGCCTCGCTCCACATTGGCAAGGAACTGACCGCCCGGATCGGAACCGCGCACAAGAAGCTGCCCGCCGCGGCCCGCGTCCTGCTCGCCGACCCGGCCGCCGTCACAGTGAAGGACGGCCATCCCCTCGACTCGCACAGCGGCCTGGGCCTCACCGCGTTCTACTACGCGCTCGCCCTCGTGGTCGTCGGCATGCTCTCCGCCAACGTCATCAGCGGCCAGGTGGACCACACCCTCGGCTACACCCACAACGACCTGGGTCCGCTGCGCCTGCACCGCCCGCTGATCCGGGCGACCCGGGTGCAGACCCTCGCCATCAGCAGCACCCTCATGGCGGCCCTGTCCCTGCTGATGGGCACCCTGGTCATGGTCGGGGCGGTCGGCATCATGGGCATGGACGCCTCCCACCTGCCGCTGTTGTGGCTGTACTCGGTGTGCGCCATCGCGGTCTCCGGGATCGGCGCGCTCACCCTCCTCGCGGTGTTCGGCACCCCCGGCATGCTGGTGGCCACGCTGGTCTTCATCGGCATGGCGGTGCCGACGGCCAACGCCACCACGCCGATCCAGGCGCTGCCCGGCTTCTACCGCATCCTTGCGGAGTTCGAGCCCCTGCGGCAGATCGCCGGCGGCGTACGCTCCATCCTCTACTACGGCGCGCAGGGCGACGCGGGCCTGACCCGGGGCTGGGTCATGATGGCCGTCGGCCTCGTGGCGGCCGCGCTGTTCGGCTTCGGCGTGCTGGGGTGGTACGACCGCAAGGGGCTGCACCGCATCCCTGCCGAGACGGACCCCGAGAAGAGCGCCACCCCGGTGTAGCGGAATTCCTTCCGCCTCCCAGGACGGGGCCGTTGTGCGGAGTGGCCCCGTGTGTGTCGCCCCCGTGGGGACGAGGGGCGTGCACACCATCAGGGCTCGGCGACGGTCTTTCTCCCCCGAGACCGTCGCCGAGCCTCTGAGCGGACTTCAGTGCCCGGAAGATGTCGGGCGCCTCCCGGCAGTACTGAAAACCGATCGGTTTCCAATTCGTCCGATTCGAGTTAACCTCACGACATGACCACCGAAGCGAAGTCAACTTCCAGAGAGCGCCTGTTGGAGGCGGCGGCCACCCTCACTTACCAGGACGGCGTCAATATCGGCGTCGACGCGCTGTGCAAGGCGGCGGGCGTGTCGAAGCGCTCCATGTACCAGCTGTTCCACAGCAAGGACGACCTGCTGGCAGCAAGCCTGGAGGAGCGCACTGCCCCCTTCGTGGCCACTCTCCTGCCCCCGGCGGACGACGGCCGCTCCCCCCGCGAGCGGATCCTGCACGTCTTCGGGCAACTGGAGTCGCAGGCGGGCGCGCCCGCCTTCCGAGGCTGCCGGTACCTGGCTGTGCAGATCGAGCTCAAGGACCGTAATCACCCTGCGAGCCGGGTGGCACACCGGATCAAGGCGAAACTGACCGCCTTCTTCCGCACCGAGGCCGAGCGTGGCGGCGCGAGCGACCCCGATCTGCTGGCCCGGCAGCTGATCCTGGTCTTCGATGGCGCCGGCGCCCGCGCCGGGATCGGAGCCGACACCCTGACGGGACTCATCGCCCCCACGGTGGTCACCCTGCTGGATGCGGCAGGCGTGCGCTGACGCCTCGTCCTTCCGGAAGGCATCCTGGCCTCCTGGCTACTTTCCCGCGCCCGGGGGGAGGCCGATGGCGGTGAGCGTGTTACCGAGCATCCCGCAGGCGAAGAAACGTGCGGTCCGGTCGGCATCGGCACCCAGCGCCAGATGCACGGTTTCCCAGATCCTCATCCAGGCCGCCCGGACGTCGCGGCCGATCAGGTCGTCGCCCTGTGGCCCGGTGGCCGTCACGACGGTGTATCCCTGCATCTGCATCAGAAGTGTTTCGGGGCGCGTCGATATCAGCCGTGTGTAAGCGTCCGCCATGGCGCGAAAGGCCGGCGCGCCCCTCTCCACCCCGTTGGCCGCCATCTCGAAAGCCACGCGTGTGTCTTCCGCGCTCCGCGTCAATGCGGCGACGAAGATCGCCTTTTTGTCGGGGAAGAGCCGGAAGAGGTACGGCTGCGAGACGCCTGCTCGCTTGGCGATCGCCGCGGTAGAGGTGCCGTAGTAACCGGTGATCGCGAACTCGGCGATCGCCGCGCGGATGGCGCTCTCGCGCCTGTCCTGCACGCTGATCCTGTCCATGCCGCCATTCTGCCCGCTTGAGCCTGCAAGGGGAAACCGGTCGGTTTCTCGGTGGGTGCGGAGTTTGTGACGACGAAGAATCGGTCGTTGGCACTCGTGACAGGCGCGTCATCCGGTATCGGGAAGGAAACCGCGCTCGCGCTGGTCGCCGCGGGTTTCGACGTGGCCGGCACAAGCCGCGTAGCTGCCGAGAACCCTGTGCTTGCGCAGAGGGCGGCGGTTGTGGAACGTCTCGGGGAACGTGCGGATCTGGGCGTGGACGGAGCCCGGTCGGGCTGTGTCCGCGCCGAGAACCTGTTTGAGCAGGGACCAAGACTCTCCGCGGTCCCATGCGTGCGGCAGCCGGGTTGCCGCGTGACCGAACACCTCACGGGTGGCCAGGTCCAGCCGGCAGGCGAGGTGGAACCAGCTCCCGGCGGTCGGGAGGTAGGTCTTGTCCCCGACTAGCTTCGCGCCGGGGTGGGGTTGGAGTGGACGCCGCGGCGGTCAGGAGCCGGCTGCGTCTTCTTGTCCGGCCTCGTCAGCGAGCGTCGCGTCCGCCTGGCCGGACCCGGCCCTCGGCCTTTACAAGGCATTCGGGGAAGGGTCGGCGCCGGCAGGCTGGTCACACGCGAGCCCGGGAGTCGAGCTGAGGAATTTCCCGATCAGAGAGCCGACTTCGTCAGGGGCCTCGATCTGTGGGTAGTGGCCGATCGGGAAGGGGTCGTTGAGTTCCTGTAGGTGTGCGTGAGGGAAGCGCTGGCGGATTCTCTGGGCGACGTGGGCACCGCTGATGGGGTCACGGGGTCCCCAGACGAAGAGGGTCGGGGCGTTGAAGTCTTCGAGGGCCGTGACCCATCGTGTTTCGTGGGCGCGGCGTTCGTCGATGTAGCGCAGCAGACGTGGCGCCAGCAAGTGTCCCTGGTGCAGGGCCATGCCCTTCCACATCTCGTGCAGGTTCTGGTCGGAAGCGGGACGTGCCATGAGACGGCGCATCGATCTGGCGAATGTCTTTTGGTTGATGCCGTGGCTGAGCAGGGGGCCGAAGGGGCCGTGCAGGAGACGCTGAATGCGCAGTGGGCGGTGCAGATCGGGGTAAAGGCCGCCGTTGAGCCATACCATGCGGGTGACGCGGCGGGAGTTCCGGGCCAGGAGCTCTTGGGCCACGGTGACGCCGTAGTCGTGAGCGACCATGGCGGTGTCGCCGATGTTGAGGTGGGTCCATACGCCTTCGGCCAGGTCGGCCTGCTCCATCACCGAGTAGGTGTGGCGGCGTGGCTTGTCGCTCGCGCCGAACCCGAGCAGGTCGAAGGACGTGACGCGGAGGCCCAGGTCAGTGAGGTGGGGCAGGATGAGCGACCAGTCGTGTGAGGAGGTGGGGAAGCCGTGTATGAGCGTGACGGGCCGGCCGTCTTCGGGGCCGTCCTGTCGGACGAACAGGCGGTGCCGGCCTCCGCGGCCGCGCACCGTGATCCAGGAACCGCCGGTGAGCCAACGGGCGTGGGAGGGCATGTGTGAGGGCATCGGGTTGTCCCGGAGACAGGCGGTGCCGTGGTTCGGCATCGCGGGCGCAGAGGAAGTCGTCGTCGCCGTCTGATCGGCTGAGCAGTGTCTGTTCCGATTCCGCGATGCGCGGGGCGGTCTTGTTGAGATCGCGGTAAGAGTCCGGGCATCGGGTCACGGCGACGCTGTGCTGCGTCGCGGTGTTGTGGTCTGGGGGCGGGCCTGGGCTGGAACCGGTACCTGTATGGGCAGGTCGAGCGCTGCAGCTCGTGATGCGCACGCCCCTGGGCGCCACGTGCTGCGGAGACTGCCGGCGCGCCCAGCCTGCCAGGGCTTGCGCCCTGGACAGAGTTGCGGGATCTGGCATGATCGCGCTCCGGCGAGAGGTCGGTGGAAGGGCAGCCAAGAGGCACACCCGTAGGTGGGTGGGCGCCCCTTTACAAGCCCATGCATGTTGTCATGGGCCACGTGAGCGGTCCTCATGTGACGGGATGCCGCGATTGCTGTCGCTGGACCGTCATCACCATTCCGGCGTCCACCGCGCGCTGCGAACGGTGCCGCCCACGCCCGCTCCGGCCAGCACCACGACGTTGCCCGGCCGATGGATGCGCTGGATGCCGTACATGCCGAGGCTGGGTGGCAGAGGTAGTTCTTGATGTCCCAGAAGTTCTTGGGCAGGCGAGCCGGGCGTGAAACGGCGGCCCGCCTCTATCACGCCGACGCGGTAGCCCTTTTCGGTGAGCCGAAGGGCGGTGACGGAACCGCCGAAGCCCGACCCCACGATGATCACGTCGTAGTCGTATCTGGGTTCGTCATGCTGCGTGTCCTGATTCCCGGAGGAGTTCTTCCGTGACGGCTGTCAGTCGAGGCTCGTGGTGGACCCGGACGGCGACCAGTGGGGCGTGTCGATCGGCGAGTAGTACGTGTCCTTCTGGTCCAGGCGCTCCATCCGGCGTTCGGAGTACTCCTTGATCACCTGGGGGTCGAGCGGCGTCTCGAACGCGTTGTTCACGAGGGTGTATTCGGCGGCGAGTCGTCCCACCGGAGCGATGGCACCGAAGTCGATCCGGCCACCCACATAGAGGTCATCTCGGATGTAGAAGCGCACCACATTGCCCCAGACGGCGTTGTTGAGTCCGTCGGGCGCCGAGAAGATGTGCTCGACGGTGCACTCGAACGCGATGGGCGCTCCCTTGATACGGGGCGGGCGAACGGCCTCGGACGGCACCTTCTCCAGCCCGACCGCGTCGAACTCGTCGACGTCGGGCTCGAACTCGAAGGCGCTTCGGTTCAGCCCCTCGATCTGCGGCAGGGTGGCCATGTTGGTGACGAACTCGCCGGTGTCCCGGATGTTGACGAAGCTGTCCTTGAGCGTGGCGCCGTCCGAGCGCGGCTGGAACGACAGCGAGATCCGCGGCGGTTTGCGCCCGACGACCGTGAAGAAGGAGATGGGAGCCAGGTTGCCCACACCTTCGGTGGACAGGGTGCTCACCCAGGCGATGGGGCGAGGGATGACGCTGCCGATGAGCAGCTTGTAGGCGGACTTGGCGTCCAGGTCCGCAGAATCGATGATCATGTGGTGTCCTCTGGCTGGCGGCGAGTGGGGGAGAGGGGGATCAGCGGCCCTTGAAGGGCAGGACGGGCCGCGGGCGGCCCTCCTTGAGGGCCTTGGCGGCGGAGGCCAGGCCGTCCTTGACGTCCTCGGTCTCGAAGAGAGGGACGGCCAGGTCGAACAGCTGCTGGTCGGCGGCGGGGATGCCGCCTGTGGCCCAGGCGCGCAACAACGCCTTGTGCACGAGGTGCGCCCGGGTGGGGCCCTGGGCGATCTTCTGAGCGAAGGCCTCCGCTTCGGTGCGCAGTTCGTCGTCGGGGACGACGCGGTTGATGACCCCGGCCTCGGCCATGACCGTGGCGGGTACCTGCTCGGAGGTCAGTGCCCATTCGAAGGCGCGGGCCCGGCCGGCCCGTTCGGCCACGCGGTGGATCCCGCCGAGGAGGGTGATGATGCCGAGCGACTGCTCGGGATGGCCGAAGCGGGCGCTCTCGGCGGCGAGGATGATGTCGGCCCGCAGCGCGAGTTCGAAGCCGCCGCCGTAGCACAGCCCCTGGACCGCGGCCACGACCGGGATCGGGAGCTGCTCGAACCGGTTGATCACGGACAGAGCGTGGTCGAAGTCGGCCCGCAGGCTCGTGCGGTCGGCGTCGACCCAGGGCCGGAAGTCGCCACCGTAGCTGAAGTCGGGTCCCTCGGCCCGCAGGACGACGGCGCGGGCCTGGCTGCGCGTGAGGGTGTCGACGATCTCGCTGAGCTCCTGGGTGAACTCGGGCGCGAATCGGTTCTGCGGAGGATTGTCGAGGACGATCGTGGCGACATCGCCATCGATGGAGTGGGTGAGAACGGGCATGACATTTCCTTGGCTCTGGACAGTACGGGCGGGCTCGCGGCCCATCGGGTGAGGCGGTCGCAAAACCGGTTGGGGGCGGATTGCGCGACGGTGGGGGTGCTGTGCGGGGCGAACTGGCCTCCGCCGCCGATGAGTGTCAGCCGGCCGGGTTTCAGGGCCCGTCCGTGGCGCGCCGGCGCGGCCCGTCAGCGATACCAGGTCAAGAACGCGTCGAGGTGTGCGGCGATCGCGCCGAGCTGCTCCAAGCGCGTGGCTGATCCGTCGACGACGGCAGTGCGGGCGGCAGGGAGGCGTGATGGCACGACGGGGCCGACACGTTCCGCGGTGATGCGGGGGTCATCGGCGGCGCGACAGCGGTGCCGCCACGGTTCTCCCGCTCCGGAGGGCCAAGAGCGTCCCGGGCGCTGTGGAGGCTGACGAGCTCATGAGCGACACCCTTCGTGCGGCTGCGTTGCCGATCCAACAGAAAGGACTGTACGACGATAGCTCATTTCATTTCAAGGTGGCAGAGGGTGCCGTACTCTGAGGCAGTGGCCACATGGCCACGGTCATGTCGGCCATGACGAGGAGTGAAGGGGGCAGGACCAATGGCGTGGTCCGCATCCACGCGGTACGAAGTCGAGCCCGCCCCCCTCGGGCTGGCGCTGGTGCACGACCTGCTCAACACCATCTCCGCCGGCCGCCCCCGGGCAGCGGATCTTCTGGACGACCTCGCCGACGCGCAGGCATGGGCCGACCAGGCACTGGAGTGCTGGGCCCAGGAGACGGCGCAGGCCGCCGCGCAGGTGCGGCTCACCGAGAACGATCTCGAAGAACTCCGCGGCCTTCGTGCCGAGTTGCGGCGGCTTCTCGCCGTACCGGACGGCGACGGCCCAAGCGGCGACGGCGCTGACGTGGCGCCCGCCGTTCACGTCGCGGCGGCGGCCTTGCGGATGGACCGCAGCGGGCGGGTCGTCCTGGAGCCGCGCGGACAAGGCTGGCGGTATGTGGCCGCCCTGGTACTCCTCGAGATGTTCCAGGCCCAGCAGGCGGACACCTGGCGCCGGCTCAAGATCTGCCGCAACGCCCGTTGCACGACGGCTTTCTTCGACCGCTCCCGCAACAACAGCGGCGTGTGGCACTCCACCAAGACCTGCGGCAACCCGGAGAACCTGCGAGCCCACCGGGCGCGTCAGCGCGTGCGGACCGCCGAGTAGGAGGCCTTCGTCGAGGCAGCGGTGCCATGGACGGGATTTGCCGCCACCGCGAGCAGTCCACCACCCTGCTCCTCGCGCGGGTCACGGTGACGTATGAGGGGTCATGATCCTTGACGCCCTGGCGGGATCGCCTCCGCGGAACCGCTAGAGGGACAACGGGCAGATCACCCACCACCGTGGACCAGATCGCTATGGCGGCTGGCCTGTCACCGCGCAGCTTCTTCCGTTACTTCGCGAACAAGGAAGCCGTAGTGACCTACGTGCTCGACGAAACCGGCGCCGACATCGCCGACGCGCTGGCGGCGCGCCCCGCCGAGGAAGAACCCTGGTACGCGTTGCGCCGCGCATTCGACGAAGTGATCGAGAAGTGGACGAGGAACCAGTCGCTGCCGATGATCCGCCTGATCCACGACACTCCGGTGCTGTACGCGAAGCACCTGCACCAAGAGGTCCAATGGAACGAGGCCATCGCCCGGTCGCTCGTCACACGACTCTCGAAAACGCCGCCCGGCGAGGAGCGTCGGCTGCGCGCCGGAGCACTCGCCGCCGCCGGCGTGGCCTGCTTCGCCTATGCCCGTCTGGAGTGGGTCGCCTGCGATGGCAAGCGCTCCGTGGCGGAGCTCCTCGACCTCGCCATGGATGCCGTTTCTCCGTTGTCCAGGCCGTAGCACCTCCGGCGGCCACCCGGCCTGGCTCACCGCAACCGCACGGCTCGCGGCACGGCGAGGTCGAACAGGTGCTGGTCGGGTTGCGATGCCGTCGGCGGCCCAGGCGCCCAGCAACGCGTTGTCCACGGCGCGCGCCCGGCGGGGCCTGCAGCGATCTTCCGGGCTGAGGGCTCGGCTTGGGTCTGTAAGGCTCCGTCCGGGGCCACGCGGTCGGCTCGATGCTCTCCGCCTCGGTCATAACGAAGCCGGTGACCTGTTCCCGACTGCCCGGTCCGGACGTGCAGGCCCGCGACGGGCGGTCCAGGTGATGGCTGGCGGTGACGCGTGTGTCGGTCAGGCCGAGACGTCACGTCCGTGCGGCCGGTCGGTGCGTACGGCGGCATCGAGGACGTCGGTGGGGACGGCGTCGAGGAGCAGTTCGGCGCTGCGGAACATCGTGAAGGCGCCGACCTCGTCGCCGTTCCCCCGTTCGTGTCCAGTCCAGCGGGAGTCGCCCGACGGCCGGATGCCCGCTGAAACAACTGTGATCTATTTGCTCATCTCAAGAGCTACTTGAGCAACATAATCAAAAGACTTACGCTCATTGCATCTAGTGCAGATCCTCGAGCGCGGGGCAGCCGCTCTTTCGGCTGGAGCAGAACACGCAACCCACTACTCGGCCCGGGCCTGCGGGACCGCGACGCCGGCAGGGCGGCTTGGAGGTCGAACGCATGACACAGGTGACCCAGCGACCGCCGTTTGTCGAGGGCTCCTCGACCGGCACGTCCCACGCGGCCGATCGTGTCCGTCATCGGACGGTTCAGGCCGGCAGGCTGGAGGTTCCGATCCTCGAGGCCGGCAGCGGGCCACTCGTTCTGTGCCTCCACGGGTTTCCCGACCACGCCGCCAGCTGGGCAGGACTTCTCGACCGCCTCGCACAGGAAGGGTATTGGGCGGTAGCACCCGCACAGCGCGGATACTGGCCCGGTGGCGCGGCACCCGACGGCTCCTATCGCGCGTCCGCGACCGGCCAGGACGTTCTCACCCTGATCGAAGCGCTCGGGCGCGAGCAGGCGGACCTCATCGGTCATGACCTCGGTGCACGGGCGGCGTACGCGGCAGCCAGCCTCGACGCGACGCGTGTCCGCAAGCTTGTCGGCATGTCGGTTCCCTACGGCCCTCAACTGCGCACCGCATGGGTCGTCGACGGCGACCAGCAGCGACGCAGTTGGTACATGTTCTTCTTCCAGACGGCCATGGCGGAGGCGGCCGTCGAGTTCGACGACTTCGCCTTCATCGACCGGCTCTGGCGGGAATGGTCGCCCGGCTACGAGCTGCCGGACGCGGAGCGGGCCGCGCTCAAGGAGACCCTCCGTGCGCCAGGAGTCCTGACCGAGACCCTGGGCTATTACCGCCAGTTGTTCACGCCTCCCGCCGACGAGGGGACCCAGGCCGCGGAAGCCAGGGCGAGCGGTGCCATCACCGTCCCGTCCCTCTACCTCCACGGGGCCGACGACAACTGCATGTCCGTGGAATTGAGCGACGGCATGGAAGCAGTGTTCACGAGCGGCTTGGAACGCATCGTCGTACCCGGCGCAGGGCACTTCCTGCACCTCGAGCAGCCCGAGACCGTCGCCGACCACATCCTGGGCTTCCTGAACAGCTGACCCCCGCCCCCGGCCGGTCAGAGGGCACTGCCTCGTCCTCTTCCTCGTGCCCGTGCTGCTCTGCGAGGCCACATGAATGGGAGCTTTGAGCGCAGACGTCAGTCGTGGGCAGCGACAAGGTCCTTTGCCCCGCCCGACGCCCGACGCTCCGAGGTGCGCGGCGCAGTCGGACGCCAATCTCGGTGGCCCCGGGCCGTCTTCCGGGTCACGGTCCGCCGGTGGCGGCGTCGCTGCGCGAAAGGCGGCCCGGTGAACTTGCCCTTCTCGGGCGCGTTCGGGGGCTGCCTTGGCTCAGGTGTGCCCTTTGTGCCCGACGGCGCGCAGGAGAAAGGGCAGGAGGCGGTCGGCGGTCTCCGCCGCGGTTGCCGCGTCCACCTCGTCCGGCGGCAGCGGGGTGAGGAAGAACCTGCTGACCATGGGACCGAGGACCAGGTCGCCGAGCAGGTCGGCATGCTCCACCGGCGGGATCTCGCCCCGCTCCGCCGCACGCTTCGTGATCTCCTCCATGCGTCGGCGCATGGGCAGCACGAACGTGTTCGTGAGGGCCTCGGCCAGCGGGGTGTTGTGCCGGGCCTCCCCGATCAATGTCTGCAACACCCCTCCTTCCTGCCCGGTCAGGGAAGCCGCCTTGTCCCGGAGCAGGGCGCGGAGGTCGCCTTCCAGCGTGCCGGTGTCGGTGTGTGTCGTGAGTTCCTGGGCGTAGGCGGCGGCAGCGTCGACGACCATGACCTCCTTGGACGGCCACCGGCGGTAGAGAGTGGCGGTGGACACTCCGGCGCGGGACGCGACGGCGGCGGTGGTGAGCGCGCGGTAGCCGCTCTCGGTCAGGACGGCCATGGTCGCCTCCAGCAGCGCACGGTCGCGGGAGGCATCGCGGGGGCGCCCCCGGCGTGCCGGCGCCCCGGTCATCGGGCGGCTCCCGAAGGGATCCTGCGGGAGGAAAGGGCGGCGGAGCGCACTGGTCGGTCGGGCTGCCGTACGGAACGTTGAGTAAGGGTGGGATGGGTCACACGACTAAGTGTACAGGAAAACGAAACGAAAGGCTTTCGTTTCGTATATGCTTCTGGGCATGACCACCAACGCACCCACCGGCGGCCAGCCGGACATCGCCGTTACCGTGACCCCTGCGGCGGAGACCGTCGCGCGACTTCGGGCCACGTTCAACACCGGCCGCACCAAGCCCGTCGCATGGCGGAAGCAGCAGCTGCAGGCGTTGAGGCGTCTGCTGACGGAGCATGAGGACGTGTTCGTCCAGGCGCTGCAGACCGACCTCCGCAAGAGCGCGACCGAGTCGCGCATGACGGAGATCGGATTCCTGGTCAGGGAGATCGACCACACCCTGAGTCATCTCGACCGGTGGCTGCGTCCGAAGAGAGCCTCCGTGCCCCTGTCGCTCATGCCGTCCCGGGCCTGGACCGTGCGTGAGCCGCTGGGTGTCGTGCTGGTCATCGCGCCCTGGAACTACCCGGTCAATCTGGCGCTCGCGCCGGTCATCGGTGCCCTGGCCGCCGGCAACGCCGTCGTCCTCAAGCCCAGCGAGGTCGCCCCCGCGACCTCGGCCGTGCTCGCCCACTGGCTGCCCCTGATCCTGGACCCGCAGGCCGTGGCTGTCGTCGAGGGCGGCGTGCCGGAGACGACCGCCCTGCTGGAACAGCGCTTCGACCACATCTTCTACACCGGCAACGGCGCGGTCGGGCGCATCGTGATGACCGCCGCGGCCCGTCATCTCACCCCGGTCACCCTGGAGCTGGGCGGCAAGAGCCCCGCCGTCGTCGAACCCGGCACCGACCTCGCGACGGCCGCCCGCCGCATCGCCCTGGGCAAGTTCATGAACGCGGGCCAGACCTGCGTCGCACCCGACTACGTGCTGGCGATAGGTGAGGCGGGCGCCGAGATAGAGGCGCACCTGACGCAGGCGGTCGGCGAGATGTACGGCACCGATCCGGCTCGCAGCAACGACTACGGCCGTATCGTCAACGAGCGCCACTTCGACCGGCTGGCCGGCCTGCTGAACGACGGTCGGACCGTCGTGGGCGGCGACCACGACCGCGACGCCCGCTACATCGCCCCGACCGTGCTGGCCGACGTCGACCCCGACTCCCCGGTGATGCGCGACGAGATCTTCGGCCCCATCCTGCCCGTCGTACGCGTCCCCGACCTGGACGCTGCCATCGCCTTCATCACCGGAAGGGACAAGCCGCTGGCCCTGTACGCCTTCACCGCGTCCAAGCGCTCCAAGCGGCGCCTGACCGCGGAGACGTCCTCCGGTGGCCTGGCCTTCGGCCTCTCGCTCCTCCAACTCGGCGCGCTCGAGCTGCCCTTCGGTGGCGTCGGTGAGAGCGGCATGGGCCGCTACCACGGCTCGTATTCCCTGGACACCTTCAGCCACCTCAAGTCCGTCCTCGACAAGCCGCTCAAGCCGGACACGCTGGGCGTGGCCACCCCGCCCTACACCCGCGGCAAGGACCGCATCCTGCGACGCATTACGTGAGCCGGATCGGCGACGAGCCAGAGCGCGCTGTCGACGGGGCCATCGCCCCGCACCCAGGGCTGACGACCTCACACGTCACGACCATCGCCGAGGCGGGCCTTCGGGCCCGTCCTGGCACCAGATGACGGTCGCCGACCGTCGCAAGGATTGAAAGGGGAAGGGGAACAGGTAACCTGCAAGGGCGCCGCGTCCCCGACCGCCATGAACAAGATCGACTACCGCACCCAGACCACACTGATCACCGGGGCGAGCGCCGGACTCGGCGCGGAGTTCGCCCGCCTGCTCGCCGAGCGCGGCTCGGACCTCGTGCTGGTCGCCCGCCGCGCGGACCGGCTGGAGGCCCTGGCCGACGAGCTGTCCGCGAAGTACCGGGTCACCGTCACGGCGGTGCCCTTCGACCTCACCGTGCCGGCCGCCGGCGAAGCACTGGCCAAGGAGGTGGCCCGGCGCGGGATCACCGTCACCAGCCTCGTTAACAACGCCGGCTTCGGCACCCACGCCCCCTTCCGCCAGGAGGACCCGGAACGCGTCCAGCAGGAGATCGGCCTGAACGTGGCCAGCCTGGTCGACGTCACCAGGGCGTTCATCGACCAGCTGACCGGTTTCCTGGTCAACGTCGCCAGCTCCCTCGGATACCAGCCGTGGCCGAACGCCGCCGTCTACGGGGCGACCAAGGCCTTCGTGCTGAGCTTCACCGAGGCGCTGTGGCAGGAATCGCGAGGGACCGGCCTGCGCGTGCTCGCCCTTTCCCCGGGCCCCACCCGCACCGAGTTCTTCGACGCGCTCGGCTCCGACGACATGGCCCGCGGCGTCCGGATGCAGACCCCGCGCCAGGTGGTCACCACCGCACTGCGCACGCTGGACCGGCGCAACCCTCCGCCCAGCGTCGTCTCCGGCACCTTCAACTGGGTGACCACCCTGACCTCACGCTTCACCACCCGCCGAGCCAACGTCCTGGCCTTCGGTGCGCTGACCAAGTGGCAGATGCGCTCGAGTGGGCCCGGCCACTGACACGCCCGAGCTTCGCGACGGCACCGGCCCCTGCGAACACGGTGCCCACCCACCCCCCTGTCCATGGCTCGCCGTGCCCGTCACCGAGTCGATCCGTAGGGGAATCATGCACAGAAGGAAGCCGCCATGAAGGTGAGGGCCGCCATCGCGACCGCCAAGGAACAGCCGCTCGTCATCGAGCACGTCGAGATCGACGAGCCCCGCCCTGACGAGGTGCAGGTTCGCCTGGTCGCCACCGGTGTCTGTCACACCGACGCGATCGTGCGCGACCAGTGGTACCCCACGCCGCTTCCGGCGGTACTCGGCCACGAGGGCGCGGGCATCGTGGAGAAGGTCGGCTCCGCGGTCACCGGCATCACGCTCGGCGACCGCGTGGTGCTCAGCTTCGCCAGCTGCGGTGCCTGCGCCGGCCACCCCGCCTACTGCACCGACTTCGCCATGCGCAACTTCGGTGGCGCTCGCCCGGACCGCAGCACGGCCTTCCGAGCCGAGGACGGCTCCGCCGTCTCCTCCCACTTCTTCGGACAGTCCTCCTTCGCCGGCGTGACGAACGTCGCCGAGCGGAGCGTGGTGAAGGTGTCCGAGACCGCCCCGCTCGACATCCTCGGCCCGCTCGGCTGTGGCGTCCTGACCGGCGCGGGCGCCGTGCTCAACGTGCTCAAGCCGAAGCCCGGCTCGAGCTTCGTGCTCTTCGGTACGGGCGCGGTCGGCCTCTCCGGCCTGCTCGCGGCAGTGGCCGCAGGCGCCACGACCGTGATCGCCGTCGACATCGTCGACAGCCGCCTCGAGTTCGCCATGAGCGTCGGCGCCACTCACACGATCAACAACAGGAACGAGGACCCGGTCGCCCGCATCAAGGAGATCACCGGAGGCGGCGCGGACTACGCGCTGGACGCAACCGGCAACAAGGTCGTCTTCCGCCAGATGATCGACTCGATGGGCCTGCTCGGCCACGCCGCGATCGTGGGCTTGGCAAAGCCCGGTACCGAGTCGCCCGTCGACATCGGCAGCTCGATGCTCTCCGGTGCCGGCGTGACCTTCGTCCTTGAGGGCGACGCCGCGCCTCAGGTGCTGATTCCGCAGCTGATCGCTCTCTACGAGGCCGGCAGGTTCCCGTTCGACAGACTCATCAAGCACTACGACTTCGAGGACATCAACCAGGCCTTCGAGGACAGCGAGAGCGGGGTCACGCTCAAGCCGGTGGTCACTTTTTGAGCACCCGGCACGGGACAGGAACGGCACTCTTTCCCTTGCCCGGCGGAAACCGGGCGGTTTACAGTGACACCGCCCGGAGATTGTTGAACGATCCTCCTGTCACCCGACGCGTAGTGCGCCTGGACCATGAAGGGACCGATGTGCGCAGGAACGAGATGAGCGTGCCCAGCTCCGTCCAGGAGGCGGTTCACGCCTGCGCGGTCCGGGCGACGCAGGGCTCGGCGGCCTTGGCCCGGGCGTCGGACGTGGAGATCGACACCGCCCTACGGGCCATGGCGGAGCGGCTGCACACGGCGCGCGAGGTCCTGACAGCGGCGAATCAGGCCGACCTGCGAGCGGCCGCATCGAGCGGGATGTCGGCGGCACTGCAGGATCGCCTTCGGCTGACCGGCCCGCGGCTCGAGGAAATGGCCGCGGCGTTGCGTACGCTGGCGGACGTGCCGCACGAGCTGCGGGACAGCGTCCTCGAGGAGCGTCCCGACGGCCTGGTCCTGCTGGAGCGCCGCCGTCCGGTGGGGGTCATCGGAGCGAACTTCGAGGCGCGTCCCAATGTGACGCTCGACGTCGCCTCCCAGTTCGTCAAGTCCCGCAACGGCGGCGTACTGCGCACCGGTTCGGCGGCCTTGCGCTCCTCCCAGGCCCTGGTCACCCACGTGATCACGCCCGCTCTCACCGGCGCGGGACTGAACCCGGACGCCATCCAGCTGGTGCCGAGCGAGGATCGGGCGGCTGCGTACGCGCTGGTGTCGCTGCCCGAGACCATCCCTCTGGTCATCCTGCGCGGCAGCGGCGACAGCACCCGGGAGCTCGGCCGAGAGGCCGCCCGCCACGGTGTGCGCACGCTGGCCCACGCGGACGGCGGCGGAGTGCTCTACGTGGCCCCGGACGCCGACGAGAAGCTGGTGCACGAGCTGGTCACCAGCAGCCTGGACCGGCTGGGCGTCTGCAACCGGCTCAATCTGCTCCTCATCGACCGGGCTGTTCACGACAAGCTGCTGCCGGGCATTC
This sequence comes from Streptomyces sp. NPDC007901, assembly GCF_042959465.1. Lineage (NCBI taxonomy): Bacteria > Bacillati > Actinomycetota > Actinomycetes > Kitasatosporales > Streptomycetaceae > Streptomyces > Streptomyces sp. NPDC007901. The sequence continues at coordinate 317,364 of NZ_JBIBKW010000008.1, read as the reverse complement.
TGAAGACGCTCGAAGACCTGGGCATCGCTGCGTCGCTGCCGCCGCACCCCCACGCGCGCGGTTACGAGTGGTCCCTGGACTCCGATCATGCGGCAACGGTGACGATCGACGAGGCGGACGGCCCGGTCCACGCAGCACGGATCGCGAACGAGGAGACCTCCGGGCTGGCCGCCGCCATCGCCACCCACGACCCGGACACCGCAGCCCAGTTCATGGACGCCTACGGTGGCTCAGGCGTCTTCTGGAACTCCACCACACGCCTCCTCGACGGCTTCAAGCTCCTGCGCCTGCCGGAAACCGGCATCAACATCGACCGCGTCCCCGGTCCCCGCGGCCCCGTCACCTACCGTGACTTGTACCTGCGTCAGTACATGGTTCGACCCGCGGCGTCCCTGCACAGGTGAGCCGGTGCCGCATCGAGACGCGGTCACCCTTCATCGCCCAGATCGCCGAACCTTGATCCCAGATCACCGACATGGACGATTCCGTCCCAGGCACGAACCCGTCGGCTGAGAGGACCTGGACCGCGAGCGGGGCTCCGTAGCGCTTCGGCGCGATCGGCGCCGAGCACTGCGCAACGAGGGCGGACGCGGTCTGCTTCTCGTCGCCCGGCTCAGCGGACGGTGGGGCAACTCGCCACACCACCTACGGCAAGACCCTCTGGGCGCAACAGCGGCTGCCCTCCGCGCCGTGACTTCATGGCGGCCACGGAACGACGGATGGCGGTGCCCCGGCTCCCCAGGGAGGGGAGGATGCGATGACCTTCGAGCCGGGGCGCGGCGGCTCGGAGGATCGTCAGCCGACGCGGTCGATGCCGAGGGAGGAGGCCTGCGGCACCGACCGTCACTTTCCCGGTACCGAGCGGGCAGTCCAGCGGTCGGCATGCCGAGCGACCTCGATCTGGCGTCCGAAACACGCGGTGAGTCGTGCGCTGGTGAGTACTTCGGGCTTATGGCCCAAGGGATGGAGTTTGTTGCTCGTGATTCCAACGGGCCGGCGCCCCAAGCAGCCCTCGCCGAACTCGTTCACGCAGTCAGGTGGCGTGGGCGGCTAGGCAGGCGGCGACGCATGTTGGGAGGCGCGGAAGGCCAGGGGGGTCTGGCCGGTGTGGCGTTGGAAGAACTTGCCGAAGTGGGTGGCGCTGGTGAAGCCGAGGTGGGCTGCGATGGTGGAGGCGGGTTCGGTGCCGTGGGCGAGGAGCCGCTTGGCCTCCAGGGCGAGGCGCTGGTCGAGGTAGTCCTTGGCGCTGAGGCCCGCCGCGGTCTGGGTGGCGCGGGTGAGGGTGCGGGTGGAGTAGCCGAGTTCGCGGGCGTAGTCGTCGATGCGATGGGTGCGGGAGAAACCTCGTTCGACAGCGTCGCGAAAACGCAGGAAGGGCTCGGGGGCGGACTCCGCAGCCTGGCCGTGCTGCTGCAGGTGGGCCAGGCGCAGGAGTACGACGTCGAGCAGGCGGTGCAGCAGGGCGGTGTGCACCGGCAGCGGATGGCGGTCCCACTGGGAGAACTCCGCGGCCAGTTGCTCGGCCGCAACTGCCAGCACGGGGGCCTCCGAAGGATCGGGGCTGTACAGGGGCATCGGGGCGGTGCCGGTGCCGAGTCCGGCGAGTTCCGCGGTCTCGGGGGCGACGAAGTCCTCCTGGAAGAAGACCAGGATGGCCTCGGCCTGCTCAGGGTTCTGCCACTGGTGCACCTGGCCGGGCCGGATCCACAGCCAGGAACCGGGCGGCAGTACGTACCCCGTGAAGTCGACGCGGTGGCGCAGGGTGCCGGCGGTGACCAGCATCAGGGAGTGGAAGTCCTGCCGGTGCGGGGTGGCGATGTGCCAGGGCCAGTCCCGGATGCGGTCGCGGAAGTCGGCCAGGGTCATGACCTCCATGCCCGCCGGGGTTCCGGCCGGAGGCTGGAAAACCACCTTCGGCAGGCCCGTCTCCCGCCGACCGGGCTTCCGCCGTGCTTGTCGCCTGTGGACCATCACGAGACCGCAGCGTACCTCGCTGGACCTCCGGTTCCGTCCCAGTATGGAGTTGTTCCAGGGGCGCGGGCCCGTGGGGATGGAAAGCCAGCTGTGTCCGTTGCGGCCGATGGTCGGTCGTGAGCCGGCCATCAGCGATCCGCCCCTTCCCGCTTCCCCTCATCACCGCTCATCCGCATTCCGACAGGAGCACAGCCATGCACGGCACCCTCACGGTCATCGACAAGGGCTCGGTCCGCATCCACAGCTACGGCGCGCCCGAGGACGGCCTGGGCGTCACCACCCAGCTGATCGAGACGCCGTCGCGGATCATCGCCGTCGACGCGCAGTTCGTCCTGGCCTACGCCGACGAGGTCGTCGCCTACGCCAAGAGCCTCGGCAAGCCGCTCGACCGCCTCGTCGTCAGCCATGCGCATCCGGACCACTACCAGGGCGCGGCCCGCTTCGGCGTCCCCGTGCACGCGCTGCCGGAGACCACCGCGGAGATCGTCGCCATGGGTGCCAAGACGGATCTGCCCACCGGCGCCGCGATCCCGCTCGCCGACATGACTCCGACCGTGGAGATCACCCCGGGCACCGAGGTCATCGACGGCATCCCGTTCGTGTTCGAGAAGGTCACCGGCGGCGAGATCCACACCACCCTCGTGATCAAGCTGCCCGAGGAGGGTGTCCTGGTCGCTCAGGACGTGGTCTACAACCGAACCCACCTGTGGTTCCTGGACAAGGACTTCGACGGCTGGCAGGCCAACATCGACCGCTTCGCGGCCGAGACCGAGTACGACACCATCCTGCCCGGACACGGAGAGCCGACCACCCCCGCCGTCTGGGCCGAGCTCACCGACTACGTCAACGCCGGCCGGGAGCTGCTCGGTGACGACGGCGACGCCTACAAGAAGGCGATCACCGAGCGCTACCCCGCCTACCAGGGCGCAGCCCTCATCGACGTCGCCAACGCCTACATGTTCGGCCCCAAGAACTGAGTCCGCTCCGACCTTCCGGAAAACCGCCCAAGTCCCGAGAGGGAGAACATCGTGACTTCCCACATGTCCAGCAGGCGCATGGCCACCCGTCGCATCCTCGTCGCCACGGTCGCCACGTCCGCCCTGCTGGGCGCCGCGACCGTACCCGCCTTCGCCTCGCCCCCCGTCAACGCGGGTCACACCTACGGGCACGTCGACGGCGGCACCCGGCTCGACTACCAGAAGACCGTGGCCGTACGCGTCCTCAAGGGAGCGTTCGAGCGGGGTGACACCGCGGTCGTGGACAGGTTCGTGCGGGCCGACTACATCCAGCACAACCCCCTCGCGTCCAATGGCGCCGAGGCGTTGAAGAACTTCGCTGTCGGGTTGCATCAGCAGTTCCCCGACACCAAGTACGACATCAAGCGGGTCATCTCCGAGAACGACCTCGTCGTGGTGCACTCCAACCTCGTACTGACGCCGGGAAGTCGAGGCTCGGCCGTATTCGACATTTTCCGGTTCCAGGACGGCAAGATCGCCGAGCATTGGGACACCCTGCAGAACGTCCCCGACAGCAGTGTCAACGGCAACGACATGTTCTCCACCGTCAGTCGGCCGCAGACCGGGCAACCTGGTCCGCGGTGGCTCACCGCCTCCAACAAGAAGCTCGTCACCGAGGCATTCGACCGGCTCATCGTCGACAAGGATCTGTCCGCGCTCGACCTGTACTGGAGCGCCGGGTACCACCAGCACAATCCCGGCATCGCGGATGGTGTGGCCGGTGCGCGGGCGGGGCTTGGGGCGTACTTCCGGGCGTTCCCGGAGCTGACCGTCTCCCGCAAGCGCGTTGTCGCCGAGGGGGATCTGGTCGCCGTCCACAGTCACTACGTGAACGCGCCCGGCGAGCGCGGGCAGGCCGTCGTGGACCTGTTCCGGGTACAGGGCGGGAAGATCGTCGAGCACTGGGACGTGCTTCAGGACGTGCCGGCCACTTCCGCCAACGACAACACGATGTTCTGAATCTGAGGGGCGTTCACGAAAACAGAACGCCCCTTTGCGTCCCAGTGGGTTCCTCGCCGGGCGAGTGGGATCTCGCTTTCACCACGCCGGATTACGTCCGCTGCGGCGCACGGGTCGGGACGGCCCTCAGCGGGCCGCCCCTCGGTCCGTCCGTGTGCCCCGGCGGCCTCGCCCGGACACGCGGACGGAGCTGACCGCAGGGGCCGACGACTGGAAGCAGTCCGCCAGGTCGGTGATGCACGTCCGCAGTCGGCGGCCTGACGGGGAGCACCGGCGCCGTGCCCGAGTTCGACTTCAATGCTTGTCCGATGCTGCCCGCGGCCCAGATCCGCGACTTGGCTGCCCTGCGCAAGGGCCTCGGCGTGCTGGTCGACTGCCACATCCACCCACGCGAAGCCCCCGAGCACACCTCTGCCCGGGCGACTTCGGGCTCTGATCTCCTCGGCGACTGGGTGGACTTCGGAGTCCACCCGTTTCGCCACGCCCTTGCCGGAAGAGGGAGCTGAATCCGCATGACGCACGTCCGCAGCGTCAGGGCTCACCTTGCGGACGTGAGACCTGTCGGGACGCGTTCCTGAACTGGATCGGGCTCTGTCCGGCTCGGGACTGGAAGTATTTGCTGAAGTTGGTGGCACTGCTGAAGCCGAGGTGTGCGGCAACGCGGACGGCGGGCTCGTCGCTGTGGGCCAGGCGGCGCTTGGCCTCCAGCATGACTCGTTCGTCGATGAACCCCTTGGCGCTGGTACCGACCGCGGATGCGGTTGCCCTCGTGAGCGTGCGCGGGGAGTAGCCCAGGTTTCTGGCGTAGTCAGCGACCTCACGGGTCTTGGTGAAGTCACGCTCGACCGCCTCGCGGAATCGGCGGAAGGTGTCGCTGTCTTCCGTAGTGCTGGGAAGCCCACCCGGCCGGTCGGCCAGCCGGAGCACCAGCACGGACAGCAGGTGTCGCAGGACGGCGATGTGGCACTCTCCGCTCGCCAACCGGCTGTCCTGCGTACGCTCGCCGACCGCGATCGCCGCGGGCGCGCCTCAGATGCCGGCGCGAGCACTCCACCCTGCACTGCCCCAAGCGCTACAGCCGCCGCCTGCGACGGGTCTTCTGCATGCCCGCGTCGGTACACACACGGCGGCGGTGAACGGGTCGGTACGGCACTTGACGAGGCCCATGTCATGGCCGACCGTGCCAGGTGGCGCGTGACCGTGGCTGCCACGTTCCGGAAGCGCGCCGCCGGGGAGAGAGGCGGCGGTCACCCGCCTGGGGAGGCGGTTCCAGCAGTGGCCGGAACCGCCTCCGTCTCACGAGCCGGTCGAGGCCGGGACCGGGTCGAGGTGAGTTCGGAACCACGACAGCGCGGCGCCGCTGGATTCCTCGAAGTGCACCTTGTAGGCGTCGAAGTGCCCGCCCGGCAGCAGCACCAGCTCCTTCGGGGCCAGCGCCCGCTCGAAGGCGGCGAGCTGGATGTCGGCCGGGATCACCGTCTCGCCGGTCCCGACGATCATCATGAGCGGCTTGGGCGAGACCCGAGTGATCCATACGCCCGGCTCGTACAGCCGCGCGGCCCGGCTGGAGCGCATCGTCACCGTGTTGTTCTCGCGGCCCGGCGGAACCAGGTCACGGTAGAAGCGCAGCGCGTCCGGGCTGGTGTACAGGGCCGGGTCGGCCGGATCGTCGCCGATGGAGGTCTGGTACCGCAGTTCGCCGCCGGCGGCCTGGGCGCGTTCGTCGTCGGCCTGGGCGAGCTCGAAGGCGGCGATGCGCTCCGGCGGGACCCTGCGCTGCCACTGCTCGAATCCGCTGATGGTGGGCACCTGCGACACCACGCACTTGATCCGCACGTCGGTCGCGCCGAGCACGATCGCGTGACCGCCCGCGAAGCTCGTGCCCCACACCCCGATGCGGTCCGCGTCGACCTCCGGCCGGGCCTCCAGGAAGCTGATCGCGCGGCGCCAGTCCGCGATCTGACGCCACGGGTCGACGTCGTTGCGGGGCTCGCCGTCGCTGGCGCCGAACGTGCGGTGATCGTGGACGAGCACCACGAACCCGGCGTCGGCGAACTTGCGTGCGTACGGGTCGAGGCCCATCTCGCGGTTGCCGCCGAATCCGTGCGCCATCGTGATCGCGGGGCGCGGGCCCTCGGCGTCCGGCAGGTAGAGCCAGCCGCGCAGCGTCACGCCCCCGTCCGCCGTGAACTCTACGTCGATGCGTTCCGTCATGGTCATTCGCCTTCGGTGAAGTTGAAGTACTCGGCGGGGATGAGGCCGGCCGCGGTCAGGGCCGCCCCGACCTTCGCGTTGATCTGCACCACGGCGCCGAGGGGACGGTGGTGGATGGCGATCTCCGTGATGAGCCCTTCGTCATCACGCGTGAGGATCGTGATCCCCTTCATCTCGAAGCCGCCGAACGCGCTGGCCTCCCACTCCAGATACGTCCGATGTCCGTCCTGCACCTTCCGGACGAACTCGAGCCGCTCATACGCGGAGCTCACCGCGGCCATGAGGGCCTCGACCTGCTCCTTGCGCTCCAGCGGCTTGGCGAGCGCGCTGGCCTCCATCCGCACGTTCGGCGAGAGCGCCGCCGCGAAGGAGTCCTGGGTGCGCTGCTCGAACGCGGCCGTCCAGGCCTTGGCCGGGCGGCCGTCGGCGGAGTTTGACGCGGTCTCCTCGACGACCGCCGTGATGACGGCGGCGACCGCCGCCGGGTTCTCGGCGTGCGCCCAGTGGCCTGCCCCGGCGATGGTCTGCGAGGCGGCGCCGGGGAAGCGCGGCACGACATACGCGGAGACGATCTCTTCCGTCACGAAGGGGTCGTTCTCGCCGCGCAGGACGGAGACGCCTCCGCGGTACTTGCTGGGCTGGTGTCCGTCCGGGTGGCCGTCGTTCCATGCCGTCGCCGTGTCGGAGATCGTCGACGGGTCGACGTGCAGCGTCACTTGGGCGAGCCGGTCATTCTCCTCGTCCGGGAACGCGGTGGCGAGCGCACCGCGGAAGGCACGCTGCGCGTCGAGTCCGAGATCCGGTGCCTGGAAGGGGGCGATCTGCTCCGGGGGCAGGTGAGTGCCCGCCAGCGGGATCGGGTTGACCAGGACGAGGGAGCGCACCTGATCGGCCAGACGGGCGGCGACGAGCTCGGCGATCTGGCTCCCCATGCTGTGGCCGACGAGCACGACGGGGCCCTCCGTCGTGCGCACGACGCTCTCGAGGTCGTCGGCCCAGCGAGCGAGTGTGAACGGCCCTTGATCCGAGGCGCGTGCACCCATGCCGGCGAGCTCGAACGCGATCGAGGGGATCGACTGCTCGTCGAGGACGGTGCGGACGGTGTTCCAGATGGCGCCGTCGTCCAGGTATCCGTGGACGAGCACCGCGGTCGGCGCCTTCGTCGCTGGGCTGTTCATCTCGTGTCTCCTTTGACGATCGCTCTCTTGCGGCGACGAATCGGAGCCGGTGGCTCTCCGGATTCTCGGCCGACGCGAGCTCTATGACGTAAGCATAGGGTCTATGCTTGCGTCAATGTCATCGCTCCGTGAGCGACGGAACGAGGACCGGGCCTTCGGGCTCCCTCCACGTTCCGGCCGGAGTGGGAGCGACCACCCGAGAATCCGAGGAGTCCACCAATGACGTCGAACGCCCTGACCTACGCCGTGCACGTCGCGGACGGCATGCCGACCACCAACTCCGACGTGCCGCCCGATCAGGGCGAGCGTTCGTGGTCGCCGACGTCGAGCATCCTCATCTCGAACGAGGGGGAGGCGCTGCTGGTGGATCCGCTCTTCACGATCGCGCAGTCGGAGGGCCTGCTGCGCTGGCTCAGCGAGCGTGCGGCCCCCGTGACGAGCGTGTACGTCACGCACGGCCACGGGGACCACTGGTTCGGTCTCGGAGCCTTGCTGCAGCAGTACCCGGGCGCGCGCGCCTTCGCGCTGCCCGAGGTCGTCGAGGACATGGCCTACCAGTCCTCGCCCGAGGTACTCAAGGCGGTCTGGCGCGCCTGGTTCCCCGAGCAGATCGCTGAGCGACTGGTACTCGCCGAACCTCTCGAGGACGAGGTCCTGACCGTCGGAGGGGCGGAGGTCCGTCCGGTCCGCCTGGGGCACACCGACAGCGACAACACCACCTGCCTGCACGTGCCCGACCTGGAGCTGGTCGTCGCCGGCGACGTGATCTACAACAACGTGCACCTCATGCTCGCGGCATCGGACGCGGACGGGCGAGCCGAGTGGCTGAGGGCTCTCGACACGGTCGAGGCGTTGGCGCCGACCGCGATCGTCGCGGGCCACAAGGATCAGACCGCCGACGACGATCCCCGTCACATCGAGGAGACCCGCCGTTACATCCTTGATTTCAACAGCGGGGTGCGTCGCACCGGCAGCACCCTCGAGCTCTACGAGTACATGCTCGAGCGTCACCCGTCGCGTATCAATCCCGGTGCACTGTGGGGCTCCTGCCGGGCCGCGAAGGGCTGAGCGGTCGGCGAGTCGGCCGGGCGGCCCGCGGCGCGCTAAGCGCGCGCGGCCGCCCGACGCTGCCGCGAGGCCCGAAGGTTCACGGCGTTACCGCACATACGCACGTCGTGCCAGACCCCGTTGTTGGGGTTCGTGCCGTCGTAGAACGCAACCGAGCAGACCCGGTTACGGCACATCTTCAGACGACGCCACGTACCCGTCAGTTGGGCGTTCGTGATCTCGTTGAGCACGGCCGCCACGGCCCACCCGACGTCCTTGCCGCGCGGCGCCAGCGAAAAGACGCCATCGGCGTCGATCCGCACCTCGAGCGCGCCGCTCACCCCCTTCGGCGCGGATCGGACCGGAGCGTCGCGCACCGCACCCGAGACCGTCATCTGCAGCGACGCGCGTAGCTGCTGAAGCCGCACCAGCCCCGGTTCATCGACCTCGGTCGCCGGCGCCTCCGTCCCGGTACGTCGACTCCATTCGTCCAGCGCGCCGGAGAGCCATGACGTCGCAGATTCCGGCGTCGAGAGCAGGTCCTCGAGCGCGGGCTTGCCGGCGGCGCGGGTGTTCAGGACCTCCTGGACGAGGATGAGCGGTCCGGTGGCGATGCGGTCGGTGTAGCGTTCGCTCGCGAGTTCAGACATAGGCATAGCTTATTAGCTCCAGTCTTCATTGGCGAGGAGAGCGGGATCGCCGCCGAAAAGACCCTAACGGCGACGCCGTGCGTTCGACGCACCGGTGAGTGCGCGGCATCGCGGTGACCGTCAGGCGGAGGACGCTGCACCTCACGCTCATCGACCCTGCCCAAGACGCTCACGGCGTGATATGACATAAGCATAGAGGCTATGTCTACGTCAGATGGTGTTGTCCTCGTGCACTGTCACCAGGCGGGCCGGCCATGTGAAATCGCTGGAGAGGTCGCGCGATGCCCGAACGGGTGGAGGAACAATGATCGACAAGACTGTCGAGGACACCGCGGCCGCCGTCTCAGGGATCCGTCACGGCGCCACCGTGATGATCGGTGGCTTCGGACGCGCGGGCCAGCCGGTGGAGCTGATCGACGCACTCATCGCCCACGGAGCACGCGACCTGACCGTCGTCAACAACAACGCGGGCAACGGCGACACGGGTCTTGCCGCGCTTCTTGCGGCGCGAAGGGTACGGAAGATCATCTGCTCGTTCCCGAGACAAAGCGACTCGTGGGTGTTCGACGGCCTCTACCGCACGGGAGACATCGAGCTGGAGCTCGTCCCGCAGGGGAATCTCGCCGAACGCATCCGCGCCGCGGGCGCGGGTATCGGCGCGTTCTTCTCGCCGACAGGCGTCGGCACACAGCTCGCGGAAGGCAAGGAGGTGCGCACGATCGACGGCCGCGACTATGTGCTCGAATACCCGATCCGAGCTGATGTCGCGTTGATCAGCGCCCTGCGGGCCGACCGCTGGGGCAACCTTGTCTACCGCGAGACCGCCCGCAACTTCGGCCCGATCATGGCGGCCGCGGCGGCCACCACCATCGCCCAGGTCGACCAGATCGTGCCGCTCGGCGACATCGACCCCGAGACAGTCGTGACGCCCGGCATCTTCATCGACCACGTCGTCGCGGTGGGAGAACGCCGCTGGCTCGACGAAGGCGTGTTCGTCGGCGGCGTCGACATCGAGGGAAGCCCGCTGGCACGGGAGGAGAGCCGATGACCACGCGCATCAGCCGCACCGACCTCGCCCGCCGCATCGCGGCCGACATCCCCGAGGGATCGGTCGTGAACCTTGGCATCGGCGCCCCCACCCTTGTCGCCAACTACCTGCCGGACGACACGGAGGTCGTCCTGCACACCGAGAACGGGATGCTCGGCATGGGGCCCGCACCCGAGCCCGGCACCGTCGACCCCGACCTGATCAACGCCGGCAAGCAGCCGGTAACCGCGCTGCCTGGCTCGGCGTACTTCCACCACGCCGACTCCTTCGCGATGATGCGCGGCGGCCACCTGGACGTGTGTGTGCTCGGCGCGTTCCAGGTGTCAGAAACCGGCGATCTCGCGAACTGGTCGACGGGCGAGCCCGGCGCGATTCCCGCCGTCGGCGGAGCGATGGACCTCGCCATCGGCGCGAAGTCGGTCTACGTGATGACCGACCTGCTCACCAAGCAGGGCACGCCGAAACTCGTCGCCACCTGCACCTACCCGCTGACCGGAGTGCGCTGCGTGACCCGCATCTACACCGATCACGCGGTGTTCGACGTCACGCCCGACGGACTGCGCGTGCGCGAGACGTTCGGCGACAACACGGTGGACTCCCTGGCCGCCCTGACCGGACTCAACCTCGCCGACGTCACCGACGCCGCGGTACCCCTGAGAGGTAACTGACATGCCCGCGAGCTTCGTGTACGACGCCGTGCGCACCCCCTTCGGACGGCACGGCAAAGCCCTCGCCGACGTACGCCCCGACGACCTCGCCGCCATCGTCATGCGCGCCACCGTCGAGCGCACCGGCCTTGATCCCGCGCGCATCGACGACGTGATATTCGGCGACGCGAACCAGGCCGGCGAGGACAACCGCGACGTAGCACGCTTCGGCGCGCTGCTCGCCGGATTCCCCACCTCGGTCCCGGGAGTCACCGTCAACCGCCTGTGCGGGTCCTCGGTCGAGGCCGTCATCCAGGCGTCACGAGCCGTCGAGGCAGGAGACGCCGACATCGTGCTCGCGGGCGGCGTGGAGTCCATGAGTCGCGCGCCGTACGTCGTCGAGAAAAGCACCCGGCCCTTTCCCGCAGGCAACCAGACGATGTGGAACACGTCGATCGGATGGCGCATGGTCAACCCTCGCCTGCCGAAGGAATGGACGATCTCCAACGGCGAGACCGCCGAAAAGCTTGCCGGAATCCACCGGATCTCACGTGAGGAGCAGGACGCGTTCGCGGCGCGCAGCCACCGCCTGGCCGCCCGCGCATGGGCGGACGGCGTCTTCGACCACGAGATCGTCCAGGTCGACGGCCACCACCTCGCCCGCGACGAAAGCATCCGCGACGAATCGACCGTCGAAGTACTCGCCGGCTTGCGCCCGGCGTTCGCCGCCAACGGCACGGTGACCGCCGGGAACTCGTCACCCATCAACGACGGCGCCTCCGCCGTGCTCGTCGCCCGCGAAGGCGTGCTCGACGGCGAACCCCTCGCCCGCATCGCAGCCCGCGCGGCGTTCGGCAACGCCCCCGACGTCTTCGGAGTCGCACCCGTCGAGGCGGCCAACCGCGCCCTCGCCCGTTCCGGACGCACATGGGCCGACGTCGACCTGGTCGAGCTGAACGAAGCATTCGCAGCGCAGTCGCTCGCCTGTCTGCGGTTGTGGAGAGACCTCGACCCACAGAAGGTGAACCTGTACGGAGGCGCGATCGCGATGGGGCATCCGCTCGGAGCGTCCGGGGGACGCATCATCGGCCGCGCGGCCCACGAACTCGCCCGCCGGGGCAGCGGCATCGCAGTCGCGGCAATTTGCATCGGCGTCGGCCAAGGCCTCGCCGTCGTACTCGAGAGGTGAAGGGCGGTCAAGCCGCGGGCCGGAGCCCGCGGCTTGGACACCGTGGCCGTACACCAGTTACTTGAAGGGTGTCCTACCGTCCTTCTGGAGCACGCGACCAGGGCGTTGTCACCCTCGTCGAGATGTTCCAGAACACCGGCACCGGCCGACTCGCTGGGCCCCCGCTGTCCATGAGTGAGCGCAGGAGTTCACGATCGTTTCGGCAGACGAGTTCCGCGATGATGCCGAACATGCCGGTCGTCTGCACCACCAGATCGGTCTCCCACAGTTCCGCGAGAGCCCGGGCCACGGGCAGTGCGGGCCCCTCGACCGTGATGCCGACCAGGGTGAAACTGTCCAGACCCACCACGGCCGGCAAACACTGCCCTCCACCTTGATGACATCGTCGGCGATCAGCCGCTTCAGGCGCTCCCGCACCGCGTCGCCCGACAGGTTGTCGACACGCGCTCCCTCTTGTCAGGCCGCAGCCACCACGGGCAGAACGAGGCAGGAGGGCCGGGCGGGGCCGTGGAAGACCTGCTGGTGAGCCACTCGGGCCGACATCGCGCTTTCCTCGGGCTCGCCCGTGTTGAGGTTGCGGTCTTAGCGCGGGAAGTTGCTGCAGGTGACCTGGAGCCGTATGCGGTGCCCTGCCCGGAACACGATGCTGGTCGACCACAGGTCCACGACGTGCTCGGCATGCTCCCCGGTGTCGCTCACCGCCCCACACGGCCGGTCACCTTGACGTCCTCGGTGAGCGGTTCGGTTGTGAAGACGAGGAAGTCCTCGCGCGCCTCCACGGCCGTCTGGTCGAGCGGACCAGGCCGGAAGTCGTCGGTCAGCAACAGGGCTCCGCCGGTGGTAGGCAATGGGTTCATGGGGTCGTAACTCATACGTGTTCACCGCGACGACCCGCCGGACCGCTCCGGGAGGTCGGCCGCGGTGGTCAGGGCGAGCACCGTCCCCATGGACTCGCCACCAACGTCACGTCGTGGAGGTCGAGTTCGGTGAGGAGCGCCTTGACGCCCGCGCGTATGGCCGGCCCGTCGTACGACGCCCCGGGGGCGATCTCGGAGTAGCCCATCCCCGGCAGAATTGAGGGCATACACGGTGTACCGGTCCGCGATCAGCGGAATGAGGTGGCGGAAGTGCTCGCCTGAGTGCGCACAGCGTGCAGCAGGACCAGAAGCGCGCCGCTGCCCGCCTTGAGGTAGCGCAGAGTTCCCTCGCCGTTGTGTCCCGCGCGCCGGGCGAGGGCGTGGCTGGTGGTCCCCGGAATGTGGATCGTGGGACGCGAGTCCTGGGCGGGCATGTCGCCGTCTCCCCTTGTGTAAGCGGCATCGACATCGGCACCTCCGGCTCCAAGGGCGTGCTCACCCGCCCCGACGGCGAGCTCGTCGCCCAGGCCGTGCGCGAACCCGCACCTCCAGCCCGCAGCCCGGCTGGGTGGAGCACGATGCCCAGGCCGTCTGGTGGCACGACTTCAGGGAACTGGCCGGCGAGTTGCTGGCCCGCGCGCCGCACGGCGAGCGGCCCGCCTCGGTCGGGGTCAGTGGTATCGGCCCGTGTCTGCTGCCCACGGACGCCTCCGGCACCCCGTTGCGGCCGGCGATCCTGTACGGCGTCGACACCCGGGCCGGGGAGGAGATCGCCGAGCAGACCGCCCGTTACGGCGGCGAGGCGGTACTGGCTCGCTGCGGGTCACCGCTGACCAGCCAGGCCGTCGGCCCCAAACTCGCCTGGCTGCGCCGGCACGAGCCGGAGGTCTTCGCCCGCACCCGGCGCTGGTTCATGGCGAGCTCCTACCTCGCCCACCGGCTCACCGGCGCCTACGTCCTGGATCATCACTCCGCCAGCCAGTGCACGCCGCTGTACGACCTGCGCGAGCAGGCGTGGATCGAGGACCGGTGCGAGGAGGTCGCCCCCGGACTGGAGTGGCCGCGGCTGGTCCAGCCCGCCGAGGTGGTCGGAACCGTCACCGCGGGGGCCGCCGCCGAGACCGGACTGCCGGAAGGAATCCCGGTGGTCGCCGGCACGGTGGACGCCTGGGCGGAGGCCACCGGAGTCGGCGTGGGCAGTCCCGGGGACGTCATGCTGATGTACGGCACCACCATGTTCCTGGTGAACGTCACGGCCGGCGTGGTGAGCAGCCCGCAGCTGTGGGGCACCGCGGGCGCCTTCCCCGGCACGTACTGCCTGGCCGCCGGGATGGCCACTTCGGGAGCGGTCACCGGCTGGCTGCGCGACCTCACCGGAGCCTCGTACGAGACCCTGACGGCCGAGGCGGCCGAAGTGCCGCCCGGCGCGCAGGGCCTGCTGATGCTGCCGTACTTCGCCCGGGAGCGCACTCCGTTGTTCGACCCGGACGCCCGTGGCCTGCTCCACGGTCTGACGCTGCGTCATCAGCGCGGCCACCTCTACCGGGCCGTGCTGGAGGGCACCGCCTTCGGGGTACGGCACAACCTCGCCGCCATGGCCGCAGCGGGCGGCGACATCCGCCGGCTGGTCGCCGTGGGCGGCGCCCGCAGCCTGTGGACCCGGATCGTCTCCGACGTCACCGGCAGGCCGCAGGAGCTGCCGCGCCACACCATCGGCGCGGCGTACGGCGACACGGTCCTCGCCGCGCTGGGCGCGGGGCTGGCCGGCCCCGGCGACGTCGCCGGCTGGAACCCGGCCGTGGCCGTGGTGGAGCCCGACCCGGAGGCCGGTGCGGTCTACGACGAGCTCTACCGGCTCTACCTGGACCTCTACCCGGCGACCCGGGAGGCAGCGCACGCGCTGGCGGCCCGCCAGCGGGCGGACTCCTGACGGATTCGCCGGCCGTTCCTCCCTGCCCGCCCGTATGTGTCCCGGACTGCTCGCCGAGACCCACGAAATCGATTTCTCATCCCACCACCTGCACCGTGGGGAGGTCCGCGATGACGCGGATGAACGCGGACGGCGCGACATGAGCGGCGCACCGCCCGCCCTGCTGCGAATGCGGGGCATCAGCAAGGAGCGGCGGCCCAGCAAGGAGGCAGCCGCTCCGAAGCCGGTCATGTACACAGCCGGGAAGCCCGCCTGCTCGACGGGGAGCGCGCTCATCGCGTCGTAGGCCCCCGGCGCGACCACGGGTCCGGAGCCGCGTGGCAGCTCCCGCAGCCGCCTCGGCCCGGTCCGGCCCGTCTTCAGCAGGCCGGGCATGTCAGCGCCTCCTCGTCGCCGGCTGCTCCTCCCGGATCACCACCCGCGTACCCACGGGCAGCGTGCCCGCACATATCGTCGGCGGGCGCCCCTCCTCTCCCTCGGCCCGCTGCGCAGGACGAGAATCGGCCCGCACGCAGACCGACTGGTGAGCGCCGCGTGCCCCGGGGCACGTCGAGCAGATCGGCATCGGCGGGGTCGATGAAGACCAGGAGGAGCGCGAGATCACGCTCGGGTCATGCGTCGAGAGCCGACGCAGCTGTCGTCGTGCCCTATGCGACGGGACGCGGGCCGGCCACCTCGTCGTAGTAGGTCTCGGCCGACGGGCCGAGGAGTTCGTGGGCCTCCAGGAACATCTCGTGCGCCTCGTGGCCCACCCAGCCCGCCGGGAGGAGTTCGGTCGGCAGGTCGGGGTCACGGAAGGGGAACTTGCGGTAGTCGTAGGTCAGCCGCATGCGCTCGACCATCGCCTCCTCGGGGCCGAGGTGTCCGGCCCGGTACGACGGCATCCGGCTGCGGTAGGTGCGCAGCAGTTCCCGGTAGTCCTCGTTGAGGGCGGCGAGATCCCAGCTGCGCGCCGCCATCTCGCGGTCGACGGGCAGGCCGCCGGACTGGCAGCGCAGGGTGTCCAGGCGGACGGCCGGCTCGTCCGCGAACTTCTCCCGGACCCGCTGGAGCCGGTCGTGCGGGGAGACGTACGTGGACGGGGCCAGGGGGCCGAAGCCCAGCCAGGCCAGCTCCTTGCGGATGCGGTCGCGTACGCCGCGCTCGCTCTCGGGGACCGAGTAGATGACCATGTACCAGTGCCGGTCCCAGTCGGACGGCGCCCGGTCGAAGATGCGTGAGCGGCCTTCGTCGAGGAGCTGGAGACTGCGCTTGTTGAGCGCGTAGAGCGTCTCCCTGCCCTCGCGTCGGACGTCGAACCAGCCCTCCTTGCGCAGGCGTGCGAGAACCACCCGCACCGTGCTCTCACCGACGCCGAAACAGCCCATCAGGGTGCTGAGGGTGCGCAGTCGGGCGGTGCCGCCGCGGTAGCGGACGTAGTCGCCGAACAGGTCGAAGACGATTGATCGAGGCTTCACGGAACCGACTATGTCACACGGACGGCCGTCGTAAGGATGAGTCGGCCTACCGAGGAAACCCCTGATTCTGCAGGTTGTGCGGGTGCGATGAAGCGCAACAAATTATTGACGTCCGTGTATCTGTTGACACAGGATGCGTCCGGGCCTGAGTCTGGGCTTGTTACTCGACGTGGAGGCGGAGGCCATGATTTCTCGGATCGCTTGCGTGGGAGGCGGCCCCGGCGGGCTGTTCTTCGCGGCGCTCATCAAGCAGGCCGATCCGTCGGTGGAGGTGACGGTCTTCGAGCGGAACCGTGCGGAGGACACCTTCGGCTTCGGCGTGGTGTTCTCGGACGCGACGCTGGCCGCCATCCACGCGGCGGACCCTGTGCTGCGCACGGCTCTCGCGGAGTACGGCCGGCACTGGGACGACATCGAGGTGCGGCTGAAGGGGCAGCGGATCCGGTGCGGCGGCAACGGCATGGCCGCCATCACCCGCAAGGACCTGCTCCAGCTGCTGCACCGGCGGGCCGAGGAGGTCGGGGTCGAGCTCCGGTTCAGCCACGAGGTCCCCGCGGATCCGGCGCAGCTGGCCGACTACGACCTGGTCGTGGCCGCCGACGGGGCGAACTCCCGGTTCCGTGACCGCCTCGCCGACGTGCTCGTGCCGGAGGTGGAGGTCGCGACCGCGAAGTTCATCTGGTTCGGCACGGACTATCTCTTCGACGGTCTGACCTTCGTGCACGAGCACGGCCCGCACGGCACGTTCGCCGTGCACGGATACCCGATCAGCGACAGCGTCAGTACCTTCATCGTCGAGACGGACGAGGAGTCCTGGCGGCGGGCGGGGCTCGACGAGTTCGACACCGCGCAGCCGCCGGGCCCGAGCGACGAGAAGACCAGGCAGTACCTGGAGAAGCTCTTCGCCGAGCAGATCGACGGGCGCCGACTGCTCGTCAACAACTCCCGCTGGGGCAACTTCCGCACCCGGCGCACCCGGCGCTGGCACAGCGGCAACGTCGTCCTGCTCGGCGACTCCGCGCACACCGCGCACTTCTCCGTCGGCTCCGGAACCAAGATGGCCATGGAGGACGCCGTCGCTCTCGCCGACAGCCTCCTCGCCCACCGGGACGACCTCGCGAGCGCCCTGGAGGCGTACGAGGCGGCGCGGCAGCCCTCGGTGGCGAAGATCCAGAACTCCGCCCGGCCGAGCCTGTCCTGGTGGGAGCACTTCGGGCGCTACCACGACGCGCTCGAACCGACCCAGTTCGCTTTTCACTTCATCTCCCGCAGCATCGGCAAGGAGCGGATCGCGCGCCGCGACCCGGAGTTCGTCGAGCAGGTCGTACAGGACTGGCGGGCGGCGCACGAAGGACGCGATCCCCTGGACACGCCCTTCAGGGAGTTCGGCCGACGCCGGCTGACCTCAAAGGAGCTCGCGGCGTTGCGCTCCGAGGGGGGCCTCTGGTTCACCGCACCGGAGGATGAAGCCCAACTGCCGCATATCTACCGTCAGTTGGCCGAGGCCTTGAGCGGGGACGCACCCCCGGATCTGGTCGCCGTCCAGGGCGGAACCCCGCTCACCCGGTCGCTGCTCGCCGAACAGGCCCGGCTGGTGCACGGTGTGCCCGCGCTGATCGTGGAGGACGTGGACGTGATGGACGACGACCGTGCAGAAACGTTGCTGCTGTCCGGGCGCGCCGACCTGGTCGCGGGGGAGCAGTCATGAGCACCGACCTGACGCCGATGTTCGCGCCCGAGGGCGTCGTCGTGATCGGCGCGTCACGGCGGAGCGGCAAGCTGGGCGCTGCCATGGCCCGTTCGCTGGCCCCCTTCCCCGGCGCCCGTGCCCTGGTCAACGCGCGGCGCCCGGAGCCCGACGAGGGCGTGTACGCCTCGGTCGCGGAAGCCGTCGCGCACACCGGGGGACGGCTCGACCTGGCCGTGCTCTGCGTACCGGCGGCGGGCTGCGCACAGGCACTGGCCGAGGCGGCCGCCGCGGGCTGCCGTGCGGCGCTGGTCTGCGCGGGCGGTTTCGGCGAGGCGGGCCCGGAGGGCGAGCAGTACGCGCAGGCATTGCGCCGCGTTGCCC
The DNA here is from genome assembly GCF_042959465.1 of Streptomyces sp. NPDC007901. Classification (NCBI taxonomy): domain Bacteria; kingdom Bacillati; phylum Actinomycetota; class Actinomycetes; order Kitasatosporales; family Streptomycetaceae; genus Streptomyces; species Streptomyces sp. NPDC007901. Next base: position 299,126 of record NZ_JBIBKW010000008.1, on the reverse strand, counting down.
AGGAGACGGGGATCCGCCTGCTCGGTCCCAACACCTCCGGTTTCTTCGCCCCGCACCTCGGACTGACGGCCAGCTTCGTGCCCGCGGCCGGGCAGCTGCCGGCCGGGGACATCGCGGTCGTCGCGGCCAGCGGCGGCGTCAACCACGCCCTCTCCTTCGACCTGGTCGCCGCCGGGAACGGGATCAGCCTCGGCATCGGCATCGGGGCAGGCCTCGACGTCAACGCCGCGGACGTCCTGGAACACCTCGCGGACGACGACCGTACGAAAGCCGTCGCGCTGCATCTCGAGACGGTGCCGGACGGGCCACGCCTGGTCGAGGCCGTACGGCTGGTGGCCGCCGTCAAGCCGGTCGTGGCGCTGGTCGTCGGCCGCAGCGACGTCGGTGACTTCGCCCGGTCGCACACCGGTGCGCTCGCCACCTCCTGGCGTACGACCCGTGCCGCGCTGCGGCAGGCCGGGGCGGTGGTCGTCGACGACGAACGGGAGATGGTGGACGCGCTCACCGCGCTCTCGCGCATCCAGCTGCGCCCCCACCCGGACCCGGGGCTCGCCATCGTGACCGCCCAGGCCGGGCCGGGGCTGTTGCTGGCGGATCGTGCGGGCAGCGACGGCATCCGGACTCCGGAGCTGGCCGAGGCCACGCAGCGCACGCTGAGCGAGCTGCTTCCCCCGCTCACCTACCAGCGCAACCCGGTCGACACCGGCCGGCCCGCCGAGACCTTCGCCCGTGTCCTCGACGCCACAGCTGCGGACCCGGCGGTGGACCTGCTCGCCGTCTACGCCCTGACCGAGCCCGACAGCGTCGACCTCGCCTCGGCCGCCCAGGACGCCGGCCTCGGCCCCCGGTCCCCGGCCGTGGTGGTCGTCGGCGGCCTGCCGGAGGATGTCGCCGAGCAGCGGGCGCGGCTGCACAAGGCGGGGATTCCGGCGCTGGCCGGACCGGCATCGGCCGCCAATGCCGTACGGGCTCTGGTGACGCATGCCCGGCAGCGGGCGGTGCGGCCCGAGGCGGCTTCGCAGGGTACGACCGCCTCCGTGCCCGCCGGCCCTCTGGACGAGGACGCCGCCAAGACCTTCCTCGCGGGGCTCGGCATCCGGACCCCGAAGCGCGTCGCCTGCGACACCCGCGCCGACGCCCACTACGCCCTGCGCCTGCTGGGCGGGCCGGTCGCGGTCAAGGTGCTCGACGCCTCGATCCTCCACAAGACGGAGGTCGGCGGAGTCCATCTGGGCGTGCGCACCCCCGAAGAGCTCGACGCGGCGCTGGACGCCATCGGCCCCGACCGCCGCTGTCTCGTGGAGGCGATGGCCCCGGCCGGCGTCGACCTCGTGCTCGGCGTACGGCGGGACCCCGTGTTCGGGCCGGTCGTCCTCGCCGGCCTCGGCGGTACGGCCGCCGAGGTGCTCGCCGACGTGGCGATCCGGCTCGCCCCGCTCTCCGCGGCCGAGGCCGCCGGGATGCCCGACGACCTGGCCGCCCGCGCCCTGCTCGACGGCTGGCGCGGCGGACCCGTGCTCGACCGCGCCGAGTTCGGGCGGGTCACCTCGGCGCTCGCCGCTGCTCTGGCCGCCAGCCCGGACACCGCAGAGATCGAGATCAACCCCCTGCGGCTCACCGCCGACGGGCTGATCGCCCTGGACGCCGTGGTCGTGCGCACGGCCGACCACACCCGAGGAGAACGACCATGCCAAGGCCGAGCAGCAACGGCGCTGTCCCCTGGCCCGCGGAGTACGCCGAGCGCTACACCGCGAAGGGTTACTGGGAGGGACACGCCGTCGGCGACCGGCTCCACGCCGCCGCCGACGCCACACCCCACGCGGTCGCACTCGTCGACGGCGACCGGCGACTGACGTACCGTCAACTGGCCGAGCGCGCCGACGCCGTGGCCCTGCGCCTGGCCGCGCTGGGGCTCCGTCCGGACGACCGGCTGGTGGTGCAACTGCCCAACACCGCCGAGTTCGTGATCCTGACCTACGCCTGTCTGCGCCTCGGCGTCATCCCGGTGATGGCACTGCCCGGGCACCGCAGACACGAGATCGGTCACCTCGTCGAGCACAGCGAGGCCGTGGCCGTCGCGGTGCCGGACTTCCTCAAGGGCCACGACCACCAGGCGATGGCGTTCGAGATCACCGAGGACTCGCCAACTCTCCAGCATGTTCTGGTACTTGGCGACAAGGTCGGCGACGGCGCAGTGGATCTACGGGAGTTGTGCGCCGCGCCGGGCACGCCGACGGACCGTGCGGCCGTGGACGCGTACCGGCCCGACAGCCGCTCTATCGCCGTCTTCCTGCTCTCCGGCGGCACCACCGGGCTGCCCAAGCTCATCGCCCGGACGCACGACGACTACGTCTACAACGCCCGCCGCAGCGCCGAGGTCTGCGCATTCGGGCCGGACACCGTGTACTTCGCCGCGTTGCCCCTCGGCCACAACTTCCCGCTCGCCTGCCCGGGTCTGCTGGGCGTGCTCTTGAACGGCGGGCGGGTGGTGCTGGGCTCGCCCAACCCGGAGAAGGCGTTCCCGATCGTCGAGCGCGAGGGTGTCACCGCTTCCGCCCTCGTCCCGGCCGTCGCCCAGCGCTGGCTGGACCACCACCGGGAACACCCCGGGAGCGACCTGAGCTCGCTGCGCCTCCTTCAGGTCGGCGGCTCCCGGCTCGCCGACCACGTCGCCCGCCGGGTCCGTCCCGAGCTGGGCTGCACGCTCCAGCAGGTGTTCGGGATGGCCGAGGGCCTGCTCAACTACACCCGCCTGGACGACCCCGAGGACATCATCTGTACGACCCAGGGGCGCCCCATGTGCGAGGACGACGAACTCCTCGTCGTCGACGAGCTGGGCGACCCGGTCCCCGACGGGACCCCGGGTGTTCTGCTCACCCGCGGCCCGTACACCCCACGCGGCTACTACCGCGCCGAGGAGCAGAACGCCCGCGCCTTCACCGAGGACGGCTGGTACCGCACCGGCGACATCGTGCGGTTGCTGCCCGACGGCAACCTGGTCGTCGAGGGCCGCGACAAGGACATGATCATCCGGGGCGGGGAGAACATCTCCGCCGAGGAGATAGAGAACTTCGCCTACCAGACCTCCGGCGTCGCCCGCGCAGCCGCCGTGGCGATGCCCGACGACCGACTCGGCGAGCGAGTCTGTCTCTACGTCGTGCCTGAGCCGGGGCACACGGTCGCCCTCGGCGACATCCACCACGTCATGGAGCGCGCCGGTGTCGCCCGCTTCAAGTTCCCGGACCGGCTGGTGACCGTCCCCGAACTCGCCGCCACCAAGGTCGGAAAGATCGACAAGAAAGCGCTGCGCGCCGACATCGCGTGCCGGATCGACGCCGAAGGAACCCCCGATGACCAGTGACTCTGTCATAGCCCCGGAGGAGACCGACCCCGAACTGCGGAAGCTGTACGACGGCTTCGCGGTGGCCGGGCTCATCCCCCTGTGGACCGAGATCGGCAACCTCATGCCGATGACCCCGCAGCCCGAGGCCGTCCCGCACGTCTGGCAGTGGGACACCCTGCTGCCGCTCGCCCGCCGGTCCGGAGATCTGGTGCCGGTCGGTCGCGGCGGTGAGCGCCGCGCCATCGCCCTCGCCAACCCCGGCCTGCCCGGACGGCCGTACGCGACTCCCAATCTCTGGGCGGCGATCCAGTACCTGGGCCCGCGCGAGGTCGCCCCCGCGCACCGCCACTCGCAGGGCGCCTTCCGGTTCATCCTGGAGGGCGAGGGTGTCTGGACGGTCGTCAACGGCGACGCGGTGGAGATGCGCCCCGGCGACCTCCTCCTCACCCCGTCGATGCACTGGCACGGTCACCACCACGTCGGCGAGGCGCCGATGGTCTGGCTGGACGGTCTCGACATCCCGCTCGTGCATCGCCTGGACGCCGGGTTCTTCGAGTTCGGCGAGGACGGGGTGTCCGACCGGTCGACCCCGGCCCGGTCGCGCAACGAGCGGCTGTGGGGCCACCCGGGCCTGCGTCCGATCGGGGCGCCGGACAGCCCCGACTCCCCACTCATGGCCTACCGTTGGGCCGCCACCGACGACGCCCTCACCGCCCAGCTGGAGCTGGCGGACGAGGGACAACCCGGTGTCATCGAGCCCGGCCACGCCGGCATCCGCTTCACCAACCCCGCCACCGGCCGCGACGCGCTCGCCAGCCTGCGCACCGAGATGCACCGCCTGCGCCCGCACACCGCCACCGCCACCCGCCGCACGGTGGGCTCCTCGGTCTGGCAGGTCTTCCGCGGCAGCGGCACCGTCACCCTCGACGACCGGGTGATCGAGGTGACCGACGGCGATCTGATCGCCGTCCCCTCCTGGTGCGCCCTGACCATTGCCGCGCACACACAGCTCGACCTCTTCACCTTCAGCGACGCGCCCCTCTACGAAGCGCTCCACCTCGCCCGCACCGAAACGACCGGGAGCACCCGCGCATGAAACTCGCCACCATCCGCACCGCCGACGGCACGGCGGCCGTCCGTCTCGACGGCGACCGGGCCGTGGAGACCGGTGCCCCCGACGTCGCCGCCCTGCTGCGCCGACCCGACTGGCGTACGTACGCGGCCGCGGCCGACGGTCCGGCGCACGAGGCGGCCGCACTCGACCTCGCCCCGGTCGTCACGACCCCGGCCAAGATCTTCTGCGTGGGCCACAACTACCGCACCCACATCGCGGAGATGGGCCGCGAGATGCCGTCGTACCCCGCTCTCTTCGGCAAGTTCGCCAACGTCCTGCTCGGCGCCCGCGACGACATCGTCCACCCGGGCGAGACGGGGGAGCTGGACTGGGAGGCCGAACTCGGTTTCGTCGTGGGCTCCCGGCTGCGCCGCCGGGCCACCAAGGAGGAGGCGGCGGCCGCGATCGCCGGCTACACCGTCGTCAACGACATCTCCATGCGGGACTGGCAGTGGCGTACCCCGCAGTGGCTGCAGGGCAAGGCGTGGGAGGCCAGCACCCCGGCCGGGCCCTGGCTGGTGACCGGTGACGAGGTCGGCGACGCGGCCGACCTGGAGATCCGCCTCGAGGTGGACGGTGAGGTCATGCAGCGCTCACGCACGTCCGATCTGCTCTTCACCCCGGCGGACATCGCCGCGTACCTCAGCACGTTCACGACGCTGGAGCCGGGCGACCTCGTTCTCACCGGTACACCGGGCGGCGTCGGCGCGGCCCGCGACCCGAAGGTGTTCCTGAAGCCCGGCCAGGTGGTACGGACCGTGGTCGAGGGCGTCGGTGAGTGCGTGAACGCCATCGTCGAGGACAAGCAGTGAAGGACCTGGACTGGGTGGAGGAGGGGCACCTCGCACTGCAGCGGGCGGTCGACACGCTACCCGCCCGTGCCACGGCCGAGCCCTCCGCCCTGCCGGGCTGGACCCGCGGCCACCTGCTCACCCACCTCTCCCGCAACGCCGACGCCCTGGTCAACCTGCTGACCTGGGCCCGCACCGGGATCCGTACGCCCATGTACGCCTCGCCGGACCAACGCGCCACGGACATCGAGGCGGGCGCCGGACGGCCCCTGGTCGAACAGCGGGAGGACGTACGGGAGTCCGCCGCCCGTTTCCGCAAGGCCGCCGAGGCACTGTCGGCCGATGACTGGTCGGCCACGGTTGTCAGCGGGCAGGGCCGCGAGATCCCGGCGTCGCAAGTGCCGTGGCTGCGGGCCCGCGAGGTGTGGATCCACCTGGTCGATCTGCACGCGGACGTCGGCATGGACGCGCTGCCGCCCGAGTTCGCCTGGGCCCTCGTACGCGATGTGGCCGGGTGGATGTCGGCCCGCCTCTCCCCGGGTGTCGGGGCCGAGCTGAGATCGGAGGGCCACGGCAGTGTCGCACTGGGCACGACGTCCCCCGGCGTCACTGCCACCGGACCGGCGTACGCCCTGGCCGCCTGGCTCATCGGCCGGAGCGGTACCGAGGAACTGCACGTCACGGGTGAACTCCCCAGCCTCCCGCGCTGGTTGTGAGCCACTTCTTTCCGCTTCTCTCCATTTCATTCCGCGCGATCAAAGGAGATCGATATGAGCGAGACCTTCGTCCTGGTGACCGGCGCCTGCCACGCCGGCTGGGCCTGGCGCCCCGTCGCCCGCGAGCTGAGAGCCGCCGGACACCAGGTGTACACCCCCACTCTGGCCGGACTGGGCGCCGAGGACGACCCGCGCGACGTCACTCTCACCGACTGCGTGAACAGCCTGGTGGACTACGTCGAACGCGCCGGCCTGGACGAGATCACGCTGGTCGGCCACAGTTGGGGCGGCTACGTCCTGACGGGCGCCGCGCCCCGGCTCGCTTCCCGCCTCAGGCGCCTTGTCTTCTGGAGCGCGTTCGTGCCGAACGACGGCGAGTCGCTGATCGACGCGTGCCCGCCGCACTACGGCGAGATGTTCCGCGCCGTGGCAGCCGCCTCCGGCAACAACTCGGTGACGTTCCCGTTCGAGGTGTTCCAGCAGGCCTTCATGCAGGACGCGGACGAGGAGGCGCAGCAAATCGTGCACTCCCTGCTCGTCCCGCAGCCGCTGGGTACCTTCACCGAGAAGCCGGACACGAGCGCCTTCTACGCTCTCGACATCCCCACCGCGTACGTCTTGTCCACCGAGGATCTCTCCCTCCCCGGCGAGTGGCACTGGGCCGAGCGCTTCCCCCAGCGCCTGAAGAACCCGCTGCTCATCGAGACGCCCGGCAGCCACGAGGCCCTCTTCACCCGCCCCGCCGAACTGGCCGACGCGTTCGTCCGGGCCTGCGCGGCATAGAGCGGCCTCATGGCGTGCCACGCCGAGAAGGGCACGCGACCCGCATCGGCCGTGTCAGGTCTCCGGTGTTGCTGGGGCCTGTCCGGCGTGGCATGCCCGAGACGCTGGGCATGCCACGCTGACCTGCGGCGTTGTCGTCAGTTGCCGACCCCCCACTCTCGGCTTCGCTCGCAAGGGGCCCCATCGCGTCGACGCCCTCCTCCGCCTTGCAGCCGGCCGCACCAGGGCGGCACCGATGACGCCGGGTACGGCGAGTGGGTAGAAGCTCCACCGGAACGCGGGTCCGGCCCCGGTGATCAGCCGGCGTCACCGGAAAGAGCCACAGCCGCTGGGGCGCCGCCGGGCTGAGAACAACCCAGTGGCACCCTGCTGCGTCAGTCGCTCGCCGTGCCGCGGACGAGGGAGGTGGCGACGAACTGTTCGAAGCGGACGATGAGCCCGCCGCGTACGACCTCGGCGGGGTCGAGCGCGTTCACCTCATATCGCCGCTGGGCGACCCCGACCTCGCCGCGGTCATGCTGCGGTCCCTACGGCAGACCCGTCACCGCAGGGCACGTACTGGCTGAACGACCAGGCCAACAGCCTGATCGAGGCATCCATGCAGCGATGGGAGGTGGAGCCGGGCGGCGCCGGACAGAATGAGTTAGCTGGCTCCTGGCCCGGAAATGCCCCGGAACAGCTGGTCAGGACTGGGATACCGGTGGGAGATATCGGGAGTCAGGCCATATTTCTTCTCGCGGCTTAGCTGAGCGACGAGAAGGGCGCCTGACCAGGCATTTTGCCTGGTCAGGCGCACTTTTCCCTGCCTCTAGAAGAAGCCCAGCTTGCGCGGCGAGTATGACACCAAAAGATTCTTCGTCTGCTGGTAGTGCTCCAGCATCATCTTGTGTGTCTCGCGGCCGATCCCGGACTGCTTGTAGCCGCCGAACGCCGCGTGTGCCGGGTAGGCGTGGTAGCAGTTCGTCCAGACGCGGCCCGCCTGGATGGCGCGGCCCGCGCGGTACGCGGTGTTGATGTCGCGGGTCCAGACACCCGCGCCGAGGCCGTACAGCGTGTCGTTGGCGATCTTGATCGCGTCGTCGAAGTCGTCGAAGGACGTCACCGAGACGACGGGGCCGAAGATCTCCTCCTGGAAGATCCGCATGCGGTTGCCGCCCTCGAAGATGGTCGGCTGGACGTAGTAGCCGCCCTTCAACTCGCCGTCGTGCTCGATGCGTTCGCCGCCGATGAGGACCTTCGCGCCCTCCTGCCGGCCGATGTCCAGGTAGGAGAGGATCTTCTCCAGCTGGTCGTTGGAGGCCTGCGCGCCGATCATCGTCTCCGTGTCGAGGGGGTGGCCCGGCTTGATCTGGCGGGTGCGGTCGACCGCCGCCGCCATGAACTCGGCGTAGTTGCCGCGCTGGACGAGGGCCCGGGACGGGCAGGTGCAGACCTCGCCCTGGTTGAGCGCGAACATCGTGAAGCCTTCGAGGGCCTTGTCGCGGAAGTCGTCGTCGTGCGCCCAGACGTCGTCGAAGAAGATGTTCGGGGACTTGCCGCCGAGTTCGAGGGTGACCGGCTTGATGTTCTCCGAGGCGTACTGCATGATCAGCCGCCCGGTGGTGGTCTCGCCGGTGAAGGCGACCTTCGCCACCCTGGGGCTGGACGCCAGCGGCTTGCCCGCCTCCACGCCGAAGCCGTTGACGATGTTCACCACACCCGGCGGCAGCAGGTCGGCGATCAGGCTCATCCAGTAGTGGATGGAGGCCGGGGTCTGCTCGGCCGGTTTGATGACGACCGCGTTCCCGGCGGCGAGGGCCGGTGCGAGCTTCCAGGTGGCCATCAGGATGGGGAAGTTCCAGGGGATGATCTGGGCCACGACCCCGAGCGGCTCGTGGAAGTGGTACGCCACCGTGTCGTCGTCGACCTCGCCCAGCGAACCCTCCTGCGCCCGGATCGCCCCCGCGAAGTAGCGGAAGTGGTCGATCGCCAGGGGGATGTCGGCGGCCAGCGTCTCGCGCACCGGCTTGCCGTTCTCCCAGCTCTCGGCGACCGCGAGCGGTTCGAGATAGGCCTCCATCCGGTCGGCGATCTTGAGGAGGATGTCGGAGCGCTCCGTCACCGAGGTACGGCCCCAGCCCGGCGCGGCCGCGTGCGCCGCGTCCAGCGCCCGCTCCACGTCCTCGGCGGTGCCCCGCGCGATCTCGGTGAACGGCTGCCCGTTCACCGGCGACGGGTTCTCGAAGTACTGCCCGCGGGCCGGCGGCACGTACTCGCCGCCGATGAAGTGGTCGTAGCGCGCCTGGTAGGAGACGATCGCGCCCTCGGTGCCGGGCGCCGCGTAACGAGTCATGCTGGCCTGCCTCCTTGCAGATGCGCTGCCCGCCGTTGGGCAGCTCCCGCAGCGGAGGCTAGGGACGGGGACGTTGCGCGTACGTTGCGCGGCAGGTCAGCGCCCCGGGACCGCCAACTCGGCCTCCAGTGCCGCCAACCGGCTGCGCACGACCGCCGTCGGCCGCAGCGCCGCGAGCGCCCGCCACACCGCGATGTCGTCCTCGCCCCAGGGCGCGTGCGCCCAGTCCGCCAGCAGGTCGGGGTCGTGGCCCGCGATCAGGGCGGCCCGCAGCCCGTCCGCCAGCCGCTGCCTGAGCCGTACGACCGCGGGCGCCTGCGAGCCCGGCAGCAGCGGCCCGGCGTAGGCGCCCAGGGCCGCCGTCACCGCGCCGGTCTCCAGCCGCCGCTCCACCACGGCCGCGTCGGACTCCACCGGAGCGGTCAGCCGGTACGGCCGGGAGGCGAGCAGCCCCGGGCCCAGCAGCCGCCGCAGCCGGGCCAGTTCGGCGCGCAGCGTCACCGGCGTCACCGACTCGTCCTCGTACAGCGCGCACAGCAACTCGTCGCCGGTCAGCCCCTCTGGGTGGCGGGACAGCAGCACCAGCAGCTCGCTGTGCCGGCGGCCGAGCCGGATCCGGCGCCCCTCCAGCCGGAGTTCGGCCTCGTCACGGCCGAGCGCCGTCAGCGCGGGCGCCTCGTCCGCGGGCGTCGGCGGATCCAGCAGCGCCAACTGCGATTCGGCGGCCCGTGCCACCGCCTGGACGAAGCCCAGGCTGTGTGGATGCGCCAGCCGGTCGCCGCCGGTGATGTCGACGGCACCCAGCACCCGCCCGGTGCGCGGATCGTGCACCGGCGCAGCCGCGCAAGTCCACGGCTGCACCCGGCGGATGAAGTGCTCCGCCGCGAACACCTGCACCGGCCGGTCCACGGCCACCGCGGTCCCCGGCGCGTTGGTGCCGACCGCGCTCTCCGACCAGCGCGCGCCCGGCACGAAGTTCATCCGGTCCGCCCGCCGCCGGGTCGCCGGATGCCCCTCCACCCACAGCAGCCTGCCGTTCGCGTCGCACACCGCCAGCAGATGCTCGCCGTCCGCCGCGAACGTGCCCATCAGCTCCCGGAACAGCGGCATCACCCTGGCCAGCGGATGCTCCGCCCGGTAGGTCCCGAGGTCGCCGTCCGTCAGCTCCACGCGCGCCGTGCCGTCCGGACCCACCCCGGCCCGCGCCGAACGCCGCCAGGACTCGGCCACCACCGACCGCACCGGGCGCGGCACGGTTCCCACGGTGGTGAACGTCTCGTACGCCCGGCGCAGCACCCGGACACGCTCGGCAGGGTCGGCCCCCGGCTCCAGGGCCACCCACTGATCGGTCAACTCGGCCTCCCCGGACGGCGATGCGGCTGGGGACATCGTCACTCGGGGTGTTCGCGCCGACAACCATTTCGACCACCCTCACTCCGACGTCCCCCTCCGACGTCCTCACTCCCGCGTCCTCACTTCGAGGAGGACAGGCCGACCAGGCTCATGTAGCGGACCCAGTCCCAGTGCTTTCCCGGATCGGTGTGATCGGTCCCCGGAACCTCGACATGGCCGATGATGTGGTCCCGGTTCTTGGGGATGCCGTATCTGTCGCAGATCGACGCCGTCAGCCGCGCCGACTCCTGGTACAGGGCGTCGGTGAAGTACTCCGGCTTGTCCACCCAGCCCTCGTGCTCGATGCCGACGCTGCGCGTGTTGTAGTCCCAGTTTCCCGCGTGCCAGGCGATGTCCGACTCTCGCACGCACTGCGCGACATGGCCGTCGGCCGAGCGCACCAGATAGTGCGCGGACACCCGCTTCCCGGGGTTCTGGAAGATGGCCAGCGTGCCCGCGTACGACTGCTGGGTGACATGGATGATCACACGGTCGATGGCGTACTCGTCGGGGCGCTGGGCCGGCGTGCGGTTGTCGGTGCTCGCCGCCTGCCACTCGGCCTGCGGATAGTCGACCACCCCGGTCTGCGCGCCGGCGCGGCTCTCCGGGAGCAGCACGTACGGGACGGCGGCGAGGGCCGCGCCCTTCAGAAGCAGTCGCCTGGTGGGGAGCGGTCGTGCCCGGTCCATGGAGGGGATGCCTTTCGGAAGCGTGCTCGAAGCACAGGGGAGTCATGGGGGTGAGGGGCGGCGGTCAGCGGCGCAGGGCCGCCGCCGTCTCGCGCAGCCGCGCATGCGATCCGCGGTAAGTCTCGCGCGCGGGCAGCCACTCCTTGCGGAGCTTGGCCACACACGTGTAATTGGTGTCGCACACGTTGGCCAACGGCGATTCCACCGTCTGCGTCGCGTACTGGTACGCGTCCAGTTCGCCGAACCCGTAGTCGCGCACCAGCCACTGCACCAGGTCGAGCTGCGATATCCGGAAGGCGTCCTCCAGGGGGCGCGCCGAGCCCGTCGAGATGATGTGCGTGTCCGACTCCAGCCGGGGCCACGGCGTGGCGATCCCCTTCAGCAGCTCGACGATCACCACGGTGTTCATCGCGCACTCGGAGACTGGAATCAGGCGTACTTTAGCCTCGATCGTTCATGAGTCCCCGTCAGCTTGCTGACGGGGACGTTGTGTCTGTGGGGTGGGGTCTTTTCGGGGTTGGGGCAGGCTGAGGGCCCGGCTTTCGCGTCGGGTGGGCGCCGGGTTCCACTTCGCCGGTGGGGGTGGTGCGGGGTGTCGGGACGGTCGGATTCGCTGGTCAGCCGGGGTTCGGGAGGGTGTGGAGTCTGTCGATCGCGTGGGTGATGACGTCGGTCCAGGGCCATCGGGCGGTGAAGCGGAGCCAGCGGTGGCGTCCGGTGTTCACGAGCTGTGCGGCGGCGGAGAACAGGCGCAGGCGGAGCTTCTTGGGTTCCCAGCGGCGGGTGTCGCCGGTCAGGGCGAGCATCGGCATCCAGGCGAGCAGGTCGAGCGCGAGGGAGACGATCTCCAGCCAGATCCGGTTCTGGGCGGTCTCGTGCAGGGGCAGGTTGCGCAGTCCGGTGTCACGGGCGTTTCGGATGCGGTCCTCACAGCGGGCCCGTCTGCGGTGGCGCAGTTCGAGATCGGCGAGCTGGCCGCCTTTGGTGTTGGTCGCGAAGCAGGTCAGCCGCAGTCCGTCGAGGTCGGTGAAGCGCAACTGGGCACCGGGGTGCGGGCGTTCCTTGCGGACGATCAGCCGCATGCCCTTGGGCCAGGTGCTCAGGTTGTAGTAACGCACGCCCGCGGCCGCCTCCATCCCATGGAGAGCGACGTTCAGGAGCACGGGGCTGATCACCCCGCCCTGTGGCGTCCCCTCCTGAGTCGGGGTGAACCGGCCGCGTTCGACCACGCCGGCCTTCAGCCACTGTCGCACCATGTCCCGGGCGGGAAAGGTGCCGAGCTGGGCGAGAAGGTGGTCGTGGTCGATACGGTCGAACGCCGCCGCCAGGTCCGCGTCCAGGATCCATACGCGCCCGGGGTTCTTCCCGTTCAGCGTGTTGTAGATAACCCCGATCGCGTCATGGCAGCCCCGGCCCGGGCGGAAGCCGTACGACCTCGCCTCGAACCGGGCCTCCCACTCGGGCTCCAGTGCGTTCGCCGCCCGGGCCTGATGGCACCGGTCGATGATCACGGGAATGCCGAGCGGGCGGCGTTTTCGCCCCGCCCCGTTCTTCGGGATGAACACCCGCCGGACCGGACGGGCCTGCCAACTACTGGCGCGTTGCTGGATGAAGCGCGCCAGTTCGGCCTTGCCCGGGGTGGTGAGCACGACTTGCCCGTCCGCCCCTGCTGTCTTTCGTCCGGCATTGATCTCCGTCGCCCGCCGCACGCTGACCAGCGTGTTGGAAAGGCTCCGGAGCATCAGCTTCTGCAGGTTCCTGACCTTGGCCAGGTCCCCGTCCCTCGATGCCGTGAAGATGCGCTGGCGCAGTCGGCGTACGTTCTCCTGCGCACCGTCCCAGTCAATGCTGTTCCAGTCCGCGAAGAAGCCGCCCTCCGGTCCGTTCACCCCGAGCACCGCCGGGGCGTCCAACTTGTCCTTCGGTACTGCCACTGTTGCCATCGTCCCTCCCCACAGGCTCACCCGGCTCACGTCTGCGTCCTTTCGGACCCACGCAACAAGGCCCGGTATCCGGCGAGTTGGCCAGGACCGCAGCGGAGAGGCCGCCGCACGTGCCGTCCCGGTTTCCCCTGGCCTTTCGGCCCACCGGCATTCGCTTCTTGAGCCGTCCTGTCCCGCCGGAGACGTCAGCCTTCCTCACGGTCGGCCCACCGCCGCCCCGCCAAGGGCAGCGGCCTCCGTCGGGGTTTCCACGTTCCGCGCATGCGAGATGCGGCCGGGGTGGGCGCCCTCTATGCCCCGGGGCGGCGGTGTCCACCCGGGCGGCGTGAAACATCCGCCCGGCGCCTGCCGCCTCACAGCGGCCCGCCCTTCACCCCGCTTCCGCATCCCACCCGCGGGGGCTTCTCTCACGAGGCGTCATCGAGGGTTCACTGGTGTTCGCCCGTCCGGCCTTCCCCTTGCCTGTCACCCCCGGGTGGAACGGAGGTCCTTGGGCTTCTTCCTGGAGCTTCGCACCCCGCCGTTGCCAGCGACGCACGTCCAGGCGGGGACGGGTCATCGGACACGAACCCGGGACTACCCTGTCATCGGCGACACCGCCGACCCCCTCTCCAAGAGCATCCACTCAACACACGCGACCTCGTGTCGCACCTTCACCTGGAGAGTGCTTCTTTCCTCGCAGCTGACAGGACCCTCGACACGTCCCATCGTTGCAGGTCAGCAGCACTCTCCGCTTATTTGATCAAGACCCGGACAATCCCACTCGCGAAAGCGCGAGGTTAACGGCCTGTGTCACCCAGGAGGCGGTCGGGTGTGCGGTGGCGCCCAGGATGCGAACACGCCGGCTGGCGTGCCCGAGCACGGCGAACACGTATAGCCGCGTGCCCGTCAGAGTGACCGTCGCGAAGAAGTCGCAGGCCAGCAGGGCATCGGCCTGGGAGCGCAGGAAGCCGACCCAGGTCGTTACGGCGCGTTCGGGCGCCGGGCCGGTCCCGGCATCCTTCAGGATCTCCCACACGGTGGAGGCGGCCACCTGCACGCCCAGGACGGGCATCTCACCGTGGATGAGCCGATATGAGTACCCTGCCCCGCCCAGACAGACCCTCACCTGCATGGATGAGGCTTCCGGCAAGCACAGGGCGCCGCGGTCGGCCCTGTGGGTACGGCTTGGCTGACGTATCGCTTCAGCCGTGCCGTGATGCGCGATCAGGCGGTGGTGACACCTACCGGGGCGAACTGATCGGCAGATCCGGCAGTGTGGATGACGCACAGTCTGTCGACCTGTCTCTGCGGGACAGTCAACCGGCCGAGGTGGGGCCGTCGCGGCAGCACGATCCACCAGGGCGTCGTATCCAGCTCGGTCGCCGTGGCGGAAGTTGCTGGTCGCAGGACCGGGCCACGCCGCCTCGCGCTCGCGCGTGATGTTCTCCATGGCCATGATCCACAGGACCTGGACAGCGTTCCGAGCTGTGCCCGTGGGATGCCCGGGCAGCCGGGCATGGGGGATGAAGTCCCAGTCCACCGCGACGGCGGGCCGAGTCCAAGCCGTCGTGTCACATCAGCCGCACCTCGTGGCGGCAGATGCCGCAGGCGGCTGCTGGAGCGGGCGCTCACCGGGAGGGCGTAGTGGGATGTCAACGATGTCGATGAGAGAGGTCAATCAGCCTAGTTGACATCTCAGACATGGTGGCTGATATTTCAAGAATCCACGGCGTCTCAATGACGATGCGTTCGGAGGACCCCTTGAGCTCGTCCACTCCCGTCCCCGCCGGTGTGGTCTCGTTCGGCACTGCCGAATGGACTCCGCGACTGGTTTTGTCCCTGGTATCGCTTGTCTGCCTCGTCGAGTCGGCGGCGTTCGCCAATGTGAGCACCGCCACCGCGATACCCAAGATCATCAACCATTTCCACACCACACAAGGCGGCTGGCTGGTGACAGTCACCCTGCTGGCCGGAGCCGCCTCCGCCCCGCTGCTCGGCAAGCTTGCCGACCTGTACGGCAAGCGCCGGATGATCCTGATCACGCTGGTCGTGGCAGGCCTCGGTGAGATCGTCGGCGCGACCGCGCCCGCGTTCTGGGCCATGATCGTCGCCCACATTCTGCTCGGCGCGCTCACCGGCCTGCTGTTCCTGTGTTACTCGCTGATCCGGGATGTCTATCCGAAGAGGCTGGTTCCCTTCGCCGCGAGCGTCTCCGTGACAGGCATCGGGCTTCTCATGGTCGGCGCACCCTTCCTCATCGGCGTCCTGCTCGATCACCTCGGGTTCCGCTCGCTCTACGTGTTCAACCTCGCGTGGCTGGTCGTGATGGGGGCACTCATGCTCCTGACCACCCCGGAGACCCCCGTGCGCCGTCCCGCGCGGATCGACGCGCTGGGCATACTCCTGCTGGCCGGCGGTGTCACGCTGATCCTGCTCCCGGTGAGCAAGGGCACGGAGTGGGGGTGGGGTTCGGGTCGTGTCGTCGGCCTGCTGATCGCCGGAGCGGCCGCGCTCGCGATCTACGCGGTCGTCTCGCTCCGAGTCAGCGAACCAGTGCTCAACCTGCGGGTCCTCGTCCGCCGGACCGTCCTGTTCGGGGTGCTGGGCGGGGGCCTGGGCAATGGTCTCGCACCGGTGATCACGACGCTGATGGCGCTGCTTGCGATGACGCCCCGGCAACTGGGCGGCACTTACGGCCTGGGCTTTTCGGCGACCCGGTACGCCTTTGTGCTGGCGCCGTTCGCCCTCGGGAGCGTCGTGGCCGGCCTCGTGGCCGGCGTGCTGGTCAGACGGACCGGCCCCCGGCTGCTCATGTACGTGGGCCTGGGCGTGCTCACGGTCGGCTCGCTGGTACTGATGTCCGCGCACGACACGGTCGCAAAGATACTCGTCGGGGTCGTGATCCTCGGTATCGGGACCGGTTTCGCGATGGGCGCCATGCCGAACCTGGTCATCGCGGGAACGCCTGAGTCGGAGCAGGGTTCGATGTCATCGGCCGGCGGGCTCAGCTCGGGGTTCATCGGCGCGACCCTGTCCACGGTGACCTTCGCGATCATGACACCCAGCGCCAAGTCCCCGGTGCCCGGCGTGCTCGTCTACGGCGACTCCGCAATCTCCACCAGCCTGCTGGTCCTCGCCGTCATCACCTTCGTCACCCTGCTGATCGGGGCGGTCTTCCTTCGCCCGCACGACGGCGGTGCGGCCGAGAGGCAGGCGGCGGTATCCGCGCAGGAACCCGCTCTACCCGTGTGAGGCAACTGGCCCTGCCGGGCGGTCACGAAGCTTACCGCCCGGCAGGGCAGCCGCGATACGGTCTGTCGTTGCGATGACGGCCTTCCGACCGTAGTCGCGATGCGCTGCTCTCGGCATCCGCGACCACGGTCCCGGAATCGACAACGAGGCCCCCGGCCGGCCGTCACCCGGCTGGATGGGCGTGGCCAGGGATGCGACCCGGTCCTGGAGTTCGTCGGCGCTGATCGCGTGACGCGAGCCCTGCCTTGCCACTGGGCTGGCATGCGACAAGAGACACGAGCGCCTGGCGGCGCGATGGCAACTACCAGGTGTCGACTGTCGATTCGTCCGAATCCGCACCACGTTGTCGCCGCCGCGGACCGTGGGACGGATGGCCCCCGTGGTGGTGGCGAGGTCGTCGATGTGCGGCAGCGCCTGCCTCCGCAGCCTGCCTGGCTCGCCTCCCGCGCTTCCTACCTGGAACGCCCGGGGGTGAGCGCCCAGTGGATCGCTTTCCAGCCGGCCCGCTCGGCGGACGTGGCCAGACCGCGCCGGACGGTCGTCCTGGACAGGGCGAGCGATCGGTCGAGTTCGGACAGGCGGATCGGCTGCGACCACGGAACGGACCAGCGTCCGTGTCTCAGCCGGGCACACCTCAACGTAGGTCAGCCGCGCACCGTGGTGATCTCGCTGGCGACGACCGACGGCCAGCGGGTCAGGACTCTCAGGACGCGCGCGTGCAAGTCGCCGATGTAGTCGCGGACGCGTGCCGCTGCGGCATCTCCGTCGCGGCGTTCGACGAGCTCGATCCACTCCTTGTCGACTGATGGATCGGGCATCGAGGTACTGGCCTCGGCCGTGATGAGCGCCAGGATCCGGGCGATGTCGTTGTGCAGTCGGTCGTGGACCCGGATGAGGTAGTCGTTGTCTGTCGCCGCCGCAAGGCTGGCGAAGGCCGCGGTGGCCGCCTCGACCCGTCGCAGGGGCTGCTCGCCGGCCTCGCTGCCCGTCGAGTCGCTGCCGGGTATGGCGGCGGAGAACGCGGCGATGATCTGCTGGCGCTGTTCGGCAGTGGCGTCCTGCACGCCAAGGCGGGCGGTCTCCGGCCCTACGATCCGCCAGAGTGTGAACAGGTCGTCGACGGTCTTGAGGGTCAGCGGGGTCACCTGGTAGCCCTTGCGGGGCAACGTCAGGACGAGACCCTCGTGGCTGAGGCGGGTGAGCGCGTCACGGATGGGCGAGATGCCGAAGCCGGTGGTCTCGGCGAGCGATCGTTCGGTGAGCCGCTGGCCCGGGACGAGCCGACAGGACACGATGTCGGCCCGTAGCTGTCGGTAGGCGGCGTCGCCGAGTGACACGGGTTCGGACGAGGGCACGGACACGTTGCTCGCTCCCGGACGATGGAAAGACTCGGTGACATACCAGCGGGTTGATGATACCGCTTCACCGAGCGGCTCTGGGTGGCCCCGTGGGGTACGTCACCCGACGACGTGGCGCGGGCGGGGGGTGCTCAGCGACGCAGCGGAAGCACCACGCCCTCGCCGGTCTTCGGCAGGTCGCCCAGCACGAGCATCGCCGACGCGTGGGTTGCCGCGGTGACATCGCGGATGATCCGCGTGGCCGTGAGACCGTCGCGACGGTCGAAGGTCGAGTCCCATGTCACGCCCGCGGCCAGGAACGTGTCCACGGAGTCGGCCGCGATGAGGATCAAAGTCAAGACGCGCCATGTCTCGCCGGCGAGTGACCGGTAGACCTCGATGAGCCGGTCGTTGCGGGAGGCGATGGCGAGCAGCCCGAAGACCCGTTCGGTGATGTCGACGAACCGGACGACGCGATCCCGGTCCAGTGGGCCGGCGAGCGTCGTGTTCCCGTCCACCACCAGCTGTCGCAGTTCAGCGGCCTGCTCCGGATCGGCCCGGCTGGTGCCCAGCGCGGCCATCTCCGGGCCGAGCAATTCCCAGACAGTGAGCAGATCGTTGACGGACTTCGGGGTGAGCGGGGTGATCCGGTACGCGTTGGGGGGCACCGCCTGGACCAGACCGTCCCGCACGAGGCGCGTCAGCGCGTCACGGACCGGGAGCAGCCCGAGTCCGAGCTCGACGGCGCTCCGGCGCTCGGTGAGCAATTGGCCGGGAACCAGCTCGCAGCTCATGATCCGGTTCCGCAGCATGCGGTACACAGCCTCGGACGACGGAACATCCGTCGCCAACACACGTCTGTCTGCCATGGTCCCGCCCTTCGGCCGAACGTCGCGCGACCGGTGCAGCGGGCCACACCGGCGTGGCCTAACGAGCGTCATGCTACGACAGCGTAACTGAAGTGTCACGACCCCAATCACGGGATATTTGGCGCGAACCTGCGGAGCTCACGGCGCGCGAGGGACATCTTGTGGACCTCGTCGGGTCCGTCGGCGATACGCAGCATGCGGGCCTGGGCGTACAGCTCGGCCAGGGGAAAGTCCTGGCTCACGCCACCGCCGCCGTGCGCCTGGATCGCGTGGTCGATGACCCAGGTGGCCATCCGCGGTGCGGCCACCTTGATACCCGAGATCTCGATCGCCGCGCCGCGGTTGCCGACGGTGTCCATCAGCCATGCCGTCTTCAGCACCAGGAGGCGGGTCGTCTCGATACGTATGCGTGCTTCCGCCACCCACTCCTGGAAGACGCCCTGCTCGGCGAGCGGTTTGCCGAAGGGGGTGCGCTGGTGGGCTCGGGCGCACATGAGGTCGAAGGCGCGTTCGGCCATGCCGATCAGGCGCATGGCGTGGTGGATCCGGCCGGGGCCGAGGCGTGCCTGGGCGATCGCGAAACCGCCGTGCAGCTCGCCCAGGAGGTTCTCCCGAGGGACCCGGACGTCGTCGTAAACGATCTCGGCGTGACCACCGTGACCGCTGTCGGAGTATCCGAACACGCTGGTCGACCGCAGGACCTTCACCCCGGGGGTGTCGAGCGGGACCACGACCATGCTGTGGGTGCGGTGGCGTTCTCCGCCCGGGTTCGAGCGGCCCATCACGATGGCGACCTGACAGGCGGGGCTCATCGCGCCGCTGGACCACCATTTGCGGCCATTGATGCGGAACCCGTCGCCGTCCTCGGTGATCCGGGTGTCGATGTTGCTCGCGTCGGAGCTGGCGACCTGGGGCTCGGTCATCGAGTAGGCGGAGCGGATCTCACCGTCGAGCAAGGGCTCGAGCCACCGCTTCTGAACCGACGGCGTGGCGAAATGCGCGAGCGTCTCCATGTTGCCGGTGTCGGGCGCGGAGCAGTTCAGCGCTTCCGGCATGATCCACGGGCTTCGGCCGGTGATCTCGGCGACGTGCGCGTATTCGAGGTTGGTCAGTCCGGCGCCCCGCTCTCCGGGAAGGAAGAGGTTCCACAGGTCACGGTCACGGGCGGCCTTCTTGAGCTCCGCCATGACCGGCGGGGTGTCCCACGGCCCGACCTGGGTCTTCTGCTGCGCGTAGACCGGTTCGGCGGGGATGGCCAACTCGTCCAGGAACTCGGTGGCTCGTCGCTTGAGATCCCGGATCTTCTCGGTTTCCGTGAAATCCATGGTTGCTCCGTCGTGTCCTTTCGATGGTGCGCTCAGCGGCCGGCGCTTGCCTGCGGGGGGTTGTCGCGGAGTTGCCGCCGCAGGATCTTGCCCGTCGCGGTCTTGGGAAGTTCGTCGACGATCTCGACGAGCCGTGGGTACTTGTAGGCCGCCATGTTCTCCTTGGCGTACCGGATGAGTTCGTCCGGCCTCGCCGTCGCGCCGGGCTGCAGCGAGACGAAGGCCTTGACGGTCTCGCCGCGATAGGAGTCGGGGACCCCCACCACGGCCACCTCCCGGACCGCCGGGTGGGTGTAGAGCAGATCCTCGACTTCACGTGGCCACACCTTGTACCCGGAAGCGTTGATCATGTCCTTCTTGCGGTCGACGAGATAGAACCAGCCCTCGGCGTCCATGAAGCCCACATCGCCGGTGCGCAGTTCGCCGCCCGGGAAGGCCGCTGCCGATTCCTCCGGCCGGTTCCAGTAGCCGGGGACCACCTGCGGGCCGCTGATCGCGATCTCGCCGATCTCGCCGACTGCTCGTTCCTCGCCGTCGTCGTCCAGGATGCGGGCCACGGTGCCGAAGACCGGTACCCCGATGGAGAGCGCGCCCGACGTCGGGTCGACCGGTGCCTTGGCGCCGAGCGGTGTCCCGTGGGTCGGCGAGTTGGTCTCGGTCAGCCCGTAGATGTTGTGGATGTAGATCCCCGTTCTGGCCTGGAACGCGTCATTGACGGCGGGCGCGATCGGCGCGCCACCGGAGTACACGATCCGCAGCGACGAGAAGTCCTCCGCCGGATGGCCGGACTCTTCGGCGAGCCGGGTGAGCGCGGTGATCGCGGCGACCGTGACGGTGGGGCGGTGCTCGCGCAGCGCGTCCAGCATGACCGCGGGATGGAAGCGGTGGGTGAGCACGAGCGGGCATGGCAGCAGCAGCGACAGGCCCACATGTGCGACCAGACCGGTGATGTGGAACAGCGGGGCGATGCCGAGCACGCTGTCGGCCGAGGCCAGGCCGAGCCACTCGCGGAAGTTGTAGCAGCCGTACACCATCGTGCGGTGGGTGTTCATCGCGCCCTTGGACCGGCCGGTGGTCCCCGACGTGTAGGTCAGCACCGCGATGTCGTCCGGTTCCGGGGGCGCGACCCCAGGTCGTTGTCCGCTGTGGACCTCGATGAGCGACAGCAGGTCGAGCGTGCCGTCGGCGACGGGCACGCGTGGTGCCTGGAGCACTCGTTCGTCGTTGCGGGTCTGCCAGTCCGATTCGGAGGCGGTGATCACCGTGTCGACGCTCGTCCGCCCGGTGGCGATGACATCCCGCGCGATGTCCTCGTACAGACTGTCCAGGCAGAGCAGTGCCTTCGCGCCGGAGTCGGCGAGCAGGTACTCCAGTTCCCGGGCCTTGTTCATCGGGTTGATGGCGACCGCGGCGCCGCCGGCCTTCCAGACCCCGAGCAGACCGATGACGAAACCCGGATCGTTCTGCACGTAGACGGCCAGCCGGTCGCCGCGCTGGAAACCGCTCTCCAGGAGGACGAGTGCGAGCGCGTCGGACGAGCGGTCGAGCTCGGTGAGGGTGAGCCGGCCGTCGAAGTAGTGGAGCGCGATCTGATCGGGTACGCGCTCGACGGAGGCACGGAACAACTCGAGCATGGTGTGGTGCTCGGGCTCGATGCAGGCCGGCTGGCCTGTGCGGTAGTGGGCCAGCCACGGCAGGTCATGGTAGGTGTTCACCTGGGAGCTCCCCGGGGCAACTGACATTTCGGAAACGTCTTCTCGTACTGGGAAGGTCACGACCCGAGCGGCCGTGGCATCGCTCACTCAGTGGTGATGGTGGGCGTAGTGCTGGCGCAGGAGGTCCTTGCCGTAGTCACCGCCGTTGGGCGTGCGCACGATCGTGTGGACGTGAAACGGCTCGGGTTCGTCGTTGTCGAGGAAGATGCCGGGGTGGTTGTCGTACTCGATGAGCACGACCGGGCTGTGCACCCGGTAGTAGAAGGGCGCGCCCTCGTCCCAGGTGCCGATCCAGGCGAGGTGGGTGGTGTCGAGGTGCTGCTTTACCTGCGCCCGGCGGTGAGCACGCGGCTTTTCCGGCAGGGCTTCCAGGTAGGGGTCGGTGAGCGCGAGGAGCAGTTCGAGCTGACCGGCTGTCAGCTGGTCGCCGGCGAGGCCGGTGTAGGGCAGGACCAGGTTGTCGCGCCCGGCTCCGGCACGGTGCCGGCCGTCCACGGCTCCCGCCAGCTCGTGCGGGAGCTCGGTGGAGAGCATCGACCCGTACAGCAGTGCCCGGTCGCGCTGTACGGCGGTCAGGGACGCCATCAGCTCCCGCGCGCGGTCCTGATGCTGGGCGAAGACGACGTCGCCGTCGAACTCGACGCCGAGGAACGCCGGTGTGAGCACGATCTGTCCGCCGATGAACAGGCAGTGCAGGTCCACGTGATGGCCCTGCAGCTGCCAGCCCCATGGCCGGTCGGACGAGGGCTCGCCGAAGACGGTGAACCGGTAACAGAACTCGGTCAGGGTGTTGCTGTAGCCACCGACCAGATCCCCGAGCGCGCCGTTGAGGCGCATGGCGTGGCGCGCCTGCTCGAATCCGGCTCCGCTGATCGAGGACTCGATGACGGCCAGCGCGGCCTCGCGTTCCGGGTCGGTGAGCTCCTGCAACAGCAGACCGTGCTCTTCGAAGGTCAGGAAGGCGTTGCTCCACATGCGCCACTCGACCGCGTCCAGCGGCAAGGCGGCCTTCGCACGCTGCCGCGTGTTCAGGCCGGCGAGGTAGTCGCGGGCCGCCTGCGCGGCGTGGGCGACCGGTGCGCCCTCGTCGCGCAACTCGAACAGCCCGGGTACCGGGTTGCCGTCAGTGGTGACACCGACGAAGGGCTGGCCCGCGGTTTCCGCGACGGGCGGCAGCTCGGCGTCGCCGATGAGTGCGAATACCGCCGCGATACCGGCTTCGTCGGAGAAGTCGACCGCCCCACGCCGCAGCGGCAGGTTCGCCGGGCGCGGGCCGTAGGAGCCGAGCCCGGTCATCGCGTCGCTCCGTTGGTCGCTGCGGCCGATGTGATCGTGCTGCCGAACTCTTCGCCGTTGACGGCGAAGGTGACCCCGCGGTCCCATGGCCTGCCCGGCTCGGGCGCGGGCGCCAGCACTCCCAGGTGCTTTTCGGTCACGTCGCCCTCGTTGTACTGCCGGTGCGGCACGCCCGCGGGAAGGACGACGAGTGTTCCGGGCTCGACGATGTGCTTTTCGAGCGCGACCTCGACGGTGAGCCGGCCCTCCAGGACGAGGTAGTACTGGTCGAACTCGTGGACGTGGGTGCCGGGCCCGGCCTTGCCGGGGTCGACTTCCATGTAGTTGACGACGGTGCGGTGGGAGCCGGACTCGGGGTCGACAAGGGGCTGCATCCGCATGCCGGGCAACACCTCGGGCACGGCCGTGAGATCGAGCGCGCGCACGAGACCCGGGCGATCGGTCCGGTCCTCTACCGGTATGTCGGCCGGCGAGTCGACCATGATCGCGATCTGCGTCAAGGGCGCCGGCGCGGGAACGATCATCTCGAAGTGGGTCTCGGCGCCAGGACCCTCGTTCCAGTTGCAGTGCGCCAGCCCGGCCGGGATGAACACCAGGCTGCCCGCCTCGACCTGATGGACCTCGTCGCCGAGGCGCACCTTCATCGAGCCCCGCATCAGGTAGTACAACTGATCGCTGCGGTGGTAGTGCAGGCCCGGGCCGCAGCCGCCCTCCTCGATGGTGCTCGCGATCATCAGCGCGCTTTCGAGATGCGAAAGGAACTGCGCCCGATAACCCTTGAACCCGGTATCGATCGCCTGGTCGATATCGAGCGGTCGAACATAACGCATGCGTGTCATCCAGGACCTCCCGCAAAGAGCAAAACTGAGTTCGTGATGTGTCAGGCGTGGTTGGGTGTCCGACCGGCTTCGCCCCCCGGCGGAGGCATCGAGGCGAGGGGGTTGCCCTCGAGTACTTCCTTCGCGACCTGGTCGGGTTCGATGACCTGCGCGCGCAGGAACTCGAGGACGAGTCCGGTGCTGCTGCGGGTGTAGCGCGGTGTCGCGTCGAACTCGTGGTCCTGGCCGGCGATCAGGTGGAGCTCGCTGGTCACCCCGGCCGCGGTGAGGGCGTCGAAGAGGCACAGGCTCGTGACGGGGGGAATGAACCGGTCGGCAGTGCCGTGGACCAGGACGGTTGGTGGGTAGTGCTCGTCGACGTGGTTGATCGGGCTGGCCGCCGAGGCGTCGTCGGCCGTGGCATCGGGCCCGAGCATCTGCTGGGCCGGCAGCTCGCCGTGACCGGGCGTCAGGGACAGCGCGGTGGGAGCGTAATACGCGATCACGGCCGCCGGGGCCGGCAACGGCGCCGCGCCGCCGAGCCCGTCGGGCTCGTCGTGGCCCGCGGTTCCGGCCACGAGCAGCGCGAGCTGGGCGCCGGCGCTGTGCCCCTGCAGCACGATGCGGCCGGCGTCGAGGCCGAGTTCGTCGGCGTGCTCGTGTGTCCACCGCAGAGCCGCCCGGGCGTCGTCGAGTTGCGCGGGCCACGCAGCGGAGTCGAACAACCTGTAGCCGACGGCGATCGTGGTGAAGCCGCGTGCGGTGAGTGCCCGGCACCGGGCGTGCACGGCTGTACGGTCACCGTGCCGGAAGGCGCCGCCGTGCAGCACCAGGACGGTGGTGCGCAGATCGGCGGCCGGGTCGGGGGTGAAGACGTCCAGCTGCTGACGCGGGTCGCCGCCGGGAACGTAGTCGAAGGTGGAGAACTCGCTCATCGCCGGGTCAGCCGATCTCGGCCGCGCGCAGCCGGGGGGCGACCTCGCGACCGTACAACTCGTGTACCTTGCGCAGTTCGTCCGGCTCGAAGATGTTGAACATGGCCACGAAGTTGCCGACGCCGAGGGCCCGGCACTGGCGGATGATCTCGTCGGCCACCTGCGAGGGAGTGCCGTAGATGAGCTCGTCGGGGTCGAGTGTCGTGTGCGGGGCGTCGGGGATCTTCAGGCTGTCCAAAGTGACGCGCGTGTGCTTCTCGATTCCCTCCCTGCCGAGCTGTCCGGCTCGGTCGCGGTCCGCCTCGTTCTCGACGATCATGACCGCGCGACGGATGCCGACCTGGTCGGGCCCGCTGGGCATACCCGCCGAGCGGGCGGCCTCCTGGTAGGCCTCGTACACCGGCACCAGCTTCTCGACATTGACGAAGCCGCCGCACATCTTCAGTCCCAGGGCACCGGCGCGGCTGGCCGATGCCACGCTCGTGGAGGCGGTCCAGACCGGCGGCGAGGGTCGCAGGAAGCTCGGTGTGATCCGAATGTCCTCGAAGGAGAAGTGCTTGCCCTGGTGGGAGACGACCGGTTTGGTGGTGGCGGCGAGCAGTACCTCCAGTGTTTCGGCGTGCACCTCGGCCGCCTTTTCACGGGAGATGCCCACGATGCCGAGCTCGGGTGGGATGCCGCTGACCACTCCCATCTCCAGGCGTCCGTCGGTGAGGTGGTCGAGCATGGCGAACTCCTCGGCGACCCGCCACGGGGTGGCGTAGCCCGAGACGGAGCCGAGCACGCCCAGGCGCAGGGTGGTGGTGCGGGCGGCGAGGTTGGCGATCACCAGGTTCGGCGACGGGCTGTAGCCGGGTCCGAAGTGGTGCTCGCTGAAGAAGATGCCCTCGAACCCGAGCGCCTCGTCGTCGACCCACAGATCGAGATAGCGGCGGAACTGTTCGTGCACGGTGGCGGGATCCTCACGACCGACCGGGTCGTGGACCGCGCGGAAGAACTCGAAAAGCCAAGGCTTGATCATCAAGGGTTCCTAGTCGGTTGTAGGGATCCCGTTGCGGGGATCTGGAATGCGTCGGCCACCGCTCCGCGCCGGCCGGACCGCGATCACGGCCGGGTGCGTTCGGTTTCGACTTCGATCAGGGTGGGTTTCCCGCTGCCGAGGGCCGATTTGAACGCCGCGGCGAAGTCCTCGGGCGTGCTCACCGAGGTGGCGTTCATGCCGTAGCCGCGCGCGAGCAGGGTGAAGTCGATGTCGGGGACGTCCATCCCGGCCACCTCGCCGACGTCGAGGACTTCGGAGAACCAGCGCAGCGCCCCGTAGGTCCCGTTCTTGAGGATGACCGTGATGACGGGGATGTCGTACTGGGCGGCCGTCCAGAGCGCCGTGATCCCGTAGTTCGCCGAACCGTCGCCGATGAGCGCGACGACCTGCCGTTCGGGGCGGGCCAGTTGGGCGCCGACAGCGGCGGGCAGACCGAAGCCGAGACCGCCTGCCGCCGGCCACAGGTAACTGCCGGGGTGTTGCATGTCCGTCTGCGCCCAGAAGGCGCTTGTCGTGGAGGTTGACTCCGTCACCCAGACGGTGTCGGCGGGCGCGAGCGCACGCAGGTCGGCGAACAGTTGCTCCGGGTGGACCCTGCCGTTCGACGCCGCTGGTACCGGGAAGTCGGGCAGGGGAGGAAGCTGGGGACGCCGGTCGGGGGTGACGGCGTCCGCCAGCCTGGTGAGGGTGTCATGACTCGCGCCGACGAAGGCCTCACCCATCGGAGCGCGAGTCGCCTCGCCCGGATCGCTGGTGACGTGCAGGAGCCGGGCACCGGGCGCGAGGTAGGGGCCCGGTTCGAACTGGTGGTAACGGAACACCGGGGCTCCGATCACCAGGATCAGGTCGTGCCGGGCCAGTGCCTGCGTCACCCCCCGCACCGATGACGGGAGCACGCCGCGGAAGCCGCGGTGCCGGGTCGGGAAGGAACAGCGCGACGAGAACGGGGAGAGCCACACGGGTGCGCCGAGGGCCTCCGCGAGCCGCACCGCCTCGCCGTTCGCGCCCGAGGCGTCGACCTCGGGCCCCAGCACGAGCACGGGGCTGGCCGCCTCGTCCAGCGCGGTCACCAGCTCGCCGAGCTGGTCGGCGCTCAGACAGCCCCCGTAGGCGGTCCGGCGGCGCAGCAGGTGCGCCGTCTCCTCGGGCGCCTCGCGGGCCCAGTCGTCGTACGGCACCGCCACGAACACCGGGCCCTGGGCCGGCAGGGTCGCCGTGTGGATCGCCTGGCTGATCACCCGTGGCACATCCTCGGCGCAGGCCGGCTGGCAACTCCACTTCACCAGCGGCCGCAGCAGCGTCTCCGGCTCGACGATGGACAGCACCACCTCCTGCCCGACGGTGCTGCGGACCTGCTGGCCCGCCAGCACCACGAGCGGGGTGTGCGAGTACACCGAGTTCGTCAGCACGCCCATCGCGTTGCCGGTTCCGGCCGCGGCGTGCAGGTTCACCACGGCGGGCCCGCCGGATGCCTGCGAGTAGCCGTCCGCCATGGCCAGCACCGCGCCCTCGTGCAGCCCCAGGACGTACCGGAAATCGTCCGGCATGCCCGCGAGGAAGGGCAGCTCGTTCGAGCCCGGATTGCCGAAGACGGTTGTCAGGCCGTGTGTTCGCAACAGCTCGTACGTCACGTCACGGACAGTCGTCATGGTCTGTACATCCTTGGGGGTCGGTCGGTCAGGCGAGCAGGTCGGTGATGCTCTTGGCGGCGACGGCGGCCATGCGGTCGTCGGTTTCGCCGTCGGCGCCGCCGACGCCGATGCCGCCGATGTTTTCCGTGCCGTCGACGGTGATCGGGAGTCCGCCGGGGGCGGGGAGCAGGTTGGGGTCGATGAGGTGGGGCGGTGCGACGGCCATCTGGGGGCTGGCGGCGAACTGGGCGAACGCCGCAGTGGTGAATCCGGTGACGGCGGAGGTGTAGGCCTTGCGGCGGGCGGTCTCGATGGCGATGGGTCCGGCGCCGTCGTCGGCGAGCAGGATCCGGGTGATGCCGCCGCGGTCGACGACGGCGACGGCGAGCGCGAGTCCTTCGGCGCGGCCCGCGGTGAGTACGGCGTCGGCGGCGGCGCGGGCCGCCTCGTAGGTCAGGGGGGCCCTCATGCCGCACCGCCGACGAGGGGGTGGGCGTGCCTGGGGGGCGGGAGTGCCCGCGATGAGGTGGCAGTCATGTGCGTCTCCTGCTGGGGGGTGTATTCGGATCGAGGGTGTGACGGCCGGCCGACGGGGACCGGCCGGTGTGGTTCATCCGGGCGGCAGACGCCGAGCCATCTGCAGGTGCGCGAGCTGCCAGCCGTCGTCGGCGCGGACCCAGACGCGGGAGACGGCCTGCTGGATGGCGAAGGGGGGCGTGTCGGGCACGAACGGGATGAGCATCTCCTGCAGGCAGCTCACCGTCGCCATGCCGGGGAAGTGGCGGACGGTGGAGGTCAGGATCTTGATGCCGTGGGGTGTGGGGCGCTTGGCCGTGTCGGTGAGGAACTGCTCCTTGTCGTGGATCAGTCCGACAGGGGAGTGGACGACGACGAACTGCGGATGCAGCAATTCCCGTAGGGGCTCGGCGGTGGGTGCGAGCAGGGCCTTGAGCAAGGCCGCTTCGGCGTCGTCGACGGTCGTCGGGGGTGGGGCGGTCACGGGGGATCCCTTTCGCGGGGTGGGGGGTGTGGGGTCACAGGTCGAGTTCGAGGTGGTGGCCCAGTGCGCGGGAGGAGCAGGTGGCGAACAGTCCGTCGGCGCGTTCCTCGTCGGTGAGGACGTCGTCGCGGTGGTCCGGTTCACCGGCGAGGACGCGGAGCACGCATGCGCCGCAGATGCCCTGCTGGCAGGACGAAGGCGCGTCGACGCCGTTGCGGAGCAGGACGTCGAGGACGCTCTCCTCCGGCGCGACGTGGTACTCGGCGCCGGTGGAGGCCAGCCGGACCGTGAATCCGTCACCGGGGCCGGCGTCGGCGGCTGTCGCTGTCGGGGTGAAGCGTTCTTTGTGCAGTGCGTTCGGTGGCCAGCCGAGTTCGCGGGCGCCGTCGAGGACGTAGTCGATGAACGGGCCCGGGCCGCAGACGTAGACAGCGGTGTCCTCGGCCGGGGGCCCGAGGTCCCGGCGCAGGCCGAGTCTCTGGTCGTCCGGCTGGTCGTCCAGGTGCAGGACGACCCGTGGGTGGTCGGCGAACAACTCGGCCAACGCGACTTCCGGGGCGGAGCGCGCGCAGTAGTGCAGTGTGTAGTCCCCGCCGGTGGCGTCGAGCTGCTGGGCCATTGCCACCAGCGGGGTGATGCCGATCCCGCCCGCGAACAGCAGGTGCCGGCGCGCCGACGTCAACGGGAAGTTGTTGCGCGGAGCCGAGATCTGCACGTGGTCTCCGACCTCGAGCCGGTGTATCGCCGCCGACCCGCCCCGGGACTGCTCCTCGCGCAGGACCGCGATCCGGTACCGCTTGCGGTTGCCGGGCTCGCCGCACAAGGAGTACTGCCGGACCAGCGCGGTATCGGACCCGAGCGGGCCCAGCAGCACATCGATGTGCGCCCCGGCCTCGTGCTCCGGAAACGGGGTGCCGTCGATCGGTTCCAGGTTCAGCACGACCACGCGCGGGGTCGTCATGGTTCGGTCGGTGACGACCGCGTCGATCCAGGTAGTCGTCATCGATCGACCCCGGTCAGGAGGCAGCGACGGGCGTGGCCGCGCCGATGGTGAAGGTACCCGCCGTCGACCTGCGTGGCTTGGCCTCGCCGCTGTCGACGTTCTGCGGGGTGCGGCCGGCCTCGACGTCGTCGACCATCTGCAGCAGCTGGCGGCGCAGCATCACCACACCCTTGTCCGAGGTGGCCAGGGTCTCCTCGGAGTGCTGCGTGATGAGGCCCTGGGAGCCCTGGGCCTCGAAGTCGCCGGGGAAGCGCTGCTTCTCTTCCTCGGTCAGCTCCCAGAACTGCTTGCCGTTCTGCTTGATGCTGGCGATGACCCGCAGCATTCGGTCGATTCCTGTCGCCCGCACCGCCATGAAAGCCCTGTGGGAAGTGTCGTCGGCCGGCACGATCCAGATCAGGCAGTCATGGGGCTGGTCCGGGGCGGAGTTCACGAAGTCGGGCAGCGCGATGATGTTGGGTACGTGCACCTCAGGGCTCCAGTACCGTCCGACGGTCGTGCCGTCCGGCAGCTCCTGCTCGTACCGCTGGCGGTACCCCGCCCCGTGCTCGGTCTTGTAGTACTCGATCTTGTCAGAGACGGTGTAGGGGTCGTAGAACGAGTGGGGCGCTCCGGTCGTGCCGACCCCGTCGAACTGCGGGCCGCTGTGGGTGTAGTGCAGCCACATGGCGTGCACCGGGTCCATAGCGTTCTCGAAGGCCTGCAGCCAGTTGAAGTCGGAGACCAGTCCTGTCACGTTGGCTCCCGGGGCGGGGAGTTCGGCGAAGATGGCCTCGCCTTCGCTGAGCTCCTCGAAGAAGTCGTAGCGCGGCAGCGGGGGCTTGTGCTCCGGCGGGCCCATGTAGACGAAGACGAGGCCGTAGCGCTCCTCGACCGGGTACCAGGGCTGGCGGGCGACTTCGCGACGCCGACCGCGGTCGGGCTCGCAGGCCTGTTCCAGGCAGTGGCCCTGCACGTCGAACTTCCAGCCGTGGTAGCAGCAGCGGATGCCGTCCTCTTCGACGCGGCCGTAGAAGAGGCTGCTGCCACGGTGCGCACAGCGCTCGAAGACCACGCCGGGGCGGCCACTGCCGTCGCGGAAGACGATCAGGTTTTCGCCCAGGACGCGGGTGCGGTGCGGCAGGTCGCTGGTCAGCGCGTTCGACGAGGCGATCGGGTGCCAGTAGCGGCGCAGCGCCTCGCCCAACGGTGTCCCCGGACCCACCTCGGTCAGACGGGCATCGTGCGACGAGGCGGGACGGCCGTAGCCGGTACCGCTGTCCGGACCAGAAGACGTGACGGTCATCGTTCTCTCCTTTGAGCTCGAAAGCGCTGGTCGCCTCAGGAGGGCGTTGTAGGGCGAAGTCGTTCGGCCGTCCGCCGAGGGCTTCCCGTGCCCAGCTACCTCACTCCGGGATTTTGACACATCAACCTTGTCGGGCTGACACATCAAAGATACCTTCGCTGTACGAAAACTTGTCAACGGTTGTTCGGACTGCGGTCCGAGATCCTTCGCTGACCCGGGCAAGGAGCGACAATGAAGTTGATCTACGGCCGGGGTGCACGGTCGGCCTTGCTCGACCGCAAGCACGGCTACGTGGTGGTCGGCGCCGGCACGGCGGGCTGCGTCCCTGCCGTTCGAGTGTCAGCCGTTACTTCGATGAACGTGCCGCCCATCGACGCCGGGCCGGCCGCGAATCGCCACCTGCTCGTCCGGTTCACCTGTGGCATGGCCTTCTGCCGGGGAGAGCAGGATTCAGCCAGGGGCATGAGACGGAGCCCGAGCCGGTTCCGGGTGGCCGGACACCGCCCCACTGCGGGACCGGCTCGTCGGGGGCTCTGGAGTGATCAACGGCAACAACCGTGTGCGAGGGCACCAGTTCGACCGTGACGGCGGGGTCACCCGGGGCGCCAGGAGGCGGGGGTACGCCGACCTCCTGCCGGCCTCCCGCTGCCAGGGGACGAACCGGCTACCCGAGGTCCCAACGGGCGCCGCCTGGACGAGGCTGTTCTCGACCTTCGACCACGCCTTCCCGGCCGACACTCAGGCCGGAGAGGCCGCGGGGTCCGGTCAGGGCGAGGCCACTCCTCGCCGTCGCAGGTGGCACAACACGGCAGCGGCGTACCTGCGCCCGCGGCTGAAACGAGGGGCCGACCTCACCCTGCCGACCGGCGTCCTGGCGGACTCGGTTGTCGTTGGCAGTGGGCCGGGCCGTGGGGATCGAGGTCCTGGGCGGTAGTCGGCGGCACCGGTTTCGCGCGTCGCGGGAGGTCCTGCTCTCCGCTGGCACCTGTGGCTCGGCCCAGTTGCTGCTGCGCTCAGGCGCTTCGGTCCGGCCGCGCAGCTGCGTGAACACGGGGTCGATGTCACCTCGCCGAAGGGCGCCCTGGTGAGCCGGGGCCGGATGCGACTTCGGCCGGCTGGTCCCGCGGCCGGGATCAACCAACAAGGATTCATGAGGCATCAACCATCAAGAGGTGGGATTTCATGACTGACAACGCCGAGTCGGCCGCTGTTCTGTTCGCCCCGCTCGCTATCAACAAGGTGGCGCTCGCCAACCGGATCGTCATGGCCCCGATGGCGGCGTTGTCGGCGCGCCCGGACGGTCGGCCGAGCGAGCAGACGATCGCGTTTCTGCGTGAGCGGGCCAAGGGCGGCGTCGGCTTGATCATCCTGGGCGGCACGACGGCGACTCGCCGCGCCTACGCCGAATCACGGGTCAAGGCGATCCTCCGATTCGATGACGATCGTTTCGTGCCTGACCTCCAGCAGGTGACGGACGCGGTCCACGCCCATGGGACGCCGATCTTCGCCGAGCTCACCGCCTCGTTCGGGACGATGGCCAAGCCCTCCTCGAAGTTGCCGCTCATCGCGGCGAGTCCCAAGAACGTCGTGGTCAAGCCGGGCAGGTTGCCCCGAGGTGTCATCGCCCCGTTCGAGGTGGCCACCCCGACGCCGCGGGAGGCGACGGTCGAGGAGATTCGTCAGATCGCTGAGGAAATGGCCATGGCCGCCGTGCGCGCACAGCGGGCCGGCTTCGACGGGGTCGAGGTCGCCGCGATGATGAGCTATTTCCTCGCGTCGTTTCTTTCGCCCAGGTCGAACTGGCGTACCGATGACTACGGCGGGAGTGTCGAGAATCGCGCCCGGGTTCTGGTGGACATGGTGCGCCTCATTCGCGAGCAGGTGGGGGACTCGTTCCCGATCGGCCTGCGCATCAGTGCCAACGAGCATGTCGAAGGCGGCCAGGGGCCCGAGGGGTTCGCGGCCATCGCGCGGCACGTGGAGCGCGCGGGGCTGGATTACGTGGCCCTGACCGACGGCAACTACGAGGCGATGGACCACATGGAGACAGACACGCCGACGGTCGCGCACGGAGAGGCGAAGATCTTCCGCGAAGCCCTGTCCTGCCCGCTGATCATCGGCAGCGTCCAGAGCCCCGAAGGCGCAGCGCAGATCGTCTCCGAAGGCCATGCCGACGCGGTGATGCTCGCCCGTCCGCTGCTCGCCGACCCCGAGTACGCGAACAAGATCCGCGACGGGCGCGTCCAGGACATCGTCCAGTGCGACTACCACAACCAGTGCATGCGCCGCATGATCATGGGGATGCCCATCCGCTGCACCGCGAATCCCCGGATGGGCCGCGAGAGCCGACAGCCCGGTGGGCTCCCCCCGGTCGACCGCCTGGTCAAGGCCCCCATCGAGCGGGCCGTGCTCGCCGCGAGCGGCTCCCGGCGACTCATGGACGTCGTCGGAAAGGTTGCCAGGAAACGCTCGTGAATCGACACCCATCCCAAGGTTTATGCCCCTAGCCGCGTAGTTCAAGGAGGAACCGTGGCCGTTGTACCCATGACAGACATCGACATGTTCACGACCTCGGATCAGCGCACTCGCCACGAGCAGTATCGACAGTTGCGGGATCTGGGCGCCGTGGTCCGGCTGCGTGAACCGGACGTGTACGTGATCACGCGTTACGCCGAGGTCAAAGCCGCGCTGGCCGATCACGCGTCGTTCATCTCCGGCGACGGCGTGGGAATCAACGCCGAGGTGAACCAGATGATCCGAGGCACCACTCTCGCCAGCGACCCGCCGGAGCACGACCTGCTGCGCTCCGTCGTCGCGGCCGGGCTGAAGCCCCGTGCCATACGTGGTCGTACCGAGGAGATCACCCAGAAGGCACGGAGCCTGGTCGCCGAAGTCGTGTCCCGGGGCGAGATCGACGGTGTCAAGGAGTTGGCCGAGGCGATGCCGATGTCGGTCATCCCCGACTTCCTCGGCCTCCCCGACCGCAATCGGGACAAGCTCTACGAGTGGGCGAAGGTGGGCACCGACCTGCTGGGCCCGGTCACAGAGCGCACTCCGCACAACATCGAGATGTCCATGCGCATGCTCGAGTTCAATCATGAGCTCGCCAAGAACCGGGAGGTCACGCCGGGCACCATCTGCGCGGACATGCTCGAGGCAGCCGATCAGGGTGTCATCTCCCCGGAGAAGTGCCCGCTGCTGTTCATCGACTACATCGGTCCTTCGCTGGAGACCACGGCCGCGGCGATCGGCCATCTGCTCGTCATCTTCGCCGAGCGCCCGGACCAGTGGGCAGCGCTTCGCGCCGAGCCCGGGCTGGTCGCTTCCACGATCAACGAGGTCGTCCGGTTCGAGAGTCCCTTCCGGGGCTTCACCCGCGTCACCGCGCGTGACACGGAGCTCGGCGGGGTGGCCATCCCGCGAGGCGCTCGGGTGTGGCCGCTCACCGCCTCCGCGAACCGTGACGAGCGGAAGTGGGAGCGCGCGGACGAGTTCGACTTCCGCCGTAATCCGATCGACCACCTCGGGTTCGGACACGGCACGCACGGCTGCGCCGGCCAGGGTGTCGCCCGCCTTGAGCTGCACGCGCTGATCCACGCGCTGCTGGAGTCCGTCGAGCGCATCGAGCTCACCGGCGATGCGGTGATCGCGGAGAACACGATGGTGAACACGTATGCCGCGATCCCCGTCCGGCTCGTGGCGAGGAACGCGGCCTGATGCGCGTCGAGGTGGTCCGTGAGCGCTGTGAAGGACACGGCCTCCGCCGAGAGCGGGCGCCGACGATTCACGGTCCTGACGACGAGGGCTGGGTGGCCTTCGTGTACGAGAACCGGCAGGTGCCGGCGGACAGGGAGGATGCCGCGGTTGTCGGTGCCGGTGTCTGCCCTGTGGCCGCGTTGCCGGTGCGGGCGGACGTGTGACGCGTAAAGCCGCTTTCCCGCGACGTCGTTGTCGGCCCTGCCGCCTCGGCAGCGGCGGCAGGGCGCGATCTCGGACATGACGTCGAGGCCGTCATGATCCGCGAGAACACACGAGACTCTGTTCCCTAAGGGTATCAGTAAGTAAGATGTGACACATCACGCCCGATCGTCGTGGATGGCGTGCTCGGGTCGCTGCTGCCTTCGTGCTCACTGGGAGACCACAGGCCCGGCCCTCTCCCGTCGACGGACTCGCGGCCCGAGGGTTCTTCTTTCTCCCCGCGTACCAAGGAGCCGGCAAGGCGGTTGGTCTTTCGCCGAGGTGTGCCCTCGGCCGCCGGGCTCGACCGCGAGTACACCAGTGTGCTCGGTGGGCCGGCGCGGCGGTCGTGGATTCGGAGCCGCGCGCCCGCGAGGGCGGACGGACTTCCCGGCCGCCGATGCCTCGCTCACGCCGTCCAGCGGTGTGGGGACCGTGAAATTCCGCAACCTTTCAAGGAGGAGATCCATGGTTGGACAGAGCGAACCGGACCCCGTCGTCGCGGGCGATGTCTGGCGAAGGGGCGACGAAGGGTACGAGGCCGCGCGGCAGGCTGCGGTCTGGCACCAGCTGAAGCCCAATCGGTATCCGGACGTCATAGTCCGGGTCAAGAACGAGCAGGACGTCGTCGAGGCTGTGCGTCGTGCGCGCAAGGAGGGCTTGAAGGTCAAGGCGCGCGGTGGCGGCCACAGCATGACCGCGTCGTCGGTCCGGGACGGGCTGATGATCGACTTCTCGGAGTTCTGCGAGTACACGATCGATCCGCAGGCGCGCACGGCGACGGTGACGCCGAGCGTCACCGGGGACGACTTCGGCGCGGCGGTGCGCGAGCACGGGCTCTTCTTCCCCGGCGGCCACTGCCCGGGTGTCGGCCTGGGCGGATTCCTGCTCCAGGGCGGCTTCGGCTGGAACGGCCAGGCGATGGGAATGGCCTGCTCGAGTGTGCGGGCCATCGACGTGGTCACCGCCGACGGGGAGCTCATCCACTGCGATGACACGACCAACGCGGACTATATGTGGGCCGCCCGTGGTTCGGGTTCCGGCTTCTTCGGTGTCGTCACACGCTTCTACCTCGACCTCCATCCGCTGCCCGCGTCGATTCTGTCCAGCCTCTACGCCTATCCGATGGACGCGCTCGACGACGTGCTTCCGTGGTTCCTGGAGACCGGGCCTTCACTGCCCCGGTCGGTCGAGCCGTTCCTGATGTGCGCGACACCGCCCGGCCTCGACCAGCGCCTCCTGCTTGTGTTCGCGGTCTCCTTCACCGACACCGAGCAGCAAGGACGTGACGCGCTCGCTCCGTTCGAGACCTGTCCGGCGATCGACCGGGCACTGGAGCACCGTTACGCGAAGCCGGCCTCCTTCGACGAGCTCTACGCCTTCATGAGCGCGGCGGCTGTCCCTGGCCGCTACTGCGTGGACGGCATGTGGACGCACGAGTCTCCCGCCACGCTCGTGCCGAAGTTCCAGGAACTGTTCGACAGTTTTCCCAACCCGAAGTGCCACATCGGCTTCTATCCGTGGCACGACGCGGACGTGCCGAACGGCGCCTTCTCACTGCAGGCCCCGCTCTACATATCGCCGGTCGCCGTCTGGGACGACGAGAAGGATGACGCACACTGCATCGAGTGGGCGACCGGGCACATGCGGCGGCTCGAGCCGTACTCGGTAGGGATCATGCTCGCCGACGAGAACCTCGTCAATCGCCCTGCTCCGTTCATGGCGCCCCAGAATCTGGAGCGCCTGGAGCAGCTACGTGCGAAGTACGACCCGAGCGGCCTTTTCCACAGCTACCTGCTGAGCTGAGCCTCGTCGGCGCGCTCACGCCAAAGCCCGCACGCCGGCAGTGACGAGCGGAAGCGGGAGCGCGCCGACGGGGTCGACTTCCGCCGTGATCCGATCGACCACCTCGGGTTCGGACACGGCACGCACGGCCGCGCCGGCAACTCACCGACGATGCGGTGATCGCGGAGAACGCGATGCTGAACACGATGGTGAACACGTACGCCGGGATCCCCGTCCGGCTCGTCGGCGGACGTGTGAGGCGTCAAGCCCCGTCCCCGCGTCGCCATCGTGGGCCGGGGTCTGCTGCCGCCTCGGCCGCGGCGGCACCGCGCGATCTCGGACATGACGCGGGGAAGGTCGTTGTCCGCGAGAACACCCGGGACTCTACCCAGCACCTGAGGTTTCAATTATGATGCACTGACATATCAATCTCCTCGATGGCGGCATCGCGGCGGTCATGGATCCGGAGCCGCGCGTCCGATGGGCGGACGGAGTCCGGGCCGCCGAGGCCTGGGCCATGCCTGGCCTGCCCGCCGCCAACATCGACACAACGGCCATCGTGATCGCGGAGAACGCCGCGATCACGGGATGGGAGAGTTCCGTGGTTGACAATTCCGAACCGGCGCACGGCGAGGTCCGAAAGGATCCCGGCCGTTTCCGTGAAGTGCTGTCGGTGGTGCCGAGCGGCATCGCCGTGGTGACCGCCGTCGACGGCGGCGAACCGGTCGGGCTCACCGTCGGCAGCCTCATCATGGTGTCGACGGACCCGTCGCTGGTCGGGTTTCTGCCCGGAGTCTCGTCGACGAGCTTCACCCGGATACGCCGGTCCGGTTCCTTCTGCGTGAACGTGCTCACCGCGCGGCAGGAGAACGTTTCCAACGCCCTCGCCAAGCCTGGGGGCGACAAGTTCGCCGGCCTGTCGTGGCGTCCGGCACCGGTGACCGGCTCACCGGTGCTGGAAGGGGTGGCGGCGTGGATCGACTGCCGGCTCACGGCCGTGCACGAGCACGGCGACCACTTCGTCGCCATCGGGGAAGCGGTCGACTTCGACGCGGTTCCGGGGGAGCAGCCGCTGGTGTTCCACCGCGGTCGATACGTGGGTCTGGAGACCGGGAATCAGGCACTCGCGTAGGTCCGTTCCGCCGAGACGCGGCGGCTGAGCGCGAAGGAGGCGTTCATGAAGCTGTTGACGTATCGCATCGGTGACGAGGAGTCGTTCGGTGTGCTGTCGGGTGACGTGGTCATCGACGGTGCCGCGGCACTCGCCGGGGACGCGACCTCGATCCGCGAGCTGCTGGAGCGAGACCTGCTGGGTCCGCTGGAGCGGCTCAGCGAGCGGCGTGCGGTCACCCACCCACTGGCGGACATCGAGTACCTGCCGCCGGTCCCCGACCCCGCGAAGATCCTTTGTGTGGGGGTCAACTACGTCGACCACCGGGAGGAGACGGGGCACACCGAGAAACCGGAGCACCCGACCGTCTTCAGCCGGTTCGCCGACACCCAGGTCGGCCACGGACACCCCGTCGTGCATCCGCCGAACTCGAAGCAGCTGGACTACGAGGGCGAGGTCGCGATCGTCATCGGACGTCATGTGTCGGCGATCGAGACGGACGCCGACGCGCGGGCGGCGATCGCGGGCCTGTCCTGCTACAACGACCTGAGCGTGCGGGACTGGCAGCTGCACAACAGCCAGTGGCTGCCGGGCAAGAACTTCGCCGGCATCGGTTCGTTCGGCCCCTGGCTGGTCACCATGGACGAATTCGACGACCTCGGGTCGGTGCGGCTCACCACCCGAGTCAACGGGGAGGTGAGGCAGGACGCCACACTGGACGACCTCATCTTCGATTTCACGGCCATTCTGCGGTACGTCACCGGGTTCACCCGGCTGGCTCCCGGCGATGTGATCGTCACCGGGACGCCGGGCGGGGTCGGCCTGGCCGCCAAACCGCCGCGTTTTCTCGCTCCCGGTGACGTGACCGAGATCGAGGTCTCCGGTATCGGTGTCCTCCGGAACGAAATCGTGGCAGCACCGGAGGGTCCGAACTGAACGTTCGAAGGAATCGGCCGCGGCCTGACCTGTCGACCGACTTCCGATTCTGATTCCTCACTGTGGCCACTCGGCCACCATCCGGCCGGAACTCCTCGTTCGCCGAACAAGCAGCGCCATTGCGGTTGTCGGCGCGATGTCACATACCCGCGGTCACTGTTCGTCGGCGTGGCGGGCAGCCCGTCTTGTCAAGGGAGACACCAATGTCAGGGACCGAACCCAAGCCCGCCACCCCGACCTGCGACCTGTTCATCGACGGGCGCCGGGTCCCGGCCGAGGCCGAGCGGTACATCGACACCAGGGAGGCACTGACGGGCAAGCCGATCGCTCGGGTCGCGGCCGCTTCGGCCGCCGACGCCCGCCGCGCGGTTGATGCCGCTGCCGGGGCACTTCAGGCATGGTCAGGACTTCCTCCGGCCCGGCGCCGGGCGGTTCTGGAGCGGGCGGCGGCGCTGCTGGAGGCGCGAGCCGAGGACATTTCCGCGGTCATGGGCGCGGAGATGGGGGCGACCCGGCCGTGGTGCATGTTCAACGTGCACGTCGCCAAGGGCATGCTCGTCGAGGCAGCGGCGCAGGCGTACTCCGCGGTCGGTGAGGTGATCCCGTCCGACGTGCCGGGGCTGACCGCCCTGGGGATCCGGCAGCCGGCCGGGGTCGTCGTGGGCCTCGCACCGTGGAACGCACCGCTGATCCTTGGCGTGCGGGCGATCGCGATGCCGCTCGTCTACGGCAACACCGTGGTACTCAAGGCGTCCGAGCAGACGCCGTGCACCCAGGCCGCGATCGTCGACGTGCTGCACGAGGCGGGCGTGCCGGCCGGGGCCGTCAACCTGGTCACCAACGCGCCCGAGGACGCCGCCGAGATCGTCGAGGCCCTGGTCGCTCATCCCGCCACGGCTCGGGTGAACTTCACCGGGTCGACGCGGGTCGGCCGGATCATCGGCGAACTGGCTGGTCGCCACCTCAAGCGTGTCGTGCTGGAACTGGGCGGAAAGGCGCCTCTGGTCGTGCTGCCCGACGCCGACCTGGAGGCCGCCGCGGCGGCGGCCAGTTTCGGCGCGTTCATGAACCAGGGCGAGATCTGCATGTCGACCGAGCGTGTGATCGTCGATCGTACGGTGGCCGACGAGCTCAGCCAACGCCTGGCCGATCGCGCCGCCAAACTCGTCGTCGGACCGCCCGATGACCCGTCCTCCCAGATCGGTCCCCTTGTGCACACGCAGGCCCGTGACCATGTGCTCGCGTTGGTCGAGGACGCCCGCGCGCACGGCGCCGAGGTGCTGGCCGGTGGCGATGCGGACGGGCTCTTCGTCCAGCCGACCGTTCTTCGTGGCGTGACACCGCAGATGCGGATCTATGCCGAGGAGTCGTTCGGGCCGGTCGTCTCGATCATCGAGGCCGACGGCATCGACGATGCCGTGGCCAAGGCCAACGACACCGAGTACGGGCTGTCCGCCGCGGTGTTCGGCCGGGACGGCGGAGTCGCGCTGGACGTGGCGCGCCGGATCCGGTCGGGGATCTGTCACATCAACGGCGCCACGGTCCACGACGAGCCGCAGATGCCGTTCGGAGGCGTCGGTGCCAGTGGCTTCGGGCGCTTCGGCTCCAGGGCGGCGCTGGAGGAGTTCACCGAACTCCGCTGGGTGACGATCCAGTCGGGGGAGCGGCACTACCCGATCTGATCGAGGTAACAGCACGGCTGGACCGGGAGACATCGGCCTGAGTCAACCGGTCCGGCCTCTGCCGCATCCCCCCGGGCCGGGGGATGCGATCCCGTGGACACGGGCGTCGAGCGTGGTGCTCCCCGGGCAGGCGGCGGTAGCCCGCCGCAGGTGGTTATGGGCGAAGGACCAACTTGCCGTGCGGGTGGCCGGCTTCGCTCAGTTCCTGGGCCTTGGCAGCGTCGGCGAGGGGGAGGCCCCGGTCGATACGGACGCGCAGCCGGCCGTCGGCGGCGAGGCGGGCGTAGCCGGCGAGCGTCGGCCCGAACTGGCTGCTGGCCTCGGCGGAGATGGGGATGCCCAGTTCGACGGCTCGCATGTCGGCGATGGTGACGATACGTTCGGTGGTGCCGCCGCGCAGGTCGATGGACACCTCCAGGGCGTTGTACCCCGCGGCGTCGTACACGGCGTCGATGCCCTGCGGGGCGGCGGCGCGGACTCGGTCGGCGAGGCCGTCGCCGTAGGTGACGGGCGTGACACCGAGGGAACGCAGATAGTCGTGGTTGGCCTCGGACGCGGTTCCGATGACGGTGGCGCCGCGGGCCACGGCGAGCTGGGCGCCGACGGAGCCGACTACGCCTGCGGCCCCGTGCACCAGCAGCGTCTCTCCGTCCGTCACCCCGAGGGCGTCCAGCACCCGGTGGGAGGTCTCGGCGGCGACGGGCAGCGCGGCGGCCGACTCCCACTCGAGGCCGGCCGGTTTGGGCGCGAAGTCCGTGGCCAGGGCGTAATCGGCGTAGGCGCCGGTGACGGTGAAGCCCAGCACCTCGTCCCCCACCGAGACGCCGGTGACTCCCTCACCGACCTCGTCGACGATGCCGGCCGCTTCCGAGCCCGGGACGGCGGGGAAGGTCACGGGGATCATCTGCTGCAACCAGCCGCGGCGAATCTTGTAGTCGATAGGGTTGATGCCTACGGCCACGATCTTCAGCCGGACCTGTCCGGGGCCTGCGTGCGGCTCCTCGACCTCCGCGAGTCGCAGGACCTCGGGGCCGCCGTACTCCGCGTACACGATCGCCTTCATGTATGTCACATCCCGTTGTATGCGTATGCCGCCGGGGAAGCGGCTCGTGGGCAACGACTCCATCCTCGGCAGGGACGGCTTCACTTCGGCTGTCCTTTCGGACGGTTTTTGCTGGCCGAAAGGACAGCCGAAGTACGGGGTGGGCTGGCTAGGCTGGTGGCCATGGACCTGATGGCCGCTGTCGATGTGATCCGGGCGCCGCTCATCGAGACGTTGCCGCGCCTGTCCGCCGCCTTGGCCGGGGCGATTCCCCACCGAGGGCTGGCCGATCTGTCCGCCAACTGCGCGTACGCGCCGTTCAAGGTCCACGGGGAGTCCCCCGGCAAACCCGGCTCGGCCATCACCACCGCCGAAGTGGCAGCGCTGCGGCTGCTGGTGCCGGCCGAGGGAAGCTGGCAGGGCCGGGCCAGGATGGCGGGCGTCGACGTGCCCGTGCTGGCCCTGGCCAACGACATCACCGAGCAGGGTGCGCTGCTGGTGCTCGTACGGACCGAGGACACCCCCGTACAGCAGGAGCACCTGGCGGACGCCCAGGCGCTGTGGGACCTGCTGACCGCGCACCGGGAGGGACTGAGCACCGAGGCGATCCCCGTGACGCTGGGCGTGTCGCGCGCGGCGGCCTCCGCACGCGCCGTGGCCATCTCCGATCTCGGCGACGCCCACGGCGCCGCGCTGACCGCGCTGCTCGGCGTCCTGCGCGACCGTGGCCTGGACGACACCAACGCCCGGATACGCGCCATCGACCTCGCCGTCACCGCCCAGGCCGAACTGCGCTCACACGCCGAACTCGACCAGGCACTGGTGGAGGAACGGGCCGGACAGGCCTTCGAGCGGCTCGCCGACTCGCTGCGCCGGATCCTGCGCGCCCGCGGCGTACGGCTGGACCTCGGCACCCCTGGCGCGGAGGAAGGCGTGGACCGGCTGTTGCCCGGCGATGTCGTCAACACGGCGTCCTCGGCGGTCCGGGCCACCGTGCACGCCTCGTTGGAGGACGAGGGGCACGGGCCGGAGGGTCGTCAGGTGAGCCGGATCCACATCGGCTGGAAAGTGGATGCGGACGCCCTGCGGGTCACCGTACGGGACGACGGACCCGGAACCCTGTCCCGGAGCTCTCTCGACGCACGCAAGGTCATCGACCGGCTGACGCCGCTCGGCGGGCGGTTCGAGGTGGACTCGATACCCGAGTGGGGCACGACGGTGACCATCGAAGTTCCCCTCACACCACCCGACACACCGCGCCAGGACCCGCTGACCGGACTGGGGGCACGGGAGCTTCAGGTGCTGGGACAGCTGGCCCGTGGGCGGCGCAACCGGGACATCGCCCAGGAACTGCACATCAGCGAGTCGACGGTGAAGTTCCACGTGGCGAAGATCCTCGACAAGCTGGGCGTCAACTCCCGAGGTGAGGCGGCAGCCCTCGCCCATGAGTGGGGTGCGGCGTAGCCGGCCGGGCATGAGCGTGACGGTCGCGATGTGCTGATGCGCGTCCCCGCCGGCGGGCGGGGGCATCGCCGCCGACGTGCTCGGCGTGCCCATCGCGGTGCCGCCCTCCCCCATGCGACCGGCTTTCCTGGCCTCGGGGTACTACCACGGCTCCGCCCCGTCCCGGTCGTCGGTGGCGTCAGCCCCTGCCACCACGGCCGGATGCGG
Organism: Streptomyces sp. NPDC007901; assembly: GCF_042959465.1. Lineage (NCBI taxonomy): Bacteria > Bacillati > Actinomycetota > Actinomycetes > Kitasatosporales > Streptomycetaceae > Streptomyces > Streptomyces sp. NPDC007901. The sequence continues at coordinate 256,349 of NZ_JBIBKW010000008.1, read as the reverse complement.
CGTGCCGGGGCAAGGACCCGACACCACCCGGATCGCCCCCCGGCTTCAACAACCCTGCTGCGACACGGCGTTGGCGAAGGTCTCCCACCTCCACTCGAACCAGCAGCGCCTCACGGGGCAAACAAGATCTCCGACAGAGCCGAATCACGCAGTGGCACGATTTCCGTGGTGGTGACCGATGGCCACCGTGCGAGTGTGTGAAGGACGCGGTTGTGTGACTGCTGGATGTACTTGCGTGTGAGCTCGGCGGCCGTTTCGCCGTCCCGGCGACTGAGCGCCTCGCTCCAACCCGCTATGTACTGAGGGGAGACGGAGAAGATCAACACTGCATCGTTGAGGAGCGACAGCACCCGCCTCAGCTCGCCGGCCACGGCACGGTACGCACTGATGATGTAGGGATTGTCCGTGGCGTCCACCAGTACCGCGAACGTGTCCTCCGAAAGTTCGAGCCACCGTTGGGTCAACTCGCGGCTGGGCAAGCCGGTGGGTGCCAGCTCCAGGAACTGCTCAAACCCCGCGACCACACGGTCGAGCTGCCCCCGGGGGGCTCCGGTGATACCGCGGCGCACCGTCTCCGGTCCGAGGAGCTCCCAGAAGTCGAAAAGGTCGTCGACTCCCTTGAGTGTCATCGGTTTCACCCTGTACCCCCGGCGAGGCTGCGTGTCGACCAGTCCTTCATGGTCCAGTCTCGTCAGCGCCTCGCGAACAGCGGAGATGCCCAGCTTGGTCTCAGCGACGATCTGGCGCTCGGTGATCCGTTGTCCAGGGGGGAGGCGACACGAAAGGATGTCCTCGCGGAGGCGACGGTAGGCGATCTCGCGCAGCGGAATTGCCTCAGGCTCGTAAACGACCACGATGTGTCACCTTCGTCTGTCGGTAACGATCTCCGCTTCTCACACTACTTCGAAGCTAGCATCTCTCATGCGCTCGGTGCTACGTCAACTGCGCTGATCTGTCATGTCAGGTGCTTTCCCGCGCCGGAGGGACTGGGCGGCCTCGATTTCCCGGAAGCGCTTGGAGTCGCCCGGCGTTCGGCGCCGGGGGGCCGGGCTGTGGTGTCGCGCTTGGTTGCAAGAACATTCTTGCTCCGACCCGTCTGAGCCATTCCCATCTGAAGTGTCAGAGTTTATATTGTGACACATCAAATGTGCCTTGATGGCTGCCGGGTCGACTTGCCGGCACCAAAGTCGCAGACAGGAGGGCCGTTCGATGCCGGATGCAGTGCCTGGCGTTTCCTCGACCACCGACGGGTTGCGTGCCAGGGTGACAGCGTGCGACCCGAACTGGTCATACCTGGATTGGGACGGCCAGTCCGCGGGAGTGGCGGTCGCGGGGGCGGGCGGATGACCATGCGCATCGCGGACCCGCTCCAGACCGCGTTCCGAGAGACCATGGCCGTCGTGTGCACGCCGGTCGCGGTGATCACCACCCGGGGGCAAGGCCTGCCGTACGGAACCACCGTGAGCGCCTTCACGTCACTGTCCATGGACCCGCCCATGGTGCTGGTCTCGCTCGACCGGCGCTCGCAACTGCTTGAGGTCGTTCGTGTCAGCGGCACGTTCGGAGTCAACATCCTCAGCAGTACGCAGGCCGCTCTCGCGGCACACTTCGCGCGTAAGGGCGGAACGGGGAAGTTCGCTGACGTCGCCTGGTACGACGACTCCGGCCTGCCACGCCTTCCGGGTCTTGCCGGGTTCCTCAACTGCCGGGTCGCACGCCTGGTCGACGGTGGTGACCACCTTGTGGTGTTCGGTGATGTCGTGGCTGCGGACAGCACCGCCAGTACACCTCTGACCTACCACAACCGGGAGTTCGGAACGCATGTGAGGCTCGAGGAGGCTTCGTGAGCAGGGGCTGGACACCTGTGGAGGCGGTGCGACCTGATCGGCATCGGTTGCGCCGGACCGGCCACGTGTGCCCGACCTGCCGAGCTTCGCAGGTGTCCGTTGCCGGTCGACTTGATCAGGCTTCAGCGTGAGGGCCGGCGCAGCTCCGGGACCGCGTTGGGGAAGCGTGCGTTTCAAGGCCCTGCTCCTGCAGCGAACGCCCCGAGCTGCGTCAGCACGGGGCGTTCGGTCTGTCGACATGGCTCTTCACTGCCTCGGATTGCGCGTCATTCCTGTGACTGCGCGGCGAACCGTCCGGTGATCACCGCACGCGCGAGGGTGTGCATCCAGAGGTTGAACCCCAGGTATGCCGGGGTGGCATTCGGGTTCAGGTCGAGCTTTTCCGCGTCGACCGCGTGCACGGCGATGTAGTACACGTGCTCGCCGGTGCCGGGAGGCGGTGCGGCACCGACGTAGCGCTTCAGGCCCGCGTCGTTGGCCAGTTGCCAGGCCCCCGCCGGCAGACCGGGGCCGGAGTCGTCGCCCGCCCCTGCCGGGAGTTCCGTCACCGATGCCGGGACGTCGGCGACCGCCCAGTGCCAGAACCCGCTCGCCGTCGGCGCATCCGGGTCGTACACGGTGATGGCGAAGCTCTTGGTCTCGGCGGGGAAACCCGACCAGCTCAGGTGCGGGGAGGTGTCGGTGCCACCGATCCGGCTGCTGATCTGTGCGATCGGAAGAACTTCGCCGTCCTGTACGTCACTGCTCTTCAGCGTGAACGCCGGGACCTTCCCGATCTTGTCGTAGGGGGATTCCATGGTTGTTGTGCCTTTCGTGTCGGGGTTTTCCATGAGAATCTGACGGTGTGCTCGCCCACCGCCTTTTCGCCGAGGGGAACACGGGGCACCGGTCGGCTCGGCCGCGGCACCCTGCCCGTCGCCGGGCTGGATGGGCTCGGTGAGCACCGGGGCTGCCCAGCCGCCCCAGCGACCTGCCGAGCCGGCACGCCGAGATCCCGGTGGAGAAGGTTCGGCAGCCGATTTCCTGTGCTGGTCCCGCGTCTGACCATGGATTTCTCGTATGATCCGGCAGGGCGTACTGAGGCGCGGCCCCGTCGTCCGTGTTGCCAGGGACGGGGCGCTCGGATCGGTGGTGGGTAAGCGTGTTGACGCAGCCTCTGTTGAGCACACGTCACCGGCTTCCGGCCCTCGACGAGGGGCCATCAAGCTGTGATGGCGGTCCCCAAGGACATTCGCGTATCCAAGAGGACCGCCATCACGGGCCTTCCGGGAGGACCGCCTCTGATCACGACTGGACCGGCGCGGCTCGCTCGTGCTTCAGGGGCTACGGCTTCTCGAGTGCCGCGAGTGCCGCCAGCACTTCCTGCGGCGGCGACGACGCGGCCTGCACGCCGGTCACCGCCTGTGCTGTCAGCTCCTGTTGCAACGGAACGTCCGCAAGTGCGGCCTGCAGACCTTTCAGGGTCCAACGCTGCTCGGCGTTGTTGAGGTGATGGCTGACAGTCCAGCCGTCGAACACGGTCAGATCGTCCCCGACGATGCCGAAGACCCGGCCGGTGTAGGGGCAGAGCGGCGACGCGAGATACAGGGCGACAGCCGCCACGTTGTCCGGGGCCATGCGGTCGAAGCCCTCTTCGACCGGCTTCATGAGATCGGGGGCGACGGTCGCGCTGACACGCGTCCGCGCGGCCGGTGCCACGGCGTTGACGCGGACGCCGAGCTCGGCGAGGTCCAGCGCGCACTGGACGGTCAGGGCGGCAACGCCGGCTTTGGCGGCGGTGTACATGGGGTTGCCGGGCCAGGGGTTGAGCCCGACGCCGGACGTCATGTTGACGATGCTGCGCCCCGGCTGCGGCCCCGTCTCACGCCAATGGGCGGCAGCCCAATGGGAGACCGCACCGGTGCCGGTGAGGTTGACCGCGATGGTTCGCTCCCAGTCGAGCCGTGAGATGGCGTCGATGGTTCCGAAACGCGATATGGCGGCGTTGTTGACGACGATGTCGAGTCGTCCGAACTCCTTCAACGCCGCTTGCACCAGGGCACCGGCGCCGTCCCAGTCGGAGATGTCGTGGGTGTCGGCCACGGCTCGGCCGCCGGCGGCGACAATGGCCTGCGCGACCTCCTCGGCCGGCCCGCTGTTCGAGTCGCCTTCGCCGTTGAACTCTGACTCACCGAGATCGTTGACGACCACGGCCGCACCTTCGCCGGCCAGTGCCAAGGCGTGCTCTCTGCCTATGCCGCGGCCACCGCCCGTAACGATCGCGACTTTGCCCTCTAGGAGTGCCAATTTCCTCTCACTTTCCTTCTTGCTGACGGCGATGGGTTGTGCGTGGCTCAAGGCAGGCCGCCTGCTACGGCTCCGGTACGAAGGGGGCTGCGACGGGTACGTCTGTCGCCGCCTTCTTCCGGCCGTCACCCGGTCGATCGATGTCGGCCGCTCGAAGGCCGGGGACGGCTGAACGGCCGGACAGAGCGGCATGCCTGCTTTCCGTGGAAGGCGATCAGGTCCTCGCCCGGGACGCGGGCGCGATGCGTCAGGTCGCTGGGCAGTGCGCTCGAGCAGGCGACGGTATGGGTGTCCGGACCGGGGGAGGGGCAGTCATGGTGTGCTCCGTGGGGGGTGAGCTCGGATGGGATGGTCGCGTCGTCCGTGGTCTCGCGCGCGAGGGGCTCGGGCGTCCGCCCAGGGGGTGCCGTCGTGGGGAAGGCCAACTCTGGAATTTCAGATCGCCTTATCTGATACTTCAAGTTGTGGGGTCCACGAAACAGCGACGAAAAGGGTTTGTCAATGGCCGCGTGCCAAGTCGGCCGATCACTGTTTCCCCTTGTGCGCGCCGGCCGTGCTGCTCAGAGACCGGGACGTGGGAGGGTGCGGGACCGCGTGGTGGCCGGGCAGGTCGCCGCGCGATCCCGCGAGAGTTGAGGCGTACCGCGGCCACATGCCGCGGACGGCCCGACTACCAGGATCCGATTGCGCGGTTGAAGCGGAGCTGATGGCGTGGCGTCCGACGACGCCGAAGCCGAAGGGGCGGACAAGCCCCGGCGAGATCGCGGGACCCCGCCGGCGCGGCTGTACGCCTTGGCGCCTGCGTAACCGTCGCCGGCCGTGACCCGTGCGCTCCGGACCCGGGTCAGGGCACGTCGGCGCCGACGGGCAGGGCGAAGGCGATGGCCTCTGCGGCTAGGCGGACCTTCTCGCCGTACGGGGTGAGGAGTTCGGGAGACATGCGGCTCTTGGGGCCCGAGATCGACAGTGACGCGACCGGCCGCCCGTGTCCGGGGTGGACGGCGGCGCCGACGGAGACGACGCCCTCCTCCAGTTCCTCCCGGCAGACCGAGAAGCCGGCCTCGGTGATGGCGCGGAGCTCGGCCCGGAGTCGGTCGGGGTCGGTGATCGTGTGCGGGGTGACCGCGGGCAGGCCGCCGGCGATGTACGCGTCCACATCCTCCTGCGGCAGGGCGGCGAGGACGGCTTTGCCGTTCGACGTGGCGTGCAGCGGTCCCCGTGCCCCGAGGGGTGCCACGGCTCGGACCGGCTGGGGACTGTCGACCCGCTCGACGAGGACGACTTCCCGGCCGGCGGGAACCATCAGGTGCACCGTTTCGCCGACTTCGGAACCGAGGTCCCTCATCGTGGGCAGCGCGGCAGAGTGCAGTCCTCCGCGGGCGCCGACGGCGCTGCCGACGACGAAGGCCCGGACGCCGACCTGCCACCGGCCCGTGCCCGCCTGCTGCTCGATCCAGCCGGACTCCGCGAGTGTCGCCAGACTGCGCTGCACGGTGGTCTTCGGCAGGCCGAGGGTCCGCGTCAGTGCGCTCAACCCGACCGGCTGGTTGACCGCCACGGCTTCCAGTACCTGCAGTGCGGTGGTGACGCTTCGCATCGTCCTCGCTTCGTTTCCGGGCATCTCGCTGGGCGCCTCTCCCCGTGATGCTCCCACACCGGCGGGACGGTGTGCCGGGGCCGCCCCGCCCTGGACGGGTCCGTCGAGACGGTGCGGATCTCCGTGCCCCCGTCGCGCCCGGTCTCGAAGAGCCGCTGGGCGAGAACGCCTCCGGAAGCGGGGTGCGGGACAACATCGGCTCGCGGGACCAAGGGCCCCCGTCCCACCCGCTTGACGCTCCCGGAATCCCAGGCCTAACTTTGCCAGGGGTTCACAAGACGGTCCACTGGTCCGTATTGCGGACCAGTCTCCAATGAAGGGGCGCAATGACAGCGACCGCGGAGTCCGCCGAGCCCGGCCCGGCCTTCCTACGGGGTGTGCGGGTCCTCGATGTGACCGGGGCCCTGGCCGGCCCTTATTGCACGACCGTCCTGTCCGACCTCGGCGCGGAGGTCCTGAAGATCGAACCGGTCACGGGTGACCGCATGCGCGCACGACGGATGGGCCCGGATCGCAGACCGATCCCCTTCGACCTGACTCATCGGGACAAGAGGAGCCTCGCGGTCGACATGAAGTCGCCGGCGGGAGCCGACATCGTGCGGTCCCTGGCACAGCGCAGTGATGTCCTGGTGGAGAACTTCCGGGCGGGCGCGATGGCGCGGCTCGGACTGGGCTACGAGGATCTGCGTCCGGAGTGCCCCGGCCTCGTCTACTGCTCGATCTCGGGTTTCGGGCAGTTCGGGCCGATGCGCGACGCGAAGGGCATCGACCTGATCGCGCAGGCTTACAGCGGGCTGATGTCGGTCACCGGCACCACCGACGGGCGGTTGGCCAAGGCAGGGTTCCCCGTGTCCGACGTGGGGACCGGAATGTGGGGCGCGATCGGTGTCCTGGCCGCCCTGCTGCGCGCACGTGCCGGCGGCGGCGGTGCGTACGTCGACGTCGCGCTCGCGGATTCGGTGGCCGCCTGGTCGCTGTGGGAGGTCGCCGACTACGTGGCGACCGGGGTGGAACCGGCCCCGTTGGGCACGGCACACCGACTGGCCGCCCCCTACGAGGCGTTCACCTGCTCAGACGGCGCCACCCTCGTGCTCGGTGCGGTCGACCGGGCGTGGGAGGCGCTCTGCGCCGTCCTGGAGCTCGATCTGCGCGACGATCCGCGCTTCGCCACGGAGTACGAGCGCTTCCTGCACAGGGTGCCCCTGGCGGAGATCATCCAGGCACGCTTCGCCGCGGCTCCACGGGATCACTGGATGAGCGCGCTCCGTGCGGCCGGTGTCCCCTGCGGCCCGGTCAACGGCATCGGCGACATCCTCACCGACGAGCAGTTCGCCGTACGCGGCCTGTTCGTGCACGACGAGGAGCGCTTCGCGGAACCGACGATCGTGAACACACCCATCGTCGCCGACGGGGCGCCGCGTGCCCGTGGCCGCGCGCCCGAAGTGGGCGCGGACACCGTCGCGATCCTCGCCGAACTGGGATACGACGACGACCGGATCGCCGACCTGGCCGAGGAAGGCGTCGTCGGAGTGCACGATGCCGGTGGGGCCGCGACCGGCGCTGTTCGCGCGAGGACGGAGGCGGCCACCGCGACCGCCCGGAGCGCCGAGGCGCGGAAATGAATCAGGAGGGCACCTTCATGACCACTCCAACTCACGCTTCACCGTTGGACTGGACGGACGGGCTCGGTCTCGCCCGGGTCCTGCACGGCGGTGGACCCGTGGTCGCGCTGCGGCGGGACGGGGCGCCGAAGGCGCGCCTCGCCCTGGTCGAGGGCCAGGTCTTCGACGACCTGCCCCTGCTGCTGGAGGCGGCTGGCGGCGACCCGGCGGCCATCGAGGCCGGCACCGTGATCGACGCGCCGGACCATCAGCTGCTGAGTCCGGTCGGTCGGCCGGGCAAGGTCATCTGCCTCGGCCAGAACTACCTCGCGCACGTGCACGAGGGCGGACGCGACGCGGGACCCGCTCATCCCGATCTGTTTCCGAAGTGGCACACCTCGCTGGCAGCGCCTTACGCCGACGTGGCACTGCCGCCGGAATCGGACCAGATCGACTACGAGAGCGAACTCGCCGTGGTCATCGGTGCCCGTGCGCGTCGCATCGCGGTCGAGGACGCGGAGAGCGTCGTCTTCGGGTACACCGCGGCCAACGACGTCTCCGTCCGCGACTTCCAGTTCCACACGCCGGGGCGGATCGCCGGCAAGGCATGGGACGGTCTCACTCCCCTCGGCCCGGTTGTCGTGCCCGCCGCCCGACTCGGCGGCGCACGGCCCGACCTCGCCATCAAGGGCACGCTCGACGGGAAGGTGCTCCAGGACGACCGCACCTCCCGGCTCATCTTCGGCATACCGGAGCTGCTGGCCTACATCACCACCATGATGACCCTGGAGCCCGGTGATCTGATCATCACGGGCACACCGTCCGGGGTGGGGTTCGTGCGTGAGCCGAAGGTCCTTCTCCAGCATGGCTCGGAGTTCGAAGTGCGCATCGAGGGGATCGGCGCGCTGCGCAACCGCTTCGTCGACGAGAAGACCGGATGACCGCGTTGACCGTGACCTTCTCACCAAGGATCCGCACCGAGGTACGGGACGCGGTCTGCACCGTGGAGATCAGCAACCCGGCTCGGCACAACGCGTTGTCCGTGGCGATGATGACCGAACTCGCCGTCGCACTAAGGGCGATGGACGAGGATCCGGACGTACGCGTGGTCGTCCTGCGCGGCGCCGGTGAACGGGCCTTCGTCTCCGGCGCGGACATCAGCGAGTTCCCGGGGCGACAGGACGATGCCGCACGGCGGGCGGCGGACGACGCGGCCACGACGCTGTTCACACGGCTGTCCGCGCTCTCCGTGCCCGTCATCGCCCGCATCCACGGCTACTGCCTGGGCGCGGGCATGGCCCTCGCGCTGGGCGCGGACCTCCGCTACGCGGACACCCGCAGCGTCCTGGCCATCCCGGCCGCCCGACTGGGCGTCGGCTACCCGCTGGAGCAGACCGCCGCACTCGTACAGACCGTGGGCCCGGCCGTCGCGAGCGACCTGTTGTTCACCGGACGTCGTCTCCCGGCTGCGGAGGCACACGCCGTTGGGCTGGTGGACCGCGTCGTCGAACCCGACGAGCTGGGCAAGGCCGTCGACGAACTCGCCGCGACCATCGCCGCGAACGCCCCTCTGTCGGTCCGCGCCGCCAAGGCGTCCGTACAAGCCGTCCGACGCCTGAGCGAGGGCGACGAAGCGGCAGGCAGCGTCGCGCTGGGCCACGCGATCGAGGCCGTCGCCCGCTGCCGCACCTCGAACGACCTCCGCGAAGGCGCCCTGGCCTTCCTGGAGAAGAGGCCCGCGCGCTTCAAGGGCCACTGACACGCACCCGAAGACCGACGATGGGAGAACCCCGTCATGGGGACATCACTGAAGGGCCGGACCATCGTGATGTCCGGCGGCAGCCGCGGCATCGGGCTCGCCATCCTCACCGCCGCGGCCCGCGAGGGCGCCAACGCGGTGTTCCTGGCCAAGACCGACACGCCCGACCCGAGGCTGCCGGGCACCGTGCACACAGCGGTCGACGCGATCGAGGCCGCCGGCGGATCCGCCGTCGCCGTGGTCGGCGACGTCCGTGAGGAGGCCGACGTCGAGCGGGCGGTCGCCACCGCGGTCGATCGGTTCGGCGGCGTCGACATCTGCGTCAACAACGCCAGTGCCCTCGATGTGCGGGGCACCGAGGAGCTGCCCCTCAAGCGCTTCGACCTCATGCAGTCGATCAACAGCAGGGGCACCTTCCTGCTGACCCGGACCTGCCTGCCGTACCTGAAACAGTCCGACCAGGCCCACATCCTGACCCTGTCACCGCCGCTCAACCTCGCCCCGCGCTGGCTCGGCGTCCACCCCGCCTACACACACACGAAGTACGGAATGACCCTGCTCACCCTCGGCTGGGCAGCCGAGTTCGCGGAGCACGGCATCGCCGCGAACTGCCTCTGGCCGCAGACCATGATCGCGACCGCCGCGGTGTCCAACGTCCTGGGCGGCGAGAACGTCGCCTCCCGGTCACGCAGCCCCGAGATCACGGCGGACGCGGCCCTCGCCGTGTTCTCCCGCCCGCCGCGCGAGCGGACCGGCGAGACCCTCGTCGACGCCGAAGTCCTGGCCGAAGCCGGTATCACGGACCTGGCCGGGTACGGCGGGGGGCCGCAGCCGGAGCTCGACTTCTTCGTGGATCCGCCGCAGGCCGGATGACCGCCCGGTGTGTGGCCGGAGAACCGGTCACACACCGGGCGGTAGCGGCAGGCGTGCCGCATGTCCCGCACGGACTGCCCCGCCAGCAGCCGACGCTGACCAGCGGCCGGTTCATCGGCCCTGGTAGGTCGCCTTGCCCGGGCCGTCACGGAGGAACGAGGTGACCGCGTCGTGCAGGTCGTCGGTGGCGAAGAGGGCACTGGACACCGCCGGCACGGCGTCGTCCGCGGCCCGCACGCCGTCGCGGACAGCCGTCGCGACCAGCCGCTTGGTCGCCGCGTGGGCGCAGGTAGGGCCCGCTGCGACGAGGCGCGCGTACTCCCGCGCCGCCTCGGTGAAACCCTCGTCCGGGAGAACGCGGTTCACCACGTTCCAGCGCTCGAGGGTCGCCGCCGAACAGCGCTCCCCTGTGTAGATCAGCTCACGGGCTCTGGCCGGCCCGGCACGTTCGGCCAGGCGCTGAGGCCCTCCCATCGAGGGCGTCAGCCCTACGACGATCTCCACCAGCCCGAATGACGCGGACTGAGCAGCAAGCAGGATGTCGCACCCCAGAGCGATCTCGAACGCCGCGGTGAGGGTCAGCCCGTGCGCGGCGAAGACCGTCGGCACCGGCAGCTCCTCCAGCGCCTGGACGATCCGCACCAGCCGCTTCCACAGGGCCCCGGCGCGCTGCACCGCACCGGGGCTCTCCGCGATCGCGGCGAACGTCGCCACGTCGACGCCGCCGGAGACGACTGTGCCCCGTGCCTCGATGAGCACCGCTCTGGCACGATCGGGGCGCGCCGGATCGGTGACGGCGGCAAGCTCGTCGACGACCTGCTCCCACGCGGCGAACAGCGCCTCGTCGAAGAGGTTCAGCGGCGGCTTGTCGAGTATCACGACCGCGAGGGCACCGTCGCTGTCGTACTCGATGCGGACCGGTGATGTCATCGGTGTCGTCCCTTCAGAACCATGTGTCATCGGTATCGCGCGCCGTCGTGTCCAGGCGCGCGAGGAGGTCGAACTGCGGCTCGGCGCAGGGCAGTTCACAGCGGTAGAAGTAGCGGCAGGCCTGCCGTTTGCCCTGCCGCAGGGAATCGTCGCCGTCGCAGGTGGCGAGGAACTGCTCCAGCCAGATCCAGGCCACGACGACATGGCCGGCGGCCTCCAGATACACCGACGCGTTGGCCAGGCGAACGCCGGCGGGCACGTCGGCGGTGTGGATCGTCCGGGTCACCTCTACGAGCCGGGTGAGGGCGTGATCGAGAGCCGCCGCGAGGTCGCGCGCCTCCCCGCCGACGGCACAGGCCCGCTCGATCGTGGCCCGGACGAGCGCTTCGAGAGCGCCGAGGCCCGCCCCGCCGTCCATGACCACCTTGCGGCCCAGCAGGTCGAGGGCCTGAATGCCGTGGGTTCCCTCGTGGATGGCGTTGAGCCGGTTGTCCCGGTAGTGCTGCTCCACGTCGTACTCGCGGGTGTACCCGTAGCCGCCGTGGATCTGGATCGCCAGGTCGTTCGCGTGCAGGCACCACTGGGAAGGCCAGCTCTTCGCGATCGGCGTGAGGACCCCCAGCAGCAGACGGGCCCGTGTCCGCGCCGCGGCGTCGGCCGCGCTCCGCTCGTCGTCGAGCAGCCTGCCGCAGTAGAGGACGAGTCCCAGCGCGCCTTCCACGTAGCACTTCTGAGACAGGAGCATCCGCCGGACGTCGGCATGCTCGATCAGGGCCACCGGCGGTGCGGCGGGGTCCTTCACCCCCGCGGGACGTCCCTGGGTGCGTGTCCGGGCGTACGCGAGGGACTTCAGGTAGCCGGTGTATCCCAGTGCCGTCGCCCCCGCTCCGACGCCGATCCGCGCCTCGTCCATCATGTGGAACATGGCGACGAGACCCTGATGCGGTGCGCCGATGAGGTGACCGACGGCGCCCGGCTGGCCGTCTGGCCGGTACCCGCCCTCGCCGAAGTTCAGCAGGGTGTTCGTCGTGCCGCGGTATCCCATCTTGTGGTTCAGCCCGGCGAGGACCACGTCGTTGCGCTCGCCCAGCGCGCCGTCGGCTCTCACCAGGTACTTGGGCACGAGGAAGAGCGAGAGGCCCTTCACGCCGGGCGGGCCGCCCGGAATCCGCGCCAGCACCAGGTGGACGATGTTCTCGCCCAGCTCGTGGTCGCCTCCGGAGATCCACATCTTGTTGCCGAAGATCCGGAAGGTGCCGTCGTCGCGGGGCTCGGCGCGGCAGGTGATGTCGGCGAGCGAGGATCCCACCTGCGGCTCGGACAGACACATGGTGCCGTGGAAGCGACCCTCGACCATGGGGCGGACGTAGGCGGCGACCTGTTCGTCGGTGCCGTGGGTGAGCAGCAGGTTGGCGCCTGCCACCGTCAGCATGGCGTACGCCCACGTGCTGATGTTGGCAGCCTGGAACCAGAGGAAACAGGCGGTCTGGACGACCTGCGGGAGTTGCAGGCCTCCGACACGGGCGTCCATGCCGCCGCTGAGCAGTCCGGCGTCCGCCACCGTGTCGAGGGCGGTCTTGATGCCGGGCGGTACCACGGCCAGGCCGTCGACCACCTTCGGTTCCTGCTCGTCGTTCAGCCTGTTGTGCGGTGCGAAGCGTTCCTCGGCGATCTGGGTGCAGAGGTCCAGGACGGCGTCGAAGGTCTCCCGCGTGTGATCGGCGTACCGTTCGCGCTTGATGAGCGTTTCGACGCCGAGCCAGTCGTAGAGCATGAACTCCAGGTCACGGCGTGACAATAGGAGTGAGTGAGGCGTTGGGGACGAGGCTGCCATGGAGCGCTCCAGTCGTGGGCGGTCGTGGTCCCGCTGGTTCAGCGGCACGGCCTCGGGGTGACGGTCGACTCCACGAGGACTCCCGTGTCCGAGCCAAGGGCTTTTGAGGGGCGCCTCAGCGACGTCACCCTCCAAACGGCTGATGCACGCTGACACAGCCGAGTCACCGCACCGGGACGCGGGTCCTCGCACCGAGCACGTCGTCGGCGCGCATTCCGACCGTCCGCGCCTCGACGGTGAGACCGGTTTCGAGCGGGACGGCCGCCGCGGCCGTGGTCCACTCCGCTCCGCCGACACCGGTGAGCACGGTGCACCGGCCTTGCCCGACGAGGCCGAGCGTCGAGACGTACTCGGTGCCGTGGGGGAGCCGGACATGCGGCGGGTGGGCGCCGGGACGTGTCGTCGGGTGACAGTGGAGCTCGAGGGCTCGCGTGTGGGCGGGCAACGGCGTGCCGTCGTCGACGACGGATGTGTACGGCAGTCCCGACTCCACGCCGTAGCAGTTGAATTGGTGGTCGATCAGCCGCACTGCCTTCAGACAGGTCGGCTCGGCGGTCCGCCCCGGCCTCGCCCGGGGCGAAGAGATCGTCGACGGCCGCCCAGACCTGCTCGGCGGTCTGCCCGTAAGCCGAGCAGGTCGCCTCGCTGGGCGGTTGGAGTTCGGCGATGCTCTCGATCGCCCGGTCGATCATCTGGCGCTCCACCGGCTCGCGCGCGTCGTGGTAGGTGTCCAGCAGCGCCTCACCGGCGTCTCCGCGCAGCACGGGGGCGAGTTTGCAGGCCAGGTCGTAGGGGGCCCTGGATCGAGGTGTTGCTGCCGGGTCCGTTGGCCGGCGGATGACGGTGTGCCGCGCCGCCGGCCACGAATACCCGGTCCTTGCGGTACTGCTCGGCCCCCATGTGGTTGATCTGCCGGCGCCCGATGTGCTTGATCTTGAACTCGCCGTCGGGATCCCTGATTCCGGCCCGGACGATTTCGGCGATCGCCTGGTCCGAGGCGTCGGCGGGCAGCGGGTCGTGCATCAGCAACAGGGCCATCCATTCCGTGTGGGGCACGGCGGTGGTCCACGGGCTCCACAGCACATCGGTGCCGGGGGCGAGATCCCGAACGCAGCCGCCGTCAGTCCTGCAGGCCCGGCGCCGACGACGAGAACGTGCGTGTGGACGACGTCCCCGGCTTGCGGCGGTTTGCTTCGTCGGCATCTTTTCGTCGCTCCCTCATCGAGCACCGCCCGTCCTGAAGCGGAAGTTGGTCCGCATCGCGGACCGGTGGACCATAAGTGGCTCACTGGGAAGCTAGGCCTCCATCAGGCAGGTGGTCAAGAGCGGGAAGCGGCGCAGGTGACGATCGCCCGAGGCCTGGTGCTCGGCGCAGTGCGGCACCCCGGCGAGGGTCGACACCGGAGCCTGGCCGGGGTCCTCGGCGGCGTGCCGCCGACGGTCGGGAGAGTCATGGAACGGTGGCGACCGTCGGCTTCCTGTGCAAGCGGAGGCCGGTCAGCGGGACTTGAGCCGACAGGCTACGGCTGTGCGGGCCACGGTCACACAGACGCTGGCGCGGTGTTCAGGCCCGTTGTTCGGCGGCCGTGGACGGCTACTGGGGGGCGGTGACCTCGATGTAGGTGGTGCCGGTGACCGGGCGGTGGTCGTAGGTGCCGGTGACGGCGGCGCTTCCCTCGTAGCGAGGCCCGGTGGTCACCAGTTCCTGGTTCTTGGCGTAGACGGTGACGTTCAGCTTGGCGTGCTCGCCCGGGATGGTGACCTTCCAGCGCGTGGGGTAGCTCTTTCCGGTGGTCGGGCTGGTCCAGAGGGTGGAGGTGTCGGGCGTGAGCGTCGCCTCGGCAAGGGTCTGGGTGCCGTCGGGCTTCAGGATGGTCGCAAAGTTGTTCTGCTTGTCATACTTCTGGTTCCAGACGCTGATCTTGTCGCCGTTGGACAGGTTGAGGTTCATCCAGGCCCACGAGGCGCGGCCCGAGGAGATGTCGGGAAGGGGTCCCCACTGGCGGTCCACCCAGGACTGCCCGCGGACCTTCTCGGTGCGGTGGTTGAGCGCCAGCGTCCCGGAGGTGTCAACGGCGGGGAGGGCGTACTCGTAGTTCGGGTACTTCGCGTCGCCGAACATGGGGAAGTAGCCCGTGCCCATGTTGTAGAGGACGTTTCCGCGGGGGCGGAGCGTGACGTCGATGGTCCCCTCGGGGACCTTGGCGCGCAGCCTCATCTCCTTGGCGCTGCCCGTCCAGGTGATGTTGTCGGTGTGGATGTCCACGCCCTGCTTGTCGGAGAGGCCCGTCCCGGGAGGAAGGACGATCTCCGACTTCGTGTACCAGCCGGTGTCTTCGTCGGTGATCGACACCGATGAGAGGGCGCGCCCTTGCTTGGCGTCGCCGGCGCTCAGGTAGTGGGCCAGGAATCCGTACCGGTGCCCCCCCGCGGTCACGTGCGCGGTCACGTACCAGGACTGGTTGAGCCTGTCGGGGTTGGATGCGAGGTCGGCGGCGGGGTCGACGAGGACCGGAAGGCTCGTATGGGCCGGCCCCTGCCCGGAGGTGGTGCTGTGCGCCGCGGCCGAGCCGGCGCCGGTTGTCGCGGTGGCCGGTCCTCCCGAGGCGAGGGTGAGTGAGGCGATCAGCGCGGAAGCGATGGCGGCCGCGCCGACGGTGGTCTTACGCATGACGGCTCCTTGTGTGGATGCCCTGCAGGGATGCATACGGTCAGTATGTGAACGAAACTGTTTCGTACTGTCGGTGGTTATGAGGGGAAGGTGGTCCGTTCGGCGGGGGAGGGGTGGGTGTGCCGGTACGGCCTGCTCGATGGCGTGGCGGGCCTCAAGTCGCACCCCGAGGGGGTGCCCGCCGCAATATCCGACACTTGTCAGATTACTCGTTGCCCGGCATCTGTCAACCGGTGATGAGGCCGGGGCGGCGGGTTCGGGATGAGGCGCTGACCAGGCGCAGTGCTCGCGATGCGCCGATCCGGGCGGCTACGCTGGCCCGACTGTCGGGCGCGCGCCCGTACAGCCGTCTGAGGAGGGCACGTGGGAGGCAAGGCGAGCACCACTCGACGCCCAGGGCGCCCCGGCGCGGATTCCCCCGAAGTGCCCGCGGAGCGGGACGTCCTGCTGCGGGGCCTGGAGGCGTTCGCGGAGCTGGGATACGACCGGGCGTCGGCACGGGAGCTCGCGCGCCGTCTCGGCGTCAGCCACACCTTCATCAACGACCGCTACGGCTCCAAGGCGGCCTTCTGGCGTGCGGTGGTGGACGCCGCGCTAGGGGCTCAGGTCACGCGCCTGGCGCCGGCCGTACCCGGAAGCGACGACGAGGACGTGGTGCGGCGGTTCGTCACGGATTTCTACCGGATCAACATCGGCGAACCGTACCTGGCCGTGCTGATGGCGGATGAGTCCGCACGGGACACCGAGCGGCTGGACTACCTCTGCCGGCATTACATCGAGCCGGCGCTGGCCCTCGTCGCGCCCAGTACCGAGAGGTTGATGGCATCCGGGCGCATGGTCCGGGTTCCGATGGACGTCCTGTTCTTCGCCATCATCACTCCCGTGTCAGGACTGGTGCAGGAGCCCCTCGCCCGGCGCCTGGGCCGGCCCGAGCACATGTCGCACGCGGAACGTCTCGCCAGGGCGGACGCACTGGCCGGACTGGTGGTGGACGGCCTGCTGGCCCCGAGCGACGCAAACCGCCGGTAGCGAGGCGTGCTGGGCGCCTCGTCGCATGTCGTTCGGCATCTCCGTCGTCCCGTCGGCCGTTCGTCGTCGCTCATCATGTGCTCGGAACGCGTCGTCGGTGCCTGCGGTGGCCTGTGTCCTGCCGCGCTGCCCGCGATGAGGGACTCGGTGCCGAAGCCGGCGAAACGGTGCGCCTGATGGTCCCCACCGGCCGCGCAGCGGTCCGGCGGGACGTACGGCCACTGCCTTGGCCGAAGCACCGGCGACGTCCCGGGGTGGATCCCTGACGGGTCCGTCATCGAGACCTGTCCGACCGCGCTTGCTCGACTCCCGCCGAGGGATGCCACCCGAGTCTGCGGGACACGGCCAGTCCGGAGGCGATGACGGCCGGCCGTACCGTCCGCAGATCGACCGACCCGGCGCTCACGACGACCGACAGGGCCGCGACGACCTTGCCCTCGTCGTCGAGGACGCGGGTGGCCACCGAGTCGGCGCCGGGTGTCGTCTCCTGGAGGACGACGGCCACGCCGGTCTCGCGGCACTCGTCCAACTGTTCCAGCAGCCGCGCGGGATCGGTGACGGTGCGCTCGGTGTAGGCGGGCAGGCCCTGTGCGACGACCTGTTCCGTCAGCTGGGAACCGGCGTGGGCGAGCAGCACCTTGCCTACGCCGGAGCAGTGCAGCGGCAGCCTTCCGCCGATCTCCGACATGACGTCCACCGCGTTGCCCGCCGACAGCCGCTCGACGAGCACGGCCTCGGTCCCCTCCAGCACCGCGAGTTGGACGTGCTGGCGCAGCGCGGTGTGCAGGTCGTCCATGAAAGGGAGCGCGGCGGTGCGCAGCGGAACGCTCAGCGGTGCCAGTGTGCCCAGCTGCCACAGCCGGATGCCCACACTGAGCGAGCCGTTCGGTGCCCGTTCCAGCGCTCCCGCCTCGGCGAGTTCCAGCGCCAGTCGGCGCACTGTGGCATGGGGCAGCCCGGTCTCCCTGGTCAGGTCGGCCAGGGTGAGGCGAGACCGGCCGGGCCGGAACGCGAAGAGAACGTCGAGCAGCCGCGAACTCACGCTGCGGCCGGGCTGACTGGTACGCGGCATCAGTCCTCAACTCCGGGGGGCATCGAAAGGCGATGTCCATTGAATGAACATAGTACCTTTCGCGGCTGTCGGGGCGTGGGCAAGGATCCGGGTCAGTAGGACGCTCGCCCTTGAGTCAGAGGAGTGGATCCATGCCCACCCACGTGCCCGGCCCGCGGATCGCCATCGTCGGGGGCGGCATCGGCGGTCTGGCCGCCGCGGCCTTCCTGCACCGCGCGGGACTGACCGCCACCGTCTACGAGCAGGCGCCCGCGCTCGGCGAGGTCGGCGCCGGACTCGTCGCGGCCCCCAACGCCGTACGGCTGCTGCGCCGTCTCGGCGTCATGGAACGGTTCCTGCGCGGGGCCGTGCCGCTGGACTGGGGCTGGGAGTTCCGCCGCTGGGCTGATGGCGGCGTGCTGTCGGTGGAGAAGCTGAGCGGCGTGTGCGAGCGGCTCTACGGCGAGCGCACCTACGTCGTCCACCGGGCCGACCTGCTCGACACCGTCAAGTCGGCCGTACCCGGCGACCGGATCCGCCTGGGCGCCCGGTGCACCTCGGTCGACGAGAGTCCGCACGGTGTGCAACTGCGCTTCGCCGACGGCAGCCGCGCAGAGGCGGACGTCGTCATCGGCGCCGACGGCGTGCACTCCGTCGTCCGGAGCATGGTTGCCGAGTCCACACCGCCGGAGTACTCCGGCATCTGCGCCTTCCGCGCCATCGTGCCCGCCGACGCCGCACCCGACTTCGCCCTACGCCCCGCCCAGACCCTCTGGCTCGGGCCGGGACGGCACTTCGTGCACTACCCGATGAATGGTGGACGGGCCGTCAATGTCGTCGCCTTCGCCCCCGCCGGGGACTACACCGACGAGTCGTGGAGCGCGAAGGCCACGATCGAGGAGTTCCACGCCGAGTTCGCCGGCTGGGACCCGCGGGTGACGGACCTCATCGCCGCCGGCAGCGTCCCCGGCCGCTGGGCTCTGCTGGACCGGGCGCCGCTGCGGCGCTGGAGCCGGGGCCGGGCCACCCTGCTCGGGGATGCCGCGCATCCCATGTTCCCCTTCTTCGCCCAGGGCGCGGCCCAGTCCATCGAGGACGCCGCGGTACTGGCGCGCTGCCTGGCTGAGTCGGCCGACGATCCCGAGCAGGCGCTGAAGCAGTACGAGGCGGTACGCATCGAACGCACCACACGTCTTCAGCAGATCAGTCATGGCCGCCGCGACGTCAACCACCTGCCCGACGGCCCCGAGCAACAGGCCCGCGACACGGCACTCGCCGGGTCCGACCCCCTGGTGGGCAACGGCTGGATCTACGGCTACGACGCCGAGGAGGTGCCCATTTCGTGAACTCCGGTTCGGCCACCGAAGGAACCCCACCGTGACTGTCACCACGGATTGACAGCATCATTGACAGCACCAGAGCGAGGACGAGCCGGACCGGACGTGCTCGCGTCCTTCGGCAACACTCCGGATCCCTGGCTCAGCGGCTGACGCACGCCCTGGTAGGGAACCTGCACGCTTCCTCCGCGAGGTCCGCCCGCGGATCGTTGACGTCCACCACGAGGCGACCGTGCGAGATCCACACCCTGAGCGCGGGTCATGCCCGGAGCGGTCAGGCGGCCCTTCGCCGGCGGGCCCAGCACCCCCGTTCCGGACACGGCGAGGGGTCTTCCCGCGTCCGGAACCGGGGCAGCCCGCCTGTCCCTCGGGGAAGGGCCACTGCTCCCGCCCGGAGGCGACCCCGGGGCCACCGGCGTCCTCAGTCGAGCGGACCCGAGAGGGGCTTCCGGCGGTGCTCCCCGCCCACGATCGTGTTGCGGAGGATCCCGAGGCGCTCGACTTCGACCTCCACCATGTCGCCGGGCCGCAGCAGCCAGGGCGGGGTGCGGGCGTAGCCGACACCTGACGGGGTGCCG
Source organism: Streptomyces sp. NPDC007901 (assembly GCF_042959465.1). NCBI lineage: Bacteria > Bacillati > Actinomycetota > Actinomycetes > Kitasatosporales > Streptomycetaceae > Streptomyces > Streptomyces sp. NPDC007901. Next base: position 236,956 of record NZ_JBIBKW010000008.1, on the reverse strand, counting down.
GTGGCGAGCAGGTCGCCGGGGCGCAGCGTGAGGGTGCGCGAGATGTGGGCCAGCGTCTCGCCCACGTGGTGGATCATCTGGCTGGTGGAGGCGTCCTGGACGGTCGTGCCGTTGACCCGGGTCCGCACCCGCAGTCCGTCCCGCAGGTCGCCCACCTCGCCGGCGGGCACCATGGGACCGAGCGGGCCGGAGCGGTCGGCGTTCTTGCCGAGGGTCCACTGCGAGGTCAGTTTCTGCGCCCGCCGCGCGGTGACGTCGTTGAACGTCGAGTAGCCGACCACGGCCTCGAGCGCCTCGGCGGGGTCGGCGTCCACCAGCGTCCGGCCCACCCAGGCCACGATCTCGCCCTCCCAGTCCAGACCGTCCTCGGTGGAGGGCACGGGGATCTCGGCCCCGCCGACCGTCAGCGATCGCGTCCACCGCGCGAACAGCGTGGGGTGCTCGGGCAGTTCCTGGTCCCGGTAGGACCCTTCGGCGGCGTGTTCGAGGTAGTTCAGACCGACGCACAGCATCTGTGCCTCCGGCAGCACCGGCGGCACCAGGCGCGCCTCACCCGCCGATATCGCTTCGCCGGCAGGGGTACGGGCCAGCCATACCTCGGGGTCGGCCCAGAACTCCCGCACGCCGGCCACCACGGTGAGCCGGTCGCCGTCCGGCGACAGGTTGGCCACCCGTACCTCGTCGCCGTACGCCACTCCCACGATCTGCATCCGCACTCCTCCGCTCGGGGAAGACAGTAACTCCATAACCTTCTAAAGGTTATAACCTTTATGATTGAATGCCGTCATGGTTACCGAGAACCGCGCCGTGCTGGCCGGCCTGAGCGCTCCCGGCGGCACACGGGCCGAGCAACTCGCCGGCGCCCTCGAAGACCGCGTCCGCGGACTGAGTCCCGGCTCCGCGATCGGCACCATCGAGGAGATCCGCCAAGAGTCCGGTCTGGCGCGCGCCACGGTCAGCGAAGCCATCCGGCTCCTGCGTGACCGAGGGGTGCTCGAGATCCGCCCCGGTCGCGGCGGCGGACTGTTCGTCGCGGACCAGAGCCCGGTCGTGCGGCTGCGCCACACCCTGCTCAGCGTCGCGGGAGAACCGGGCACGGTCGCGGACGCCATCGAACTCCGCAACCACCTGGAGGAGCTCGTCGACGTCGGCGCCGCCCGGTGCGCGGGCGCGGGCGACATCCTGCCGCTGCGGGCCTGCCTGGACGACATGGCGGCCGCGCCGGACTGGGACACCTTCATGCGCGCCAACTGGGCCCTGCACGAGCGCATCGCGCAGCTGTGCCCGAACGCCATGGCCCGCGCGGTCTACATCGGCACGCTCGGGCACCTCACGTCGTCCACCGCGCGCACCCCCGACCGGGACGCCGGCGCCTACCGCGCGAGGCGGCTGCGGATCCACGCCGACCTGGTGGAGGCGATCGCCGCCGGGGACGAGGACGCCGTTCGCGCCGCCGTCGCGCGCCACAACCATACCGACTGAAGCACGGGGTCACGGGAGCCGTCATGTCACCAGCTGAGTACCGCAAGTACCTCTACCCGTCCAACTCGCCGCGCCTGGCCTCGATCAGGGGCCTGGACGCCTACGAATACCGGGAGGCGGCCAAGGCTGCCCCGTTCACCGGCGAGCTGATCCGCGGCTGGAAACCCCTGCAGCACGCCGAGTTCCGGGGAGTGACCGAGGACGGCACACTACGGCCCGAGGCGCACGCCTGGGAGCCGGCCCGCCCCGGTGAGGAGGCTCCCGTCGCCGCCATGGTCGCCGCGGCGCGGGACCTGCTGGCGGCACTCGACGAGGACGGTCGCGCCAAGCTGAGACACCCGGTGGACGCGGTCGAGTGGCAGACCTGGGCCAACCCGGAGTTCCTGCAGTTCGACACCGGCCTCCGCCTGGAGTTCCAGCCACCGGAGGTCCGGCAGAAGGCCCTCGCCCTGGTGGAGGCGTCGCTGAGCGCCGACGGCTTCCGCCTGGTGCACGACATGATGCTGATCAACGGCTTCCTCGGCGAGGTCGTGGGCCTGCAGAGCATCCTCAACGAGTTCAGCTACAACTTCGCGCTTTACGGGAATCCCGACCCCACCGCTCCGTGGGGCTGGCAGCTGTTCGGCCACCACTGCGCCGTGCACTGCCTGATCGTCGAGGGGCGCATGGTCGTCAGCCCCGTCTTCCTCGGCGCCGAACCCAACGAGATCGACGACGGCCCCCGCGCCGGCACGGTGGCCCTGACCGACCGGATCCGGCTCGGCACGGACCTGATGGCCGCGCTCCCGCCGGACCAGCGCGCCACCGCGACCGTGTACGAGCACATGGTCGACCCCGCCATGCCACCCGGCCGTATCCACCCCGGCGACGAACGGCATCTCGCCGGGGCCTTCCAGGACAACCGGGTGATCCCGGTCGAGGGCCTGCGGGCCGCGGACATGCCCGAGCGGGCCCGGGAGATCCTCCTGGAGATCGCCGAGTCGTTCGTGTCCCTGCTGCCGGACGGCCCGCGCGCGGCCCGGATGCGCGAGATCCGCGACCACCTCGACGAGACCTGGCTCAGCTGGATCGGCGGCCACGAGGCCGGCGACGTCTTCTACTACCGGCTCCAGTCGCCGGTGCTCATCGCCGAACTCGACCACCACTGCGGCGTCTTCCTCGACTACGACACCCCGAAGCCGTTCCACATCCACACCGTGCTGCGCACTCCGCACGGTAACGACTACGGCCGCGCCTACGTGCGCGCCTGGCAGGCACGGAACGCCTGAGCGTGGGTCTGGTCGGCCAACGGACAGAACCGTGACGGACGTGACGGACCTGTTCCGGCAGGACAGCTCCTTCGTTCCGGTGACCCCCTGGGCCTGAGCCGCACCCTTGCCGTCACCGCATGGGTGTCCGTCGTTCAGGAGCGCCGCGCCGGGCGACGTCGCCCAGCCAGGCGAGGCTCGGCTTCGGGTGGCGTTCGAAGGTCTCCCGGTCGACGGCGATCAGGCCGAGAGTCGGCTTCCAGTCGCCCCAGCGATAGTTGTCGAGGGCGCTCCAGTGCAGGTAGCCCCGGACGTCGATGCCGTCGTCGATCGCGGCGAACAGACCGTTCAGAGCCCCTTGTGTGTAGGCGATCCGTCGGCTGTCGTCGGTGGTGGAGATGCCGTTCTCGGTCACGAGGATCGGGATCCCGTCCGTGACGTCCCAGGTGTGGCGGACCGCCATGCCGAGAGCGTCGGGCCGGTACGCCTTGCCCACCATGGTGTTGTCGGGGTGCGGCGGATGCGGCTCGATGCCCTCGGGTCCGACCCACTCGCTGGTGTACGACTGGACACCGACGAAGTCGTCACCCCGCGAGCCTTCGAGGTACAGGTCCTCCCAGACGTACTCGATCTCGCGGAGCCTGTCCTCGGCTCCGGGTCTCGCGGCGAGGGCGCGGTTCGCGATGGTCCAGCCCACGGCCGCGCCGGTGTTCGCCCGGACCACCTCCCGGGCCGCGTGATGGGCCTTCACCAGGACGGCACCGATCTCCGGGTCGGGGGCGGGCAGCTTCACAGGCGCGTTGTCGGCGCCGGCCAGGCCCTGCGACACGCCACTGAGGCGGGCCGGCCCCTGGCGTTCGACGGTCATCATCATCGCCAGCATGTTGGGTTCGTTGATGGTGGCGACCCAGGGGACGTCGGCCAGGATTCCCGTGACGGTCTCGACGTAACGCGTAAACCGGTCGACGGCCTGCTCGCCGAGCCAGCCCCCCTCCTCGGCGAACCACCGCGGGTTGGAGAAGTGGTGGAGCGTGATGACGGGTGTCAGACCGAGCGAGAAGGCGGTGTCGATCATCCGCCGGTAGTGGGCGAGTTCGGCCCGGGAGAAGTGTCCCGGCACCGGTTCGACGCGCGCCCACTCGACGCCGAACCGGTAGGCGTTGAGCCCGGCGTCGGCGAGTAGCCGCATGTCCTCCTCGAAACGGTGGTAGCTGTCGAGTGCGTCGCCGCTGCGCTCCAGCCCGGGTCGCCGCCCCTCCAGGGCCCACCAGTCACTGTTGACGTTGTTGCCCTCGGTCTGGTGCGGGGAGCTGGAGGCTCCCCACAGGAACGGAGTTGTGCCGCGCATGAGTACTCCTGAGTCCTGGGCGTGAACAAGGGGGAAGTGCCGTCGGCGGGAAGGCGACCCGGAACGAGATGCGACAGGCGGTCAGATGTGGTCGTCGTCCGCGGCGCGTTCGGCCCATGCCGCGGGCACGGGTTCGCCGGAGGTGACGCCTGCCTCACCGAACGCGTCGACGGCCACCCAGTACTCCGCACCCGCGTTGAGGGAACGCAGGTCGAGGGCCGTGCGCTCGTACACCAGCCAGCTGTGGTACAGCTTCTCCGGGTGACGGCCGTAGCGGACGTTGTAACCGATGGCTCCGGCCGCGGCGTCCCACTCGATCCTGGCGGTGAGGTCGTCCACGCGGGTGGCCCGCGCACGGACTGCAGGCGGGGCGTCGCCGTCGCCGGTCCCGAAGACGCGCACCCCGCTGACGGCGAAGACGCCGTCGAACGGCAGCCGGCCGCTGGTCACCCGGACGAAGCGGGTCTGCCGCGGCGCGTCCAGGACGAGGTAGGCGTGGGGAGCGTCGAGGCCCGTCCCGCGGGAATCGCGTACGACGGTCCACTCCTGCCCGTCCCGCGAGATCTGGACCACGAACTCCGCCGGCTGGTGGCTCGGGAAGATGGCTCGCCAGGAATGGCCCTTGTCCACTCCGTCGGGAGCGTACGGCGCGCCGTCGGCCAACTCGTGGTCCGCCAGATTGATCTGCAGGGCGTGCACGGTCTTGACCGCCCCGAGGTCGATGGTCAGGGACTCGCCCGGTTCGCTGCTCGCGGCCGCCCACCAGGTGCGGATGTCCTCGTCGACGGCGGACGCGGGCTCGTGGCCGGGAGCCGCGGACGAGGCGACGGCATCCGCCTTGTAGGAGAGCAGCATCCAGGCGGGAGGCGTCCACGGATCGAACGGGCCGTCCGGGACGGCTGTCGGGTAGTCGGCGAAGTTCTGGTTGCAGAACAGCACACCGTCGTCGTCGAAGCCGGCCGGGAAGACCCCGACGCGGCGCTCGAACACGTCGTTCACCGAGATGCGCATGGTCGCCGCATGCCACCAGTTTCCGTGCCGGTCCTGGAACGTGCTGCCGTGTCCCGCGCCGGTGATGAATCCGCCCGGCTTGGACGAGAACGGGCTGTCGGGGGAGTAGGTGAAGGGCCCCAGGGGTGAGGAGGCCGTGTAGTACCCGTCGGCATAGGTGTTGAACTGTGTGCCGGGCGCCGAGTACTGCAGGTAGTACGTACCGTCGCGCTCGGTCATCCACGCGCCCTCGATGTAGGGGGCGGTGCCGACGACCTGACTGAGCAGTTTCTCCCGCTCGGTCTGCGGCGGTACGACGACGTAGTCCTCGCCGAGCTGCTCCCAGCCGTGGGCGAGGACATCGGAGCTGATCAGAGGCGAAGGCTCGCCGACCGGACTGAAGGTGTCCGAGAGCCGGACCCCGTAGAGGGGTGTCTTGTTGTCACACCCCCAGTAGAGGTATACCGACTGGTCGGTGTCCTGGAAGAGGTTCGGGTCCCAGAAGGGGAAGGTGCCCGGCGTGACCTCGACGAAGTCGTCGGACAGGGGGTCGACGCTCCGGAAGAAGGGGCAGTTGTCCTCCTTGCGGGACGCGCTGATGTAGAGCGCCCCGTTCACCTCCCGGACGTCCGGCGCGTAGTCGAGGGCCGGCAGCTTGGACGTCGCGCGGTACTCCCACCGCACGAGGTCGGCCGAGTGCCAGAACCCCGCGGACATCGAGACGAACATGTAGTAGCGGTCCCGGTACCGCACGATCGAGGGATCCGCGGCCTCCCGGTGCACGCTCCGCCGCGGCTCGCCGAGCTTGATGCCCCGGACCATGCCGGAGAACCGGATGTCCTGATAGCGGTAGGAAATATCGAGCGGATTGCAGAAGGTGCGTTCTGAAGATGTCATGTGAGGGTTTCCGATCAACGGGTTCTGAGGTCTTCGGCTCCGGGCGGACGACGGCTTGCGGCATGCCGGTCCCGGCCGGCGGCGCCGCGGTTCGTGCTCCGGTGCTTTGGGTCTGCGGTCGTGGGTGAAGACACCTTTGCGGTGGCGACGGGACGTCACAGGCGTTGCCGCGCCTCGCGCCGCCGACGCTGTTCGGCCGGATCCGCGACCGGCGCGGCGAGCAACAGCCTTTGGGTGTAGGGGTGTTCGGGGGTCCGGGTGACGTCGGCCGCCGGACCGGTCTCGACGATGTCGCCCCGGTGGATGACGCTCACACGGTGGCTGACGTGCCGGATGACCGCAAGGTCGTGCGAGATGAACAGGTAGGCGACGCCGGTCCGCCGCTGGATGTCGATGAGCAGGTCGAGGACGCGGGCCTGGGTGGTCAGGTCGAGCGCGGAGACGGGTTCGTCGCACACGATGAGCCGGGGGGCAGGTGCCAGGGCGCGGGCGATCGCGACGCGCTGCCGCTGACCGCCGCTGAACTCCCGCGGCAGCCGCTGCGAAGCGTTGCCCGGCAGCCCCACCTGGTCGAGCAGCTCCGCCACCCGTCCTCGGGCCTCACCCACCGGGGTGCCCTGCACGACCAACGGTTCGCTGAGGATGTCGCCGATGGTGAGGGCCGGGTTGAGGGAGGAGTACGGGTCCTGGAAGACGACCTGGATGTCACGGGCGAGGGTACGGCGCTCCTTGCGCCCGGCGCGGGTGATGTCGTTGCCCTGGAAGCGGACCGTGCCCCCGCTGGGCGCGACCAGGCCGAGCACGGACCGGCCGATGGTCGTCTTCCCGGAGCCCGACTCGCCGACGACGCCGAGGGTCTCGCCCTGCCCCACGGCGAGCGACACGCCGTGCAGAACCTCGTGGGCGCGCGCCCTGAAGACCCGCCCGGGGTAGGTGACGCGCAGGTCGCTCACCTCCAGCAGTGTGGTCATCGGGTCTCCGTCTCGAGCGCGCCCGCGGGGATGGCCGGCGGGTCGGTGCGCAGAGCGGTCTCGTCGAGGATCGAGTCGAGAAGCTTGCGCGTGTAGGGGTGTTGAGGTACGCCGAACAGCTCCTCCGTGGTGCCGGTCTCGACGACCCTCCCCTCCTGCATGACCGCCACCCGGCCGCAGATGTCCGCCACCACACCGAAGTTGTGGGTCACGAGCAGCACCGCCATGTTCAGGTCCCTCTGCAGGTCGCGCAGCAGGTCGAGGATCTCCGCCTGCACCGTGACGTCGAGGGCGGTGGTCGGTTCGTCGGCGATGAGCAGCAGGGGCCGGCTGGCGACGGCGCCCGCGATGAGGACGCGCTGCGCCATGCCACCGGAGATCTGGTGGGGATAGGACCGGAACGTGCGCTCGGGGTCGGGGATGCCGACCCGGGCGAGGAGGGCCAGGACCCGCTCGCGGGCTTCGGACCTGGACATGGGCGTCGCCGCGCGCACCCCCTCGACGAGCTGGGCGCCCACTGTGCAGGAGGGGTCCAGGTTCGACATCGGTTCCTGGGGCACGTACGCGATGGACGTCCCCCGCACCGCCCGAAGTTCACGCTCGCTCAGGCCGAGCAGTTCGCGCCCGTCGAGCCGGATCGAGCCTCGGACGACGACCGCCTCGGCCGGCAGTACTCCGAGCACGGCGAACGCGGTCTGTGTCTTGCCGGACCCGGACTCGCCGACCAGGCCCAAGGTCTCCCCGGCCGCCACGCTCAGGGTGACGCCGCTGACGACCTCCTTCAGTTCGCCGGTCGGTGTCGGGTAGGCGATGGCCAGGTCGTCGACGGTGAGCAGTCCTGAGGCGGCTCCCCCGCCGGCCGTCGGCCGGTACGTGGTGGCGGTGACGATCCGGGCCGGCTTCGGGCGCCCGCCCTCCAGTGCGTCCCGCAGCGCGTTCCCCAGGAGCACCAGCGAAGCGGTGATGACCCCGAGGACGAGACTCGGCCACACGAACTGCAGCGGCTCCTCGTACAGGTTGGTGAACCCGTCGGAGATCATCGCGCCGAAGCTGGGCACCGTGTTCGAGCCGACGCCGAGGAAGGCCAGGCCTGACTGCACGCCGATGGACGACCCGGCGAGGAACGCGGTGGCGATGATCACCGGCCCGCGCACCACGGTGAGGACGTGGCGGCGCAGGATACGCCGGTCGGGCAGGCCGGAGACCCGGGCGGCGTCGACGTACAGTTCGTTCTTCACGCCGACGACGAGATTGCGTACGAGCCGGTAGATGCCCGGGGAGAGCAGTACGCCGAAGATGAGCATGGTGGCCTTGTAGTCGCCCTTGGTCACCGGCATGAGGACGATGAGCAGGAGCAGTCCGGGGAACGTCATGATCAGGCTGAACAGCCACTCGGTGACTCCGCGCACGCGCCGCCCGAAGTATCCCCCGACCAGCCCGGACGTGATCCCGATCGCGAGGGCGATGCTCGCGCCGATGAGCGCCGAGACCATGCTCGTGTTGATGGAGAACAGGAGCCTGGCGAAGATGTCCCGGCCGCTCTTGTCCCCGCCGAGCAGATAGCCGTGGTCGCCGAGACCGGCGTTGACCGCGTCCAGGTTCGCCTCGTTGGCACCGTGATCGGTGAGGACGGGAGCGAAGAGTCCGAGCAGGACGACGACGGTCAGCAGGCTCGCGCTGCCGACGGCCTGGGGGTCGGCGAGCAGGCGCCGCAGGTTCGAGCGGCGCCGCGTGTCCGCACTCGGTGTGGTCAACTGACTATCCTCGCCTTCGGGTTGAGCCAGCCGTTGAGAAGATCGACGACGAGGTTGACGACCACGACGAGCAGCACGCCGAACAGGCTGATGCCCATGATGATCGGGACGTCGCCCTGCAGGGAGGCATTGAACGCGTACTGGCCGAAGCCCGGCAGCGCGAAGATCTGCTCGATGATCAGGGCCCCGCCGAGCATCTGGATGAACTCCAGGGACAGCACGGTGAGGGCCGGTCCCGCGGCGTTGCGCAGGGCGTGCCGCAGGACGATGGAGCGGGTGGGGATGCCCCGGGTGCGCAGGGTTCGGACGTAGTCCTTGCGCAGTTCGCCGATCATGGCGCCGCGGATCTGCGAGGTCAGGCTGGCGACACCGCCCATCATCAGTGCGACGACGGGGATGGCGATGGAACTCGCCCAGCGGGTCGGACTCTCGCTGAAGTCGGTGTACCCGGTGGCCGGGAACACGTGCAGCTTGACGGCGAACACGTAGACCAGCGCGATGGCGACGAGCAGGCTCGGGACGAGATAGCCGACCATCGCGGCGCCCTGCGCGAACCGGTCGACGGCGCCGCCGCGCGCGGCGGCGGCCACGCCGAGCGCGACGCTGATGACCGAGGTGGCCAGCAGCGCCACCACGACGATCGACAGGGTGACGCCGAGCCGGGCGGTGATGGCGGAGCGGACCGGTTCGCTGGTGAAGTACGAGGCGCCGAGGTCACCACGGACCGCGTGCGAGAGCCAGTCGAGATACTGGGTGAACAGAGGTCGGTCGAGGCCCATCTGGGCCTTCTGGGCGGCGAGCTGCTTCGGGGTGGCACTGCTGCCGAGGACACTGCTCGCCACGTCGTCGAAGGACGTGCTGAGCAACAGGAACGTGATCATGGTCACCAGGACCGCGAGCACGAGGCCCGCGGTCAGGCGACGCAGCACATAGACCGTCATGGGCGCGGACTCACCCTCCCGACTGCTGCGACGAGCCGGTCACGCCGAACTGCCGGATGGTGGACATCGTCGAGGCGCCGTCGCCGAGATAGGTGATGCCCTTTCCGGTGGCCCAGTCGCTGCCGATGAAGAAGACGGGCGCGACCCACGCGTTCTCGACGCCGAACTTGTTGATCTCCCGGTAGACGCCGCGGGACTTGGCGGGGTCGCGTTCCCGGGCCGCCTTGTCGAGGAGCGTGGTCAGCTTGGGGTCGGTGGTGTGGAACACGTTGCGGGAACCGGTCGGGGTGTAGAAGCTGCGCGTCATGATCGCGTCGCTGTTGAGGCCCTCCACGAGCAGGAACATCGGGTACTTGCCCGAGGAGACGGCGGAGACGGTCTGCTGCGCGGGCACCGGCTCCCACGTCACCTTGATGCCGATGTCGCCGAGCGCCTGGGTGAAGATCGGCTCGAAACTCTTGGTGAAGACGAGGCTGGGCATGGTCACCGAGAAGCCGTCCGGGTAGCCGGCCTCGGCGAGCAGCTTCTTGGCCCCGGCGACGTCGAAGGGGTAGACGCTGTTGAGCGCGTCGTCGTAGGCCTCGTCCTTCGGGTTGAACACCTGGTCGGTGGCCTTGCCGGAGCCGCGCAGCAGTTGTGAGACCAGCTTCTCCCGGTCGAAGGCCATGTTGATGGCCTTGCGCACGCGCAGATCGCCGAGTGGCTTCAGCTTGGTGCCCGCGCGGTCGCCGAGGACGAGATAGGCGCCCGCGGTCGCCTGGACGTGCGTGATCTTGAAGCCGGCCGCCTTGAGCGCGGACAACTGCGAGACGTCGACCGTGCCGGCGTTGGTCTCGCCCGCCTTGAGGGCGTTGGCCGACGCCGTCGGGTCGGTGATCACGCGGATCTTGACCGTCTGGAACGGATAGGCCTTCTTGTTCCAGTAGTCGTCCCGCCGCTTCAGGACATACACCGAGCCGTTGACGGTGGCCTTCGTGTCGAGGGTGTACGGGCCCGAGGCGACCGGGTTGAGGGCGGTGCTCTTGCTCGCCATCGTCTTCGGGTCGCCGATCACGCCGGGGGCCGTCGACAGGGAGGCGAGCAGCGTGGAGTCCGGCTGCTTGAGCTTGATGACGACCGTCGAGGTGTCGGGGGCTTCGACCGAGGAGACGGAGGCGAGCGACTGCTGGCTCTGACCGGGCGTGGCTCGAATGCGCTCCAGAGTGGCCTTCACGGCATTCGCGTCCACCGTCGCGCCCGAGCTGAACTTCATGCCCGCGCGCAGTTTCAGGGTGAGCGTGAGCCCGTCCTTCGAGTACGACCAGCTCTGCGCGGCGCCGGGGTGCAGCTCGCCCTTGTTGTCCTGGAGCAGCAGAGTGTCGAAGATCGAGTCCCAGACGTAGGTCGACTGGCCCTCGACGAGCTGGGCGGGGTCGAACGAGTTGGGGGTGCCGAGGATGGACAGCGCGAGGGTCCTGTCGGCGCCGGAGTTCGAGGTGGCGGCGGGTTCGCTGTCGCATGCCGAGGTGGCCGTCGCCAGCAGTGCGACGACGGCGAGGGCCGCCATGGCCTGGGAGCGCGGACGGGTCCGAGGCCTGGGCCGGGGAAGCGAGGGTCGTGTGCGCATGGATGGATTCCTTCGTCCTGGAACCTGAAGAGCCGAGGCCTTGTCAGTGCGGTGCTTCGGCGCGTCCGTGCAGGGACGCATGAACCGGCGGACGCACAGGCGCGGGTGTGGGTTGGAGCTCGTGTGAAGCCGGCACGTGCGCTGTGAGCAGGGAGGTTGCGGCGATCACGGCTCCGCCGGTGCCCCTGTCACGCCAACAGTTACCACTTGGTCGCTTTTCACTCGGAAGGTAGGGCGCGGCGCGGGGCGCGGGAAGGGGGCGCCCCGTGTTCGTAATCAGAGCGTTATGTGGCGCGAATTCGTCGCGTCGCACCTCTTGCGTTCGCGCCGGTCGGCGCTCACACTCCGAGCGGGCCGTGAAATATAGACTCTTGGAAGGTTTTCGAGGGAGAGCTCGGGATCCAGGGAGAGGAAGCGCACTGTGACCCAGGCCAAGGGCCGCGGCCCGTACACGAAGACACCGGCCCGGCGTGCGGAGATCGTCCGGGCGGCACGTGACAGCTTCGCCGAGCACGGGTTCGCGAAGGCGTCCCTGCGGGACATCGCCGAGCGGGTCGGCATCACCCACGCTGGGCTGCTGCACCACTTCCGCAACAAGGACGAGCTGCTCGCCGCAGTGCTCGCCGAACGCGACACCGAGGAGTGGGAGTACGCCCAGTCGCAGGTCGCGAACATGGATCACCTGGCGCCGTACCTCGGTGACCTGCTGCGTCACCACCAGCAGGCCCCCGAGTTGATGCGCTTGTGGATCGAACTCGCCGTGGCCGCCTCACGTCCGGATCATCCGGCACACGGATACTTCGTGTGGCGCTACGACAAAGTACGCGAGAACTTCGCGCAGGGCATGCGGGAGAAGGCGGAACAGGGGGCCCTGCACGAAGCGCTCGCCCCCGAACACGCGGCCACCCTGCTCCAGGCCGTGCTCAACGGCCTGCAGTTGCAATGGTTGCTGGACCAGGATCTCGACGTCATCGGCCCCGTCGGGGCCTTCATGCGGATGGCCTTCCCGCAGACATCAGAACCAGAGGGCGAGGAATGAGAACCGGAACCCTCGCCGTCCAGCTGTACAGCGTGATCGATGCTCTGGCGGCCGACCGCCCCGGCACCCTCGCGCGGCTGGCCGGGCTCGGATACCGGCACGTCGAGCCGTTCGCGCTCGGCATGTGGAACACGTCCCCCGACGAACTCGCCGCCTTCGCCGCCGAGTTGCGCGCTGATCTGGACGCGGCCGGCCTCGGCGTCAGCTCCGTGCACGTCGCCGGCCGACAGTCAGGCATCCGCGATCGAGGCCTGCCGCATCCTCGGCACGGACACCGCGTTCGTCCCTGTCCCATGGCTCGTCGACGGATTCGACGAACGGGTGTTTGAGACCTGCGACGGTGTACGCGCCTTCGCCGACCGCCTCAACACGGCGGCGCGGGAGCTGGCCGGGGCGGGGATCAGGCTCGGCTACCACAACCACCACTTCGAGTGGGTGCGGCTGCCGGACGGCGCTCGCGCCTTCGACGTGCTGTGGGAGCTGCTCGATCCCGGGATCCTCGCCGAGGTCGACGTCTACTGGGCCACCGTGGCCGGTCAGGATCCGGTGGAGGTCCTGGAGCGCCTCGGAGAACGCGCCGTGACCGCCCACCTCAAGGACGGTCCCGCCGAACCCGACGCGCCGCAGACGCCCATCGGTACCGGGGACGTCGACATTCCGGCGGCGTTGCGCGCGGGAAGCCATCTGCGCTGGCACATCACAGAGATCGACCGGACCGAAGCCGACCGTTTCGAACTCCTCGCAGCCAACCGGCAAGCCCTCCTGCAGGGTGGCCTCACCGCGCCCTGACACACTCAGTCAACCAGTGGTGTCCGCCGGGGACGCAGACGCCGGTCGGGCCACGCGTGGGGAAGCGGGTCCGGATCGGATCGTGCCGGCGTGAGGCGCCGGTCGGTGCGGCTGCTTCCGCCATCGTCGGTCGGCGACAGGACGGCCGGCGCATCCGAGCAGGCGCCACGTGCCGCCTCCAGTTCGGGCGCGGCGCCCGCGGCGACCTCGGGCACGAGACGCCGCGGACAGGGGCGAACCGCCCGCGGCGTCACCGGCGGCCCCCGGGTTGTCTCAACCCGCCTTCTCCACACGGCGGGTGGTGCTGAACGTGCCGGGTGGGAGATGTTCCACGGTGGTGCCGTCGGGGAAGACGACGCGTGCGGTGGTCGCGGGCGGTACGTCGACCGTGACGGTGAGTTCGGCGCCGACCGTCCGCCACTCGACGGCGATCGTGCCCTGCGGTGACTCGTGGGTACCCCGGGCCCAGGGCACAGACGGGTGTGGGACGGGCGCGACTTCGAAGGACTCCCAGGCGATCGACCCCGGCGTCTGGCGCAGTCCCAGGGTGTGGGTGTGCAGGAAGCGGACGACCGCGCCCTTGCTGTAGTGGTTCAGGGACTCGTGGGCGGCACCGGTGGCGTCGACGCCCTCCCACTCCTCCCAGATGGTGGTCGCGCCGCGGTCGAGCATGTACAGCCAGGACGGCGGGGTGCGTTGGAGGAGCAACTCGTAGGCGACTTCGGCGTGTCCGGTGTCGGCGAGGACGGGGAGCAGGTCGCCGGTCGCGAGGAAGCCCGTCCCGAGATGGGTGCCGACCGCGCGGATCAGCTCGACCAGGCGTGCGGCGGCGGCCTCGCGCAGTTCACCGGGGACGAGTCCGAGGGACAGCGCGCGCACATAACCGGCCTGGGTGTCGCCGGAGGTGCGTCCGTCGGGGGAGAGGAACTCGGTGCGCCAGGCGTCGCGGACCCGCTCTGCGAGCACGGCGTAACGGTCCACGTCCTCGGTGCGGTCCAGCACCCGCGCGACACGGGCCAGGGTCGACGTCGAGCGGTACAGGAACGCCGTGCCCACCTCGCCCTTGTCGGCCGTGAACCAGGCGACGGGATTGTCCTTGACCGGGTCGATGGACGTGCCGTCGGCCGCTTTCTCCTTCGGTTCGGTCCACTCGCCCCAGTGGAAGGAGCCGTCCCACAGGTACTGTTCGTGCGCGAGCGGCTCGGGCGAGCGTTCGATACGAGTGGGGTGCCGGGCGGTGCGGGCGGTGGTGAGGGCCCACTCCACCCAGCGGACCATCGCGTTCCAGTTCTCGGCGAGGATCTCCCGGTCGCCGTACGACTCGTACAGCTCCCAGGGGACGGCGACGACGGCGTCTCCCCAGCCGGCTGAGCCGGTCATCATGGCGAACTGGTCGTCGAGGTGGTGCTTGATACGGCGACCGTCGGGCGAGAAGTTGGCGATCCGTCCGTCGGGGAGCTGGTCGTCGCGGACGGATCGCAGCCACTTGCGGCTGAAGCCCAGGACGTCGTACAGGCGGGTCGCGGTGGGCGCGAACACCTGGTAGTCGCCGGTCCAGGCGAGACGTTCACGGGTTGGGCAGTCGGTAGGGACGTCGACGGCGTTGCCGCGGAAGCTCCATTCGGCGATCTCGTGGAGGCGGTCGAGGTCGTCGTGACCGCACGCGAAGGTGCCGGTGCGGCGCAGGTCGGAGTGGACGACCCGCATGACGAGGCTCGCGGGGTCGAGCGGGGCGCCGTCGCGGTGGAGACGGGCGTACCGGAAACCGTGCACGGTCTGGCGCGGCTCGAACGTCTCGCCGCAGCCCCCGGAGACGGCCTCGTCGCGCTGGACGAAGGGGATCGGGGCCTGACCGGGGCGTGCGGAGTCCAGGTGGGCGGTCGTCAGGTCGCCGTCGGGGCCGAGGTGCTCGCCGTAGTCGACGACCGTGCGGGTGCCGGCCGGACCGAGGTCACCCAGGGCGATCCAGCCGGAGGCGTTCTGGCCGAAGTCGGCGATCCAGCGGCCGTCTTCGAGCGGTACGACGGAGTGCGCGGGGCGTGACTCGACCACGCGCACCGGCGGCGCCGGCGACCAGCCGACCGCGGGCGCCGCCACCTGGTCGACGAGGACGGGCCGCCCGGCCCCGGGCCGCAGGCGGAAGTCGGTGGTCTGCCCGTTCATGAGGTCGGCCCGGGTGATGGCCGACTCCGTGCTCGTCCACGTCCCGTCGGTGTGTACGATCTGGCGCGCGCCGTCCTCGTAGACGATGTGCAGTTCGGCCCGCGCACCGGTCACCGTGCCCCAGCCGGCCGGGAGCCGGAACGCGCCCACCTGACCCCGGTACCAGCCGTCGGACAGCACGATCTCGATGCGGTTGCCGCCCTGTCGCAGGGCGTCCGCCACGTCCGACGCCTGGGCGTGAAGCGTGCGGTCGTACGACGTCGCGCCGGGCGAGAGTTCGGCGGTGCCGGCCCGCTCGCCGTTGACGTACGCCTCGTACACCCCGAGTGCCGTCGCGTACAGCCGTGCCGAGCGCACCCCGGCCCGTGCCTCGAACCGGGCCGACAGGACGTACGCCGGCCGTCTGCCGTAGCCGGGATCGCCGGTCTCGGCGGGACTGATCCAGCGTGCCTTCCAGTCGGCGGCGAGCAGACCGGCCTCGAACGCGTGCCACCGCGACCACGGCGAGTCGCGGTCGCCGTCGTCGCCGCCGAGTGCCCGGACCCGCCAGGCCACCCGTTGCCCGCTGGTCAGTGCCGCCCACGGCCAGGGGAGGAACCGGTGCCCGCCCACGGCGGTGGTCACAGCGGGACACGCCTCGCCGTCGACGGTGCACTCCACCTCGTACGCCACCGGGCGCGCCGCGTCCGACGGCGGCTTCCACGACAGCCGGGGCGTGGTCCCCGATACGGGGAAGGTGTCCCCGCCGCTGTCGATGTCCTGGTCGTAGGGTGCGTCGTGCATGCTGTGCCTTCTCGGAACTCGGTGGATGGGGATGGCTTCTCGGGAAGCCTGCCGGAGGCGGCGCTATCGGACCGACTTGATCTTGAGCTTGACGATGAGGCCACCGACCAGTGCCAGGACCGCGCCGAGCAGGTAGAGCTGGGTGTAGTTCTTCTCGCCGTCGTCGCTGACGCCGAGGGTGATGATGAGCGGGGCGATCAGCGGGGCGGCGGCGCTGGGGATCTTCTGCGCGAAACCGACGACGGCGAGGTAGCGGCCCGCCTCGGCGCGGTCCGGCAGGACGGCGAAGACGATCGCCTGGTCGACGGCGCTGAACGTGGCGATGGCGAACTGCATCAGCACCGCGCCGACGACCAGTTGGGGCAGCGAGTGCGCGAACGCCTCGGTGACGGCCCCGGCGACGAACACCGCGGAGCCGATCAGGGCGAACAGCTTGCGCCGGCCGAGCTTGTCGGAGAGGAAACCGCCCCCGATGGCGCCGCCCGCCGCGGCCACCACGCCGATGGTCCCGATGACCGCCACGATCCCGGCGACCTCCTTGACCGGCAGGTCGAGCCGCTGCGCGTAGAAGAAGGTGCCGAAGGTGGTGTTGAAGTACAGGCCCATGAAGAAGACGAAGCGGCCGAGCCAGTTCCAGCCGAAGTCCGGGTACCTGCGCGGGCTGAAGCCGTAGCTGGCGACCATGCTCCTCAGGGTCACGCCACTGGTGCGCACGAGCGCGCGGGAGTCGCCCTCGGGCTTGAACACGGGGAAGAGCACCACCAGGGCAGCGCCCAGGACGCCCGGGACCAGGAACACCAGGAAGGTGCTGGAGGCCACCCCGTAGGCGAGACCGATGCCGATCACCGGGGCGATCTGGGTCATGACGCCGGTCAGCGCCGAGACCCGGCCGCGCTGCTCCTCGGGCACCCGGTCCGCCTGGACGTTCTGGACGGCCTGCCCGGCCGTGGACCAGCCGATCATGCCGACGACCCACGCCAGGCCCAGCAGAAGGACCGACGGAGCGAGGGCGACCCCCACGAGCGCGACGGTGCCGAGCAGAGTGCCGCCGATCATGAAGGGGGTCCGGCGGCCGAGACGGGAACGCGTCCGGTCGCTCCAGAGCCCGATCAGGGGGCTGAGGACCAGATAGACGAACTGGGCGGACCCGGTGACGTACCCGAGCCGCTCCTCGTGTCCGGGCGCCAGGTCGTCGATCCGCACGGCGAGGGAGTAGGAGAGGGGGACCATCAGGGCCAGGGAGCCGCCGAAGCTGGCGATCATCAGCCACAGGAGGTAGCTCCTGCCGACTTTCCGCAGCGGTGGTGCCTCGATCGGGGGGCTGCCCTCGACGTCCTGCGGCGGTGATGTCGTGGGAGGGGTGACCACCACGCTGACGTCCCGGTTGTCGTGAGACATGCGGACTCCTTTGTCACATGAGCGCAAGCGGCGGCTGCCACCGGTGGGGGAGGAGAAGGGGAGCCGGGGAGATGGGAGAGCCGGGCCGAAGCGCCGGTCACGGGCCTGGCAACGGCCGGCCGTCGGGACCCCAGGGCGTCCGCCGGCGACGCGCGCGGTGCCGGAGGGTCGCGGGGGCAGAGGCAGGGGGATCCCGGGGCGTCGGCTCAGGGGACGCCGGCGAGGGACCGTGGGGAGACGCGAGAGTGCGGACCTGTCGTGTGCTGCGGGGACCTGTCCCGTGCCGCGCGGACCGTCCCCTGCCGCGCGGACCGTCCCGTCCCCTGCCGCCGTGTGCCCGTCCGTGCGCCGAACGGGGTGGCGGGGTGGCGGCATGCGCCCGGGCGGAACCCGAACGCCGCGGACGTCAGTCGGCCGTGGCCCGGCCGGGCTTGCCGCCATCCAGGCCGTGCCAGCGTCGGCGCAGGGCGAACGCGGCGGACTTGGGCTTGCGGTCGCGGGTGAAGACGCCCTTCTTGTTGCCGTCGACGCGGTGGATGCCGGCGGAGGTCTGGAAGTCGGCGAAGTTCCACACGTGTTCGCCGACGAACTCGGGGATGCGGTCGAAGACCTTGTGGTACATGGCGAGGAAGTCGCTCTGGTACTCCTCGCTCCACGGCGCGTCCCACACGGAGTGCAGCCCGGGTTGGGTGTCGGCGCCGTACTCGGACATCATGACCGGCTTGCCGAAGCGCTGGACCCACCCGCGCAGGTCCTGCTCCAGATACCCCTCCGCCGTCGCGAGGTCGCCCGTGAAGAGGTACCAGCCGTAGTAGCGGTTGATGCTGAGCACGTCGAACAGGTCGCCGATCCTGTCGTTCTGCGGCGTCGCGAACATGACGGCGGCGTAGGTGAGCGGCCGGGTCGGGTCGAGTTTGCGGGCCAGCTCGACCAGTGGCTCGAAGTACTCGCGCGCACCCTCCTCGTTGGAGGCCGGTTCGTTGGCGAGGCACCACATCACCACGCTCGGGTGGTTCCGGTCCCGCTCGATCAGCTCTCGCAGATGCCGGGCGTGGACGTCGCGGGTGACCCCGCCGAAGTTCTCCGGAGCGAAGGTGGGGGTCGGCGGGACGCCGGTGAGGCCGCCCTGGACGCCCAGGTTGAGGCCTACGGCGGCGGTCTCGTCGATGACGACGATGCCGTGCCGGTCGGCGAAGTGCAGCACCTCTTCGGCGTAGGGGTAGTGGGAGGTGCGGAAGGAGTTGGCGCCGGTCCACTCCATGAGCTGGAAGTCATGGACGAGGTAGGCGTCGTCGTGGCCCTTGCCCCGGACCGGGGTGTCCTCGTGCTTGCCGAAGCCGGTGAAGTAGAACGGCTCGCCGTTGATGAGGAACTCGGTGCCCCGCACCTCGACCGTACGGACCCCGAAGGGCTGCGTGTAGCTGTCCACGGTCTCGCCGTCGACGGCCGGCTCCACCACCAGGTCGTAGAGATAGGCCGCGCCCGGCTGCCAGAGCGTGACGTCCTCGATGCGCAGGACGCCCTCGGCGCCGTGTCCCTCCGCGACGGTCCGGCCGGCCTCGTCGACCGCGCGCACCCGCACGGTGACCGTGTCGGCGTGCTCGCCCGCGGTCTCCACCCGGTAGCCGACGGTACCCGCGGCGCCGTCCCGCCCGGTGACGACGGTGACGTCCTCGACGAAGGTCTTCGGGGTGCTGTACAGGCGGACCGGGCGGGCGATCCCCGCGTAGTTGTAGAAGTCGTGCAGATACGACTGCCGTTCGCGGCCGTCGGGGCCGGTCGTGACGGTGCCGGGCGGGATGGTCACGTTCGTCAGCCGGTTGTCGACGCCGACCGTCAGCCGGAACTCCGTGCCGGGCTCGACGATGCCGGTCAGGTCCGCCTCGAACGGCGTGTAGCCGCCGGTGTGCTCGGCCACGAGCCGTTCGTCCACGTAGACCTGAGCGGCGTGGGTGACGGACCCGAAGCGCAGCACCACGCGCTCGTCGGTCCAGCCGCGCGGGACGCGTACGTCGCGCTGGTACCAGACGACACCGACGTGGTCCCGGATCTCGGCGTCCACGAACAGGTCGTTGTAGCTGGCGGGCACGGGGACTTCGAGCGGCGGGGCGAGCCGTGCCGCCCACGGGGCGGCGCCGGCCCGGGTGCCGAGAGCGAACCGCCACAGGCCGTCCAGTCCGACGACGTCGCGGGTGGGGGTGGTACGGGGCGAGAGCATGAGGGTTCCTACCGGGTGCTCGGAACGGTCAGGGCGATCGGGGCGGTCGGGGCGGTGCGCGTCAGGCCGTCTCACCGGCGTCCGCGAGGAGTGTGCTGCCCGTCATGAAGGCCGAGAGGTCGCTGGCGCAGAACAGCACCACCCGGGCGATGTCGTCGGGCACGCCGAGCCTGCCGAGCGGGCCGGGCCGCATCACGGACAAGAGCGCCTCCGAGTCCAGCGGCACCTCGGCCGCGGCGGCCGCCGCCATGTTGCCCTCGGTCGGCACGAACGTCGGCGCCACGCCCAGCACGCGGATGCCGAACGGGGCGAACTCCAGGGCGAGTTGCCGGGTGAGGCCGCGTGCCGCGTGCTTGGAGCCGACATACGCGGCCAGCCCGGGGGCCGTCCCGCGGAACCCCGCCGTGGAGACGACGTTGACGATGACGCCCCCGTGTCCAGCGGCGCTCATCCTGCGCGCGGCCTCCCGGGAGCCGAGGAAGACCCCGCGGGTGTTCACGGCGAACACCTCGTCGAAGGCCTGGTCGGACATCTCCAGCGCGGGCACGCTGGGGAAGACCCCGGCGTTGTTCACCCAGATGTCGATCCCGCCGAGCTCCCGGACCGCGAGGTCGGCGGCGGACACGACACTGTCGGGGTCGGTGACGTCCAGATGGGCGGCCAGGGCGCGGCCCCGGCCTCGCGCGCCGAGATCCTCGGCGACGGCGCCGGCGAGCTCGTCCGCGATGTCCGCGACGAGCACGTCCGCTCCCGCTTCGGCCAGTCGCTCGGCGACGGCCCGGCCGAGCCCCCGGCCCGCGCCGGTCACGACGGCGCGCCGTCCGGAGAGCGAGACGAGTTCGGCCAGGGACTTGGACGAGACGTCGGGTACGGATATCTGCACGGTGTGTCCTCCGTGTGACGGGGCGGTCAGATCCGGCCGCGGCGGGCTGTCTCGCCCAGCCACGCGAGAGAGGGCTTGGGGCGGCGCTCGAACGTCTCGCGGTCGACCTCGACCAGGCCGAACGTCGGCTCCCAGTGGCCCCACTCGTAGTTGTCGAGCAGGCTCCAGTGCAGATAGCCGCGGATGTCCACCCCGTCGGCCATCGCCTTGCCCAGGTGCTCCAGGGCCTCGCCCGTGTAGGCGATGCGGCGTGTGTCGTCGCCGGTGGCGATGCCGTTCTCCGTGATCAGGATCGGCACACCGCCGGTGACCTCGGCGGTGTGCCGTACCGCGATGCCCAGGGCGTCGGGTCGGTAGGCGGTGCCGACGAGCGTGTTGTCCGGGTGCTGCGGGTGGGGCTCGATGCCGTCCGGGCCGACCCACTGGCTGGAGTACGACTGCACGCCGACGAAGTCGTCGCCGCGCGACCCCTCCAGGTAGAGGTCCTCCCAGACGTGCTCCAGTTCCCGCTTCTTCTCCTCGGCCCCTGGACGGGCCACGAAGGCGCGGTTGGCGACCGTCCAGCCGACCTTGGCGCCGGTGCGCTCGCGCAGCACCTCTCGCGCGGCATGGTGCGCCTCGACGAGCCGCTCGCCGATGGCCGTGTCGGGGGCCGGCAGTGGTGGACGCGGGCCCTCGTTGTCGAGAGTGGGGCTCTGCCACTCCCCGGAGGCCTGCGCGCTCTGCATCGCCCGCGCCATGCCGGCCATGATGGCCAGCATGTTCGGCTCGTTCATGGTGACGACCCACTCGACGCCTTCGAGGATCGGCGCGACCGTCTCGACGTGGGTCCGGAACCGGTCGACCGCGTGCTCGCCGAGCCAGCCGCCCTCCTGGGTGAACCAGAGCGGGCTGGTGAAGTGGTGCAGGGTCACGACCGGGGTCAGACCGAGCTCGAAGGCCGTGTCGATCATGCGCCGGTAGTGGGCGAGTTCGGCGCGCGAGACCAGGCCGGGGACGGGCTCGATACGGGCCCATTCGATGCCGAAGCGGTAGGCGTTGAGCCCGGCGTCAGCGAGCAGCCGCATGTCCTCGCGGTACCGGTGGTAGCTGTCGCAGGCGTCGCCGCTGCGCTCCATGCCGGGGATGCGCCCCTCGTTCGCCCAGAAGTCGCTGTTGAGGTTGTTGCCCTCGATCTGGTGTGGTGCGGTGGAGGCGCCCCAGAGGAAACCGGGAGCGAGTTCGGTCATGTCGACTGCCTTCCTGAGTGCCGATGGCGACGAGCCCGGCGGGACGTGTGCCGCCGAGGGCGGTTTCACACGCCTTTCGGGCCGGGGGTGTGGCTGGACGTGGATTCGAGCGACGGCTGTGCTCCGACGTCAACGGTTACCATGTGGTTGGTTTTCGCTGGAACGTAAACCGGGATCGTGGGACGGGGAAGACCGCAGGGCGATTTCGTAACCTGAGCGTTACAGGAGGAAGGGGGGTGCGGTCCGGCTGCTCAAGGGCGGGCGACCGTCGTGCTCGGCCTCGACGCATCTGCGTTCACGCCCTTGGGATCCGGTGTCGGCGTACATGTGAACGTGGCTCTGGCGAGATTTTCGTGGGTGGAGATCATCCGGGTGCCGCGGTCGGCCGGTCCGCACAGCTGCGGCGAAGGCGGGCGATCAGGACGACGCGGTGGCACGGGAGCGGGGCGCCGGTGCGTCCTGCCGTCAGGTGTTTCTGGAGTTCGACGTCGGTGATGCGGCCTTCGTTGACGCCGGTTTGTAGGTGGTGAGATCCGCCGGGTGACGGCGTGTCGGTCTCCGTGGGGCTCCGGTGGGAAGTCTCGCGCGCCCGGAACGTTCCATGCTCCCGTTTTCTCGGCGGCGTGGGGGCCGTCCGCCGATCCTGTCGCGGGCGCGGGCGCGGGCGCGGGCGGCGGCCGGGCCGTCCTTGGTCGCGCCGAGTACGAACTCGCGGTGCGGGTCGGCGAAGGCGGACACCATGCCGAAGGGGTCGCGTCCGTAGCGGGTGTTGCCGTCGATGCCCCGCGCGACGGCGTGAAGTCGGATGCCGTGGTCCCGCAGCTCGGTGCCCACGACGATGAGGTTCCGGACGGAGTGGGAGAGCCGGTCCGGCCGGGTGACCGTGACGGCGTCGCCGGAGCGGAGTTGGGGCGATGGCAGGTCCCGCTCGGACCGTGCGGTTTCATGGCCGTTGGTTCGCTCGACGCGGATGTCCTCCTTGGTGGCACCGACGTGCACAAGGGTGTTGACCTGCGGGACGGGGCTCTGGCCGGGCCGGGCGGACGTAGCCGACCACGGCCGGGGCTGATGTGGCGCGGCGCAGAGGAGAGGTCGTCACTGGATGCTCACCTGCTCACGGTCGCGTCGGTTCAGAGGGTGCCGGGCGGTGCTGCCGGTCGGTCCGCTCGGGTGTTCGGGAGCGTAGCGGGGAGTGCGGCAAGGAAGTCACCGCCGAAGTGCATCGTCCGGGCACCGCGCCGCGCCGCTCGGTGGCCGCAGGGGCCGCGCGGAGGGCGAGCTCGCCGCTGCGCCCGGAGGCGGTCAGGTCTGTTGACGATGCCTGGAGCGACGCCTACTCTTCAACAGAATCAGGATTCTGAATTTGATGTGAGGGGGCGTCCGTAGTGATCCGGGCCGGGGACAGGACCCGGCCGGGTGGCTTGTCACCGTGCGGCACCGTCCTGCCCGTAAGGCGGGCGCGAGTGCCGTCCTGACGCGCGCCGGAAGAGCTCACCGGTGTGCCCGTCCGTGCCGCGGTGGCAGGGGCGTCATCGTCGCGTCGGCTTCTCCAGGGATCGTCACGGTCCGATTCCCTCGAAGGTATTTCCCCGCGACCACTTACCCGATCCGTTGCATCGGCCAGGAGGTTTCTGTGCGCTTCTCCGCCTTTCTCACCACCCGATCTGCCGGCCCGCACGAGGACCGCGACGTCATGAACGCGATGGTCCAGCACGCCGTCGACGTCGAGCGGCTCGGGTTCGACGCGGTGTTCCTGCCGGACCACCACTTCACCGGGTACGCCCCGCCGGCCAGTGACCCGATGATGTTCGCCGCCTATCTCGCGGCTCTTCTGCCCAGGCTGCACTTCGGTTTCTCGGTGCAGACGATTCCGCTGCACCACCCCGTCCGCTTCGCCGAGCGGCTGAACCTTCTCGATCAGCTGACCGACGGCAAGGTCCTCGTGGGCACCGGCAGCGGCACCACGCCCGAGGAGATGATCGGGCTGGGCATCAACTACAAGGACACCCCGCAGCTCTCCGTGTCCAACCTGGAAATCGTGCGACGGCTGTGGGACAAGAAGCCGGACGACGAGCCGGTAGTCTTCGACAACGGGCCGTACAAGGGTGCCGTCGTCTCCCGTATCGTGCCCGTCGCGCACTCGGCGCAGGGCCCGCAGCTCATGTCGGTGGCACTGCGTCCCTCCAGCACCCAGCGGGCCGCCGATCTCGCGCAGCCGGCCTTTGTTCCCGCCTTCACTCCGCCCGTGCTCGACGACGGCGAGCCCCTGTCGCACCTTCGCAGGCATTTCGGCGCCTACCGAGACGCCCTGGAGGCGGCCGGCCATCCGCAGGACTTGGTGGACCACGCGCTGAGCTGGACCACGCACACCTACCAACATGTGCATGTCGCACCGACCGACGAGCAGGCCGAGGACGAGTTCCAGCTGATAATCGACCTGTACCAGAAGGCGGTTGAGCGCGAACACACGGCCAACAAGGCCGCCGAGCGGCTCAGCGGCGTCGAGCTCGGAGCCGTGCACAATGCCCGCAACCCCGGCTGGCAGCGCACCTGGTGCCTGTGGGGCAGCCCGGAAACGGTCACCGAGCACCTGCGTGAGGTCGCCGACGTGGGTATCGGCAACGTCCTCGGCGCCTTCCTGGGCGGGACGCTGACCCCGGAGCGCACGGAATGGGGCAAGCGCTCGTTGGAGCTCTTCGCCACCGAGGTCATGCCGAGGTTCCGGTCCCGGTGAGCGGCGACACTCACACCCGCGAGAGGGCCGTGGGTGCTTCGACAGGCCCCGGCCCCGAGGAGCCGGAGACGCTGCGGGGCGCCTGCGCCAACCAGCCCCCGGAAAGGTGGGCCTTCGCCCGTCGGAACATCGCCGACGCGCGCTCGCGGGTCGCACCCGGTCGGCACGAGGTCCTCGTGGGCAGGTCGTCGACCGAGTTCTCGAACCATCTGGCAGTCGAACTGTGACGCCCTCTCCGGAGCAGCACACGGACCACGGCCCCGACCTCGGCGCCGTCGCCCGGAGCCGCCCGTGGGTGATCCTGGCGATCGCCTGTGCGGCTCAGTTCATCTGTGTGCTGGACGTGTCGATCGTCAACGTGGCGCTGCCGTCGATGCGCGAGAGCCTCGGTCTCTCGCCCGGCGGGCTGCAGTGGGTGGTCAACGGCTATGCCCTGACCTTCGCCGGCTTCCTGCTGCTCGGCGGGCGCGCCGCCGACCTGCTGGGGACCAGACGTGTCTTCCTCGCCGGGCTGGCGCTGTTCACCGCGGCGAGCCTGGCGGGTGGCCTGGCCCAGGCGGGCTGGCAACTGGTCGCGGCGCGTTTCGTCCAGGGGCTGGGCGGCGCGTTGCTGGTGCCCACGACACTGACCGTGCTGACGACCACCTTCCCCCACCCCCGTGCCAGAGCCCGAGCGCTCGCCGTGCTGACTGCGGCGGCCGGGGCGGGTGGAGCGCTGGGAGGCGTCTTCGGCGGGCTGCTCACCGGGCTGCTCGGGTGGCGCTGGGTGCTGTTCGTCAACGTGCCCCTGGGGGTCGTCCTGTCCCTCGCCGCTGCCGGGACACTGCCGGGCGCGGTGCGCGGCTCGGTGCGAGGGCGGCTGGACGTGCCGGGCTCGCTCGCGGTGACCCTCGGAACCTCCGGTCTGGTGGCGGCGATCGTGGTATCGGAGGGCCACGGCTGGACCTCGGCGTTCACCCTGTCCCTTCTGGCGGCGGCTGTGCTGCTATTTACCGGTTTCCTGTTGTGGGAACGGCGTGCCCGTCACCCGCTCGTTCCCCCGGCGGTGTTCCGTGTCCGCCCGCTGATGACGGCCAACACGCTGGCGCTCGTGATCAGTGGTGTGCTGCCGGCGACCATGTTCTTCCTCTCCCTCTATCTGCAGAACGTGAAGGGCTTGACGCCCTTGTGGGCCGGTGTGGCCCTGCTGCCCAGCGCCGCCGGTGTCGCGCTCGGCGCGGCGGCCGCCTCCCGGCTGGTCGGCGTTCTCGGCCCTCGCATGGTGTTCCTGGCCGGTTCGCTGCTAGCCGCGGCGTCCCTGGTGTGGCTGTCGCGGCTCGGCCCGGACAGTGGTTACGCGGGGCCCGTCGCGGTTCCGCTGTTCCTCTCCATGGCGGGGCTCAGTGTGGCCGGGCTGCCACTGACGCTGACCGCGGTCGCGGGCGCCGGGCCGGACAGGGCCGGGCTCGCCTCGGGTCTGCTCAACACCGCCAAGCAGATCGGCGGCGCCGTTGGCCTGGCCGTCCTGGTCACGCTGGCGGCCACGCGTACGGTCGCCCTCACGGCCGCAGGGCGTACCAGTGAGGACGCGGCCACGACCCAGGGCTTCGGCCTCGCTCTGCTGGTCGCCGCCGGAGTGGTTCTCGGAGCCGGTTTCTGCGGCCTGGCTCTGCCGCGGGGTGCGTCGCCGGAACCGGCTCCCTCCTCGCCGGAGGACGGGTTCTGAGTCCGTGCTTCCGCGGGGACGGGGGCGGGAACGTGCG
Organism: Streptomyces sp. NPDC007901; assembly: GCF_042959465.1. Lineage (NCBI taxonomy): Bacteria > Bacillati > Actinomycetota > Actinomycetes > Kitasatosporales > Streptomycetaceae > Streptomyces > Streptomyces sp. NPDC007901. The sequence continues at coordinate 210,742 of NZ_JBIBKW010000008.1, read as the reverse complement.
TGCCGTACCGCACGCGTTGTGGCCACCGCCCGGCGGGCGGTGGCCTCGGCTCAGCTGATGTCGCCTGACCCCGCCGTCGAGACAGTGACTTAGGTCACTTTTTATTTTTAGAATCAGAATCTTGAATTTGTTCGTTACGGCGCGCACACTCGCCCGTAACGTGATGCACCCGCCAGAACGGGTCGGGTACGGCGGAGGAGGCATTGTGGCCCAACCCGACAAGTTATCCGCCGCCGGTGCCCGGCCCACTGGCCGGGCACCGCACGGGCGGAGGGGTACCACCCCACCCCGGTGAGTCGGTGCCGGCGCTTCTGGTCGGACACACGGAACAGCGCGCCACACGATCCGCTCCCTCCCCCCGGTGACACCCCTTCCGGTCCGGTGCCGGGACCGCTCGACACCGACCCGCTCCGCGCCGTTCGGACGCCCGCCGTACCCGACGGTCCTTCCCGAGCGCCATGTGAACCCACCGCCGCCTCCCCGCGCCGCACTCCATGCCGGGGCCCATGCCCGTCTGCCGCCCAGACATCAGGACACGTTCCTCCGCCGTCGGCACCGTCCTCTCCCCGCGAAGGCCGGACCAGCGCCAACCCGAAAGGCAGCACCATGTCAGCAGCCTCCCGTTCGACCCTCGTCATCGCACTCGCAGCGGCCGGGGCACTCAGTCTGTCCGCATGTGGGGGCGGAGGCGGAACCAAGAACCAGGCCGCCTCCTCGGCAGCCGTGGCCGCCCCCGCCGACAGCGGTACCCTCACCCTCCTCGGCCAGGCCAGTGGGAACAAGCCGGAACCCCTGGACACGGTCATCGCGGCCTTCGAGAAGAAGTACCCGGGCATCAAGGTGAAGTCGGAGTACCTGCCGATCGGCACCAGCTACGCCGACTCGCTGCGGACCCGGCTCCGCGGCGGCAACCAGCCCGACGTCTTCTACGCGGCGCCCGGCGCGGGAGGCCTCACCTCCCTGCTCAACCTGGCCGATGCCGGTCTCACCGCCGATCTGGCCAAGCAGTCCTGGACCAAGGGCCTGGTGGACACCAACGCCCGCGAGCTCTTCTACCAGGACGGGGGCCTGTGGGGCATCCCGTTCGACCGGGTGGTCGTCGCCCAGGTGTACAACACGACCGCCCTCAAGAAGAGCGGCATCGAGATCCCCAGAACGATGGACGAACTCCTGACCGCCTGCAAGAAGGTGAACAGCCAGGGCAAGTCCCTGCTCTCCCTGGCCGGTGCCAGCGCGGAGAACTCCGGACTGTTCGCCGTCGCTCTCGCCGCCAACTACGTGCTCGCCGACCAGCCGGAATTCAACTCCGAGCGCGCACAGGGCAAGACCACGTTCGCCGGCAGCAAGGGCTGGCGGAGCACCGTCCAGGCGATCGTCGACATGAAGAAGGCCGGGTGCTTCCAGAAGGGAGTCGAGGCGGCCGACATCCCCCAGGCGGCCCCGGCCCTGGCGGAGGGCAAGGCCCTGTCCTTCGTCATCCCCACGGGCGCGCTGGCCGCCCTGCGCGGCATAGCGCCGAACCTGGAACTGGAAGCCCACCCGCTGCCCGGTGTGACCGCGGAGGGAACGAACATCTACTCCTCCCAGTCCGACGCGCTGGCCATCTCGACCAAGGGAGCCAAGAACGGAGCCGCCACCACGTTCCTGAAGTACGTCGCCACGGGCGGCGGCGACGAGGTCTACGCCAAGGCGACCGGCAACCTGCCGCTGAAGGGAACGCTCGACGACCCCGCGCTGAGCGGAATCTCCGGCATCCTGGCCGACGAGAAGCACAACTTCCCGATGATCAACCTCCCGTGGCCCAACCCCGAGGTCTACAGCGACCTGGGCAAGGGCGTCCAGGGCCTGCTGACCGGCCAGCAGAGCCCCGCCGATGTCCTGAAGAGCATGGACGACGCCTGGAAGCAGAAGTGAGCGCGGGTGCCGGCGGGCAGCGCCGCGCCCGCCGGCATCTGTCCTCCTCAAACGGTTGACGAAAGCGATGGGGCGCCTCCTTCGCCCTCACCCCGACCTCGCAGGGAGATTCCGTGACCACAACCCTTGAGGCGCCCCCGGCCGCCAAGACCGAACACCGGCCGGGGCGCCGCCCACGGCGCCGCGCCACGGCACCGTTGATCTGGCTGGCCCCGGGGCTGCTGCTCCTGCTCGCTGTGCGCTACGTCCCCACGGTCCTCGGCGCCAACTACGCGTTCACCGACTGGAACGGGCTCAGCTCGGTCTACAACATCGTCGGCCTGGACAACTTCCGGACGATCGTCGAGGACCCGGACTCCCGGCAGGCGTTGGTCAACACCCTCGTGCTCGCGCTGACCGTCGTGGCCGCCAGCAACGTACTCGGCATGTCCCTCGCCCTCGCACTGGACTCGGCGATCAAGACGCGCAACATCGTACGCGCCGTGTTCTTCGCACCCGCCGTCCTCAGCCCGCTGGCCACCGCCTACATCTGGCGCTACATCTTCCAGATCGACGGACCGCTCAACCACCTGTTCGGCGCCGTCGGACTGGGCTCCTGGGAACGGAGTTGGCTCGCCGACCCCACCTGGGCCCAGTGGGCGGTGGCGGCGGTGACCGTCTGGCAGTTCACCGGCCTGGCCATGATCATCTACCTGACCGGTCTGCAGTCCATTCCCGCCGAACTCACCGAAGCGGCCTCGGTCGACGGGGCGGGCCCCTGGCGCCGCTTCCGCGCGATCACCCTGCCCCTACTGGCTCCCGCCACCACGATCGCGCTCACCCTCACCACCATCATGGCTCTCGGTATCTTCGACCAGGTCGTCGCGCTCACGGGCGGCGGCCCCGCCGGGAAGACGGACACGCTGTCCACGGTCATCTACGAGCAGACCTTCAGTCTCGGCCGGTTCGGGTACGGAACCGCCCTGGCCGTGATCCTCACCGTCGTGATCACCCTCGCCTCGGTCACCCAACTCCTCGTTCTGCGTTCCCGTGAGAGGCGGATGCGATGAACTCCGGAATGCAGCGCTACACCCGGCGCACCCTTGCCCGCGAGATCGCGATGATCGTGGCCGGGCTGGTGTGGCTCTTCCCCTTCTACCTCCTGGTCATGACGTCGGTGAAGCCCGACAGCCAGATCTTCAGCGCCCCGACCGCCCTGCCCACCAGCCTCGACGTCGGCAACTACGACGAGGCGTGGAGCACCGCACACCTCGGCCGCGCCCTGCTCAACAGCCTGATCATCACGGGTGGCAGCGTCGCCCTGCTGATCGTGGTCGGCTCCCTCTGCGCCTACACCATCGCTCGCCGGCCCGGCCGCTGGAGCGCCGCCTTCTACCTGTTGTTCGTGATCGGCATCATCGTGCCCTTCCAGCTGGGGCTGATCCCGCTGTACTCGATGATGCGTTCCCTGGGCCTGGTAGGCAGCTACCTGGGGATCATCCTGCTCTATGGCGGTATGTGGATCCCCATGGCGGTGTTTCTCTACACCGGGTTCATCCGTGCCATGCCCAAGGACTACGAGGAAGCGGCCCTGTTGGACGGATCGACGCCTTTCCTGACCTTCCGACGTGTGATCTTCCCGCAGCTGCGGCCGGTGACCGCGACGGTGGCCACCCTCTGCGGAATCCTGGTCTGGAACGACTTCTTCACACCGCTGATCTTCCTGTCCGGCACGGACAAGGTGCCTCTCCCGCTGGCGATCTACGAGTTCGTCGGCTCGGTGGCGACCCGCTGGAACCTCGTCTTCGCGGGGATCCTCGTCGCACTGCTGCCCGTCCTCATCCTCTTCGTCGCCGCGCAACGACACCTGATGCGCGGCTTTTCCGGCGGGCTCAAGGCCTGACCCCGTAGCCACCGACCGGGCCCCCACCCCCGGCATCCGCCCAAGCCGTCACTCCCCGAGGAGAGACCAGGATCCATGGCCGACACGTTCACGCCCCGCCCGCGCACGATCAGGCGCGGAGTCAGCTTCTACTCCTTCCAGGAGGAGTTCTTCCTGCGCACGATGACGCTGGAGGACTGCGTCGCAGCCGCCGCGAGCACGGGCGCGCGCGGCATCGAGATCATCCCCGAGCAGTCGATCCCCGGCTACCCGGACCTGTCCGACGCCTTCGTGGCCGACTGGCACGGCTGGATGGACCGCTACGGCACCGTCCCGGTGGCGACCGACCTGTTTCTCGACACCAAGCTGTACCCCGGGCGACGGCTCAGCCACGAGGAACAGGTGGCATCGGTCCGCCGCGACATCGACATCGCCGTGCGCCTCGGTGCCACCGTCGTCCGGATGATCATCAACACACCGCCCGAGGTCATGGAGTCCGTAGCCGGCCACGCCGAGGAACGGGGCGTCCGTCTGCTCCTCGAAGTGCACGCCCCGTTCCACTACGAGCACGCTTGGATCCTCCAGCACCTCGACGTCATGTACCGCCTCCAGTCGCCCGCGCTGGGCCTCATGCCCGACATGGGCACCTACGTCCAGCGCTTCCCCAGGGTGGTGAGCGAACGCGCGCTGCGCGACGGCGCGCGGCCGGACCTCGTCGACCTGATCGTGCGCACCTACGACAACCACGAGGACACCCACGCCCTCATGGACATCGTCAACTACCGGGGCGGCGGACCGGTGGAGTTCGGGCTCGCGCGACAGGCCACCCACTACATCTGGAGCGAGCCGAAGGCCATGCTCGACCACATGTCCCTCATCGGGCACATCCAGGCCAAGTTCTACGAGATGACCGATGACGGGGACGAGTACAGCATTCCGTACGCGCAGATCATCCCCGTTCTTCTCCAGGGCGGGTTCGACGGTTACCTCTCCAGTGAGTACGAGGGCAACCGGCATATTCAGGACGCGGTCCCGGTGGACAGCGTGGAGCAGGTCCGCCGTCAGCAGACCATGCTCGCCCGGCTGCTCGGCGAAACCGCCTGACCGTCCGACCGGGCGGAGTGCCACAACCACGCCTACGGCGCGCCCGGGTTGAGCATCCACTACCGGCTCACCGATCGTGACCATGCCCGGACCGCGGCGGCATGCGACTCGGTCCAGCGTACGGTCGATGCACCGGCGAACCGCTCGACGACGATCTGGGGACCTGAAACCGGGTACACCATCCACGCCGTGAGCAGGGCGGACGGCCCGATCGTCGGCTCTCCTGGCTACCGCGGCGGAATCTCGGGGCCGGTCAGGAACGCTCCGGACCTGCAGCCGTTGGTCCTGTGGTGACGGCCGTTGGGTGGCAGGCCTGTGGGACCACCCTGGCTTCCCGTAGCCCGGCAGTCCACGCCATGGGGTTGGGCCATCCCCCTCGGTGTCACGCTCCACGCGGACAACAGTGCCAGGCTGGTCGCCTCCGACGGCACGTGCGTGGACTCGCCGCAACGCAGTCGCCGGCCGTACCGGACCGTCAGGCCGCCGGCTTCGGCGGCGGCGTCCGCTCGCCGGATGCCGATCTCAGCCGGTGCGCGACGGCTACTGCGTCTCCCAGCCCACGGTGGTTCGGAGAAGGCGCCCAGCTCGCGCTTTGCGTTTTCCGGCAGATCCGCCCTGCGCCGGCCGGATCGTCATGCCGGCCTGTACGCCCCGGCGGTTTGTCGTCGTACGGCGTGGTCCGGGCAGGACCTTCGTGGAACTCGGCGGGCCGCCCCGCCGCCTTGGCCGGGTCGCCGAGGGACCGCGGGCCCCTGAACGGAGCTGTCCAGGACGGCTCGGACGCCGTGATCGCACCGGACACCGCAAGATCGTCCGACCCGTGACAGCGGCTGCGGACAGCCTTCATTGTCCTTCGTAGCGCAAGAAGGCGAGCGTCATCGCGCCGAGGTCTTCGATCAGTGTAGGCAAGTCGCTGCCCTCCGCGGCCTCCGGAGCGACGTCGAGGGCCAACGCCCTGGCGAGCGCGGCGTAGACCGTGGTGAAGCAGGAGCCGACGGCGCGAATCGGGTCCGGGTGCCGGATCTCGTCGCGGCGGGAGAGGATCAGGTCGATGAACCGGTCGCGGGCGTCCATGTACCCGGCTTTGCCGACCTTGGCCACGGCCGGGTCGACGGCGCCTCGCTGGAGGAAGGCGCCCAGGGTCCTTCCTTGCTGGTTCAGCACGTCGGCGAATTGCGCGATGAGCTGCGGGACGAGTTGGGCGAGCGGCACGCCGGCCCAGTGCTGCGGGTCGGTCATTTCGCGCTGCGCGGCGAGCAGGCGTTCCTGGAACCGGGCCTGTGCCGCCCGCAAGAGGTCGTCCTTGCCGTCGACCCGGGTGTAGATCGAACCCACCGACACCCCGGAGCGCCGGCTGACCTCGGTCAGGGCGAAACCGGAGTAGCCCTTCTCGGAGAGGAGCTCGAGGGTCGTGTCGAGAACCAGGTCGAAGGAGCGCTGACTACGCTCCTGCTTGGGGGCGCGGATACCGCCGGTCTGTGGGGGCTTCTGTGGCGTGGTGGGCATTCAGTCAGTGTATGCAGCGTGACATGCCGCCCGGTCGTGGTCGGCGACCGTGCGGGAACCGCCCGCGGCCCGCCTTCTCCTCGCGTCACCCCGCGGGCTCCGGCAACGAGGGATACGCGGGACGAGGGGGAGGCGCGCGTACTCTTCGGACTCAGGCGACACGTACCGCCCCTGTGGGAGCGGCGAAGCGCTGGGCGAACTCTTGGACCTGTCGTGCCAGCAGGTCGAGCTGGGCAGCGGTGGTGGGGTCGGCGCAGGTGCCGTCCGGCATGAACAGCGGGCCCTGGCCGGAGTTGAGTGTGACGCCGAGCGGGGTGGGCCAGCCGCGCATGGCGTGGACGGTACTGCGCAGGGCGGCGAGGGTGGTGCCGCATGCCTGCCAGCCGGCCGCCGTCACGACCAGCCCGACGGCCCGCCCGTCGAAGTACACGCGTTCGTCCTCGCGAAGGTCCTCCAGCAGATCGAGCGCGTTCTTGACGAGGCCGGAGACACCGCCGTGGTAGCCGGGGGAGCCGATCACCAGGCCGTCCGCCTGGCGCACCGCCTCGACCAGTTGGCGTTGCTGGTCGGTACGTTCGGCGCTTTCGGGTGCGTAGTGGGGGAGTGCGGCGAGGAAGTCGCCTCCGAAGCGCACCGTGCGGGCGCCACGCCGTTCTGCGGCCGCGAGGGCGGTGTGGACAGCGAGCTCGCTGCTGGAGCCGGCGCGGGTGGTGCCGCCGATGCCGACGATCAGGTGACTCATCGGGGTGGAGTCCTTTCGGAAGTGAGGCATGACCTCGGAGGCGAAGAGGCGCAGCGAGGACTGGGGCAGGGCGTAGCGCCCCGGGGCGAGAGGCCCGTTGGCGAAACCCATGAGGATGGCCTCCTGGTAGGCGGCGAGGATGATCTCCACCTCCTCACGCGCCTGCTCGTCGGTCTCCGGCTGCGGGTGACCGGAGGTGGCTCATGGTGGCGCGGTAGGGGTTCAGGCACGTCTGGAAGGCCGTCGAGGGTTCGCCGCCGGCGGGAACGATGCGCTGGACCACCGCGCCCTTGCGGGGGGCCGTGGTCGAGCAGGTTCACGTGTTCGGCGAGGCGGACCGGACGGTGCAGAGGCAGGGTCGTCACGGAGAAGCCGTGGTGCACGTTCTGCGTCCGGGAGGCCAGGTACACGGCGAAGCGGAGGGGGTCGCCGGACGTCGGTGCGTAGGCGGTGAAGGGATCGTCGGCCGGTCCCAGGGAGCGGCCGACGAGGAAGACGGAGAAGTGCATGGGAGAACCCCCCCAACAGTGAATCAGAATTGCGATTCTGAAAATACGTGAGGGCTGCATGGCCGTCAAGGGGTGAGCTCGGTATTGACTGGCCGGACCTCGGCTGCCTAGGTTTGAGCAGAATTAATATTCTGGTTCTAGTGAAGTGGCGGTGTTCTTCCCGCGCCGTCGTCGCACCACCCACCCGCACATCGAGAGGTCGCCATGCACGCCTCCGCGTACCCGCCCCTGGATGCCGCCTCCCTCACCGCGGGAAAGACAGGCTGGAGCACCCTGGACGAGCCGGCCCTGGGGCTGCGGTCGTTGTTCCTGGTCGACGGGCCTCTGGGCCTGGTCAGTCCGACCTTCGACGAGCGCGAGACCTCCTTGCTGCTGCCCAGCGGCATCGCGCTGGGAGCGACCTGGGACACGGAAGTGGTCGGCGCGGTGGCCGCGGCACAGGCATCGGAAGCACGTCGGCGCGGTTTCGACGCGATCTACGCCCCCAACCTCAATCTGGCCAGGACGGGGCTGTCCGGCCGGACCTTCGAGATGCTGTCGGAGGACCCGTTGCTGGCCGGCGTGCTCGGTGCGGCCTTCGTGACAGGCCTGCAGGGACAGGGCGTCGCGGCGTTCCCCAAGCACCTGGTCTGCAACGACACGGAGACGGCGCGACAGCGGATGAGCGCCGAGGTCGACGACACGGCGTTGCGTGAGGTCTACCTGCGCCCCTTCGAGATGGCTGTGCGGGCCGGCGCCTGGGGGTTGATGGCCGCCTACAACCGGCTGGGCGGCACACCGTGCACGGCCCACGCCGAACTGCTGGCGATCGTGAAGGAGGAGTGGGGTTTCGACGGGGTGGTCGTTTCCGACTACTTCGCCCTCAAGGAGACGGTCGGCCCGGCGCTCGCCGGCCTCGACCTGGAGATGCCCGGTCCGGCGATCCACTACGGTGTGCGGCTCGCCGAGGCGGTGGAACGGGGTGAGGTGCCGCGGGCACGGCTGGACGACGCGGTGGAGAGACTGCTGCGTCTGGCCCGGCGGGTCGGCGGCATCGAGGGTGCCCACCGGCAGGTGGCCGCCGGTGACGCGTACGTACCGCGCGAACAGGCACAGGAGACACTCGTCCGGGCTGCCGCCGCCTCGTTCGTCATGGTCCGCAACGAGGACACGCTGCTCCCGCTCGACCCGGCCGGGTTGCGACGGCTCGCCGTCATCGGACCGAACGCCGGCCGGCCCTGCTACCAGGGAGCGACGTTCGGCCGGATCCGGCCGGAACAGGTCGCGGCCACCCCGCTCCAGGCGATGAGGGAACGCTTCGGTCCCCTCTGCGATGTCGTGTACGAACCCGGGGTCGACACGGTGCCGCCCGACTCCCTGGGTGCCTTCCGGGTCACCACTCCGGACAAGGAGCCCGGAGTGCGGCTGGAGCATCTGCGCGACGGACACGTCGCCCTGACCGAAGTCCGCGCGGACAGCGCGTTCATCTGGTTCGGGGACATCCCGGGCGTCGGGCCGACCACGGAGCCGATGACGCTCAGGCTCACAGCCGTGCTCACCCCTGAGGCCGGCGGACACTGGACATTCGGTGCCGGTGGATCCGGTGCGACCGTGCTGTCCGTCGACGGCGTGGTGCTCGCCCGGCGCCCGGCCCCCGCCGCCGGGGATCTGATGGGGCAGGTGGCCCGCGCCGAGACCACGACCGCGCAGTGGGAACTGAGGGCGGGGGAACCGGTGACCGTGGTCGTCGAGATGGTCTCGACGGGCGGCCCGGTGCAGGCGCTGACCGTGGGCTGCACGCCGCCGGCCACTCCTGGAGCCCTGGAGCGCGCGCGGCAGGCGGCCGCGTCGGCCGACGCCGTCGTACTGGTCGTGGGCGACGAACTGGAGACATCGCGGGAGAGCAAGGACCTCGAACACTCCGCTCTGCCGGAGGCCCAGCTCGGACTCGTCGAGGCGGTGGCCCGGGCGAATCCGCGCACGGTCGTGGTCGTCAACGCGGGACGGCCCGTGGACGCCCCCTGGGCCGACTCGGTCCCCGCCGTGCTGCAGAGCTGGTTCGCCGGGCAGGGGTACGGCACGGCTCTGGCGGGTGTGCTGGCCGGGGACGACGAGCCCGGTGGCCGGATGCCCGTCACGGTGCCCCTGTGCGACGCCGACCGTGCGACGCACGGTGAGACGCTCGACGCCGATCTGCGTCGTGTCTACCGAGAACCCACCGGGTACCGGCATCTGAGGCGCAGCGGCACCAAGGCCCGATTCGCCTTCGGCGCCGGACTCGGCTACACGACCTGGCGGCTCGGGGCGGCCTCGCTCGTTCCGAGCGGAGGGTGTTGGGCGGTGCGCCTTCCGGTCACCAACACAGGGGAGCGCGGCGGGCGTGAGGTCGTCCAGGTCTACATCCGGGCGCCGGGGGAGACGGATGCCCGGCTCGCCGGCTTCACCGGGATCCGGCTCGACGCGGGGCAGGACGCCGAGGTGGAAGTGGAGCTCGACGAGCGTACGTGGCAGCGATGGGACGCCGCGGGGGGAGGCTGGTCCGTGATCGAGGGGCGGCATGAGGTCCTCGTCGGCCGGTCCGCGGAGGACATCGTGCAGACGCTTGTCCACGAGTTGTAGCCGAAGCTGTAGCCGAAACGGGCGGGGAGAGGCGTTCACCGCCTCTCCCCGCCCGTTTCGGCTGTCGCGATCAGAGCGCCGCGACGACCTCCTGGACGGACCGCAGTGATGCGGCCGATTCGATGGTGGGGTGGTACTCGAGACCGATCGGGCCCTCGTAGCCGAGCTGTCGCAGACCGTGGAGCTGCGCGGCCCAGTCGACGGTTCCGGTGCCCGGCTCCGTGCGGTTCGGCAGATCGGCGATCTGTACGTGTGAGACGAGGTCCATGGCGCCGGTCAGTTCCCGCTCGGGCGCCTCACCCATCTGCAGTGAGTGGTAGAGGTCGTACAGGAGGGCGAGCTCGGGGGAGTCGACCTCACGCACCGCGGCGAGGCATTCGGCGGTGGTGTCGAACAGGGTGCCCGGGTGGTCCACCCGGGTGTTGAGGTTCTCCAGCAGGATCGTCACGCCGTGGTCGGCGGCGATCTCGGCGCCCGCCTTCAGCGCGTCGACGAGGATGCCGTGCTGCACGGCACGCTTCACGTACGGCAGTCCCACGCCCGAGCCGGTGACGATGCGGGTGCAGCCCAGCCGGGCGGCAACCTCCGCCGCGGCCCGGACGTGACCGAGGAACTCCTCGTGGGTGCGGGCGTCGGCGAGTGTGAGCCGGCCCTCGACGAGCAGGGTGTGCAGGGACGAGCCGGTGGCTTCCAGGGCCTTGCGGATCGACTCCAGGTCCTTGTCGCTGTGCGACCAGATCTCGACCACGTCGACGCCATGGTCGGCGGCGGCGCGGATGCGCTCACCCAGATCGTCTCCGGCCTCCTTGAAGAGGAGTTCGACGTTGACGGACAGAGGGACGGGACGGGACATGGTTGCTCCTGAAACGGAGAGGGAAGCCCCCGCGACGGTGACCGCGGGGTGAGCCGGCACGCGGGGCGCCGGCCGGGAGGGAAGCGACAACCGGCCGCCGCCCCGCGCGAGGTGTCAGCCGCGCAGCAGCCGCTGTGCGTACCAGCCGTTGAGCATCGCACTGCGGGCCGGGTTCGGTGTCTGCTCGCTCTCGAAGACGGCCCAGCCGGACCAGTCGTGGGCGCGCAGCCGTTCCGCCAGGGCGGGGAAGTCCACGAGCCCGCCGGTGGTGCCGCACTCGTAGAACCAGCGCTCGATGCCGCGGGCTCCGCCCTCGGACAGCATGCTCGCCTCCGCGTGCGGCGCGAGGCGTTCACCGTTCTCGTCGACGTACCGGGTGTCCTTCAGGTGCAGGTGGTCCACCCTGTCGTGGTGCGTGTCGAAGAGCCGCACGGGGTCCAGCCCGGCGACGGTCAGCTCGGCGGTGTCGAGCGTGAGACCCACCAGGGCCGGGTCGGTCTCGGTGAGCAGCGCGGACAGTGTCTTCTCCTCGGCCGCGGCGCTCAGGCAGTCCACGTGCAGGGACAGCCGTACGCCGGTCTCCGCGACGGCGGCGCCCACGCTGTTCCAGCCAGCCGCGGCATCGGTGATCGCCGCGCCCGGCAGCGGCCGGTCCAGGGTCCAGGCGGCCGGCAGAGCCCGCACCACCAGCCGGGTGCCACCCGCCGTGGCCAGGAACTCGGCGAAGGGCAGCAGAGCCTCGGTGATCTCGCCGTGTCGGGCGCGCTCCAGGATGGACCGGCCGCGGCTGAGCTCCTCGTCCACGGGCTCACCGGGGTCGACGTACCAGCTGGACACCGCCTCGAGACCCGTACCCCGGACGATGTCGAGGAAGGCCCTGGTGGAACCGTAGGTCGCCGCGATCGACGCGGGCCGGCCGAGCGGATCCCAGCGGCCGGTGCCGCCGCACAGCTCGACGCCGGTGAACCCGCAGGCGGCGATCACCTTCAGGGCGCGCTCGTGCTGTTCGGGTCGGGTGAAGTCGTCGAAGTTCGGCTTCCACTGGTTGACGGCGTAGCCGAGACGGATGCGGGGGCTCATGCGTAGATCTCCGACAGGACGTTGCGGGCGTACCACATGGACAGGGCGGTGGCCTCGGCGTAGTCGCCGCCGATGTTGACCTTGTCGTGCTCGACGGTGATCCAGCCGGTGTAGCCGACGTCCTTGATTGCGCGCATCAGCCGCGGGAAGTCGACCAGACCGCCCTCGGTGCCCATCTCGTGGAACCACTGGTCGGTCTGCGGGGCCATCAGCTCGGCGTCCGGGCTGTGCTTGTAGGCCTCGGTGGTGTCCCGCTGCCGGGTGTCCTTGAAGTGGAAGCCCGAGCAGCGCTCGTGCAGGTCCATGAAGAGGGTGACGGGGTCGATGCCGGCGATGCAGTGCTGGGCGGTGTCGCAGAAGAACGACACGTACCGGGGGTCGGTGAACTCGTAGAACTTGCGGATGTCGTCCTCGGTGCGGATGGCGCAGAAGAACTCGTGGTGACAGGTGGTGCGGACGCCGAACTCCGTCAGGGTCATCTCCCCGACCCGGTTCCAGCACTCGGCCGCCGCCTTGATCTTGTCGTCGGTGACCGGCGCGGTCTGTGTGTAGAGGCTGGCCGGCATCACGATGAGGCTCTCGATGTCGAGGGCGTCCCACATGCCGAGCATCCGTCGGGTGCTCCCGACGATCTCGTCGTGCGTCTCGCGGACGTGGGCGTCGGCGATGCGCGGGTCGTACATGATGCCGCGGAACAGATTGACGATCTTCTCGATGCCGTGGTCGCGCAGATAGCGCTGGTAGTTCTCGACGGAACCGAACATGCCGGACAGGGCGTAGACCTGGAAGTCGAACATGTCCAGGCCCTCGAAACCGACCGCACTGATCTGCTTGACGAAGTCGTCCATGTGACGGCGGGCGGCGTACTGGGTCACCGGGCCGCGTGGGCTGTCCACCCGCCAGTGGTCCATGTAGCTCCAGCGGAGCTCGTTCATGCCTGATCAACTCCAGGGAGGGGGAGGGGACGCAGCCGACAGGATGCGATCTCGATTAAACAGAATCTACATATTGGTTCTAGGTCTGGGAAGTGGTCGAGCCGCGTGACCTCGTGACAGCTGGTGCTCCTGTCCATGCGCGCCGAGCGCGCCGACGGTCGGCGTGATCGCGGGTGTGCGGGAGGATGTCGCCCGCGGCGCGCGCGGCGGGCTTCCGGTGCCGGTGGTGCTCGGGGGCGGGTCGGCTTCCCGCGGGTGGCGCGCCTCGCGGCAAGGCTCCAGGCCGGGACGGGTGTGCCTGGGGAGGTGCTGTTGGAGGAATAACCAAAATCTTAATTTTGAATTTACTCTGTCTTGCGCTGGACACCAGTGTGGTGTGCTCTGTTCCTCCAGGGGCGCCGGTCCGGCGTCGTGCCACGCAATGGAGCGGAGCGCCTTGGACATGACGATCAGCGCTGTCAAACCGCAGGTGCCCCAGGGGGTGACCACCCGCCTCGGCTGGCGGGAGAAGTTCGGCTACGGAGCCGGGGACCTGGCCTCCAATCTCTCGTGGAACCTCGTCGGAGGCTTCCTCCTCTACTACTACACCGACGTCGCCAAGGTGCCTGTCGCGGCCCTGGGCACCCTCTTCCTCGTCGCCAGGCTGGCCGACGCCGTGATCGATCCGGCCATCGGCGTCCTCGTGGACCGCACCAGGTCCCGCTGGGGCAAGGCGCGCCCCTATCTGGTCTTCGCCTCGATACCCTTCGGGGTCGTCGGCGTGCTGACCTTCATGGTCCCGGACGTGAGCGACAGCGGGAAGCTCGTCTACGCGTTCGTCACGTACCTGACCCTGGGGCTGCTGTTCTCCCTGGTCAACGTCCCCTACAGTGCCCTGCTGCCGATGATGACACGTGACTCGGACGAGCGGATGCAGATGGGCGGTCTGAGGGCCATCGGCAGTTCCGTCGGATCCATCATCGTGACGGCCTCCACGACACCGTTCGTGGCCTGGCTGGGGGCCGGCAGTGAGCAGCGGGGCTGGACCATCGCGACCACGATCTACAGCGTGCTGAGCGTCTGCTTCTTCGCCGTCACCTTCCTCGCCTGCAAGGAGCGGTACGCCCTGCCCGCCGAATCCGAGCAGGTCGGGCTGACGGCCGCCCTGCGGACGCTGTGGGGAAACCGGCCGTGGAAGGTGGTCTTCGTCTACGGGGTGCTCAACTTCGTACGACTGTCCCTGGTGCTCGGGGTGACCGTGTACTTCGCCCTGGCGGTGCTGCGCGCCCCCTGGGCGATCTCGGTACTGCTCCCGCTGGTGTCCGGCACGATGATCGTCGGTGGCCTGGTGGCCGCTCCGTACTACCGCCGCTTCGGCAAGCGCCGCGGCAATCTGCAGGCGCTGGCGGTGGGCTTCGTCGCCTGGGCCGCGCTGTACCCGGCCGAGGGTGCCTTCCCCGTGTTCCTCACCTTCTACATCATCGCCACACTCGCGATCGCGGTGTCGATGGTGTCGATGTTCACGATGGTCGCGGACACCGTGGAGTACCAGCAGTGGCGGTTCGGCACGCGGCACGAGGGCTTGCTGTCGTCCGGCATCAGCTTCGCCACGAAGGTCGGTTCCGCCATCGGCTCGGCCGCGATCGCGTACGGACTCGCTCTGGCCGGCTATCGGGCGGGCGACGAGGGCGGGGTGGCGGTGACCGCCATTCGCGTGCTGTTCTACGGCGTCCCGTTGCTCCTCGTCGTGGCGCAGGCCGTGACGATGGCCTTCTGGGATCTGGATGGGCGGCACGAGGAGATGCGCGCCGAGATCGACCGCGCGGCCCACGCTGAGAAGAGCTGACGCTCGCTCCCAGTGGAGGAACAGGGGTGTGAGTCCCTCGTCTTGGGCGGTACCTTCCGCCAAAAAAACAGAATCAGAATCTTGTATTTATTCCAGCTCGGGGCACACACTGGCCCCCACGGGACCGAGCAAGGAGACGACAGCCGATGACCCCCATCTCTGGTCGGCCGCCGCACGCCATCCGCCGCGGAGTCAGCCTCTACTCCTTTCAGGAGGAGTACTTCCTGCGCACCATGACCGTCGAGGACTGCGTGGCCGCCGCCGCCGGCATGGGCGCGACCGGCATCGAGATCATCCCGGAGCAGTCGGTCCCCGGCTATCCCGAGCCGACCGACGAGTTCGTCACGCGCTGGCACGACTGGATGCGCGCCTACGGTACGACGCCCGTGGCCACCAACGCCTTCCTCGACACCAAGCTGCACTCCGACCGCCTGCTGACCCTCGACGAGCAGGCCGCCCGCGTCCGCCGCGACATCGACATCGCGGTACGTCTCGGCGCGCCGATCGTGAAGGCCACCGTCAACTTCTCACCCGAGGTGATGGCTGCCGTCGCCCCCTACGCCGAGGACCAGGGGGTGCGGCTGCTGCTGGAGGTCCACGCGCCGTTCCACTTCGGGCACCCGTGGATCCTGGAGCACCTGGAGGTCATGCACCGCGCCGGCGCCCACGTCCTCGGGTTGATGCCGGACATGGGCATCCACGTACGGCGGTTTCCGCGCGTGGTGAGCGAGCGGGCCCTGCGCGACGGGGCACGGCCCGACCTCGTCGACCACATCGTCCGCACCTACGACGACCACGGCGACACCCACGCGCTGATGGACATCGTCAACTACCGCGGCGGCGGGCCCGTCGAGTTCGCCCTGGCCCGGCAGGCCACCCATTACATCTGGACGGAGCCCAAGGAACTCCTCGCCCACATGCCCTTCACCGGGCACATCCAGGCGAAGTTCTACGAGATGACCGACGAGGGCACCGAGTACAGCATCCCCTACGAGGACATCGTCCCGGTCCTCGTCGACGGCGGTTTCACCGGTTACCTCTCCAGTGAGTACGAGGGCAACCGCCACATCCAGGACGCATTCCACGTCGACAGCGTCGTGCAGGTGCGCCGGCAGCAGACGCTGCTCGCCCGCCTCCTCGGCGAGACCGCCTGATCACCACCCACCACCGCGGAGAGGCTTCACCGTGTTCGACAAGTACATCGTCTGCGAGGACGGATTCCGCACCCGGGGTGACGGCCGCCCGGGCGGCGAGCTGGAGGTGAGGATGCCCTACTACCGGGGCCTGTTCCTGTCCATGGTGGAGGCCGTCGACCTCACCCTCGACGAGCGCCCGGTACCCGCAGAGCGCACCACCTTCAGCGTGCACGGCAACACCTACACCTTCGCCGAGCTGCCCCAGGTCACCGACGACCGGTGGGAGATGGGGGAGCGGGCCGTCCTCGCCTTCGAGACCGACGCGCCGCTCGCTCCCGGTGACCACGACGTCGCCGTGTCGGTGCGGTTGCGGATCTCCTACATGCCGGTGCCCGGCGGCGGCCGTGACCGCAAGCGGCTGCGGCTCGGGGCCGGAGCGGGGAAGTGATGAGGAGGGACTTCCCCACGCGCGTGGACGTGGCCGTCGTCGGCAGCGGACCGTGCGGTGCCGCCTACGCGCGCATCCTGTCCGAGCAGCGCCCCGATCTGGACCTGGCCACCTTCGAGGTGGGCCCCCTGCTGGCCGACCCGCCGGGCGTGCACGTGAAGAACATCGCCGACCCGGCCGAACGCGAGCGCGCCCAGCTCCGCTCCCAGGGGCTGGCCCCGGCCCCCGCCGACGGGCGCCTCTCCCGCCCCGGCACCTTCCTCCTCCCCGACGGCTACCAGAGCCCCGGCGAGGACGGCCTGCCGAACGCGGCGATGTCCAGCAACGTCGGCGGCATGGGCGCCCACTGGACGGCCGCGTGCCCGCGCCCCGGCGGCGGCGAACGCATCGGCTTCGTGCCGGGGATGGACGAACTCCTCGACGAGGCCGAGCGGTTGCTCGGCGTCGACGCCCACGCCTTCGACGACGCCCCCTTCGCCGCCGAGGTCCGCAAACGCCTGGCGGACGCCCTGGACGCCGACCGCCCGCAGGCCCGCCGAGTGCGGCCCATGCCCCTGGCGGTACGGCGCCACGACGACGGCCGCGTCACCTGGTCCGGAGCCGACGTCGTCTACGGCGAGGCCACCCGCGCCAACCCACGGCACACCCTCTGCCCCGAGGCCCTGGTCACCCGCGTACTGGTCGAGAAGGGCCGGGCCGCGGGCGTCCTGGTGCGCGACCTGCGCGACGGCACCGAGCACGAGGTGCGCGCCGCACGGGTCGTCGTCGCCGCCGACGCCCTGCGCACCCCCCAACTGCTGTGGGCCTCCGGCGTACGGCCGCCCGCCCTCGGCCGGTACCTCAACGACCAGCCGCAGATCGTGTACGCCGTCCGCCTGCGCGACGTCCAGGCGGCACCCGGTACGGCCACCGCCCCGTCCAGCGGCGTCAGCTGGGTGCCGTACACGGACGACGAGCCCTTCCACGGCCAGGTGATGCAGCTCGACGCCTCACCCGTCCCGCTGGTCGGGGACGACGTCCCGGCGCCCGGGTCGATCGTGGGCCTGGGCTGGTTCTGCGCGAAGGACGTACGGGCCGAGGACCGCGTGGAGTTCGACGACGCCCGTCGCGACGCCTACGGCATGCCCGCGATGCGCATCCACTACCGGCTCACCGAACGCGACCACGCCTCCCTCGACGCGGCCCGCACCGCGGTCCGCCGGGCGGCCGACGCCCTCGGCGACCCCCTCGACGACGCACCCCGCACCCTCGCCCTCGGGGCGTCGCTGCACTACCAGGGCACCGTCCGCGCGGGCCTCACCGACGACGGCACCTCGGTCTGCGACCCCATCGGCCAGGTCTGGGACGTACCGGGCCTGCACGTCGCCGGCAACGGCGTCATCCCCACGGCGACCGCCTGCAACCCGACGCTCACCTCGGTGGCCCTGGCCGTCGCCGGCGCCCGCCACATCGCCCGCACCCTGCCCCTCGAAGGACGGTGACACCTTGCCCGGAGACACCCTGCGCGTGGCCCTCGTCGGACACGCGTTCATGGGAGCCTCGCACTCCCAGGCGTGGCGGACCGCGCCGCACTTCTTCGACATGCCCTTGGCTCCCGAGCAAGCCGTACTGGTCGGCAGGGACGCCGAACGCGCGGCACAGGCCGCCCGACGGCTCGGCTGGCAGGAGAGCGCGACCGACTGGCGTCAGGTCGTGCAGCGGGATGACATCGACCTCGTCGACATCTGCACCCCCGGAGACACCCACGCCGAGATCGCCGTCGCCGCGCTCGCGGCGGGCAAACACGTCCTGTGCGAGAAACCCCTCGCCAACACGGTCGCGCAGGCCGAGGAGATGGCGGCGGCGGCCCGGGACGCGAGCGGGCGCGGCATCCGCTCCATGGCCGGCTTCACCTACCGGCGCGTACCCGCCGTGGGGCTCGCCCGGCGGCTCGTCGCCGAGGGCCGGATCGGGCGCGTACGGCACGTCCGCGCCCAGTACCTGCAGGACTGGCTGGCGGATCCGGCCACCCCCATGAGCTGGCGGCTGGAGAAGGACCGCGCCGGGTCGGGAGCGCTCGGGGACATCGGCTCCCACATCGTCGACATGGCCCAGTACCTCACCGGCGAACGGCTCACCGGGGTCAGCGCCCTGACCGAGACGTTCGTCGACAAGCGGCCGCTGCCGGACGGCACGGGATCGGGCAAGGTGACCGTCGACGACGCCGCCGTCTTCCTCAGCCGTCTCGACGGCGGCGGCCTGGCCACCTTCGAGGCGACCCGCTTCGCCCTCGGCCGCAAGAACGCGCTGCGCATCGAGATCAACGGCGACCGGGGGAGTCTCGCCTTCGACTTCGAGGACATGAACGTCCTGCACTACCTCGACGGCACCGACCCCACCGCGAGCGCCGGATTCCGCCGAGTGGTCGCGACCGAGCCCGAGCATCCGTATGTCGCCGCCTGGTGGCCCCCCGGTCACGGCCTCGGCTACGAGCACGGCTTCACCCACCAGGTCGTGGACCTGATCACTGCCATCGCCCAAGGCACCGACCCTGAGCCGTCGTTCGACGACGCCCTCCAGGTGCAGCGGGTGCTGGAAGCCGTGGAACACAGCGCCGCGCATGACTCTCAGTGGACCGCTGTTCAGGACCGAAAGGAGAGCCGATGACCCGCCCCGTCACCCTTTTCACCGGCCAGTGGGCCGACCTGCCCCTCGAGGAGGTGTGCCGGCTCGCGTCCGGATGGGGCTACGACGGCCTGGAGATCGCCTGCTGGGGCGACCACCTCGACGTCGCCCGCGCCGCCGAGGACGACACCTACCTCGACGGCCGCCGCGCCTTGCTCGACAAGTACGGCCTCCAGGTCCACGCCATCTCCAACCACCTCAACGGTCAGGCCGTCTGCGACGACCCGATCGACGAGCGCCACCGCGCCATCGTCCACCCCAGGGTCTGGGGCGACGGCGACCCGGAAGGCGTACGCCGCCGCGCCGCCGAGGAGATGAAGCTGACCGCACACGCGGCGGCACGCCTCGGTGTCCGTACCGTCGTCGGTTTCACCGGATCGAAGATCTGGAAGACCGTGGCGATGTTCCCGCCCGTACCCGAGTCGATGATCGACGACGGCTACGCCGACTTCGCCGCCCGCTGGAACCCGATCCTCGACGTCTTCGACGAGGTCGGCGTGCGCTTCGCCCACGAGGTGCACCCCTCTGAGATCGCCTACGACTACTGGACGACCACCCGCGCCCTCGAAGCGGTCGGCCACCGCGAGGCGTTCGGGCTCAACTGGGACCCGAGCCATTTCGTCTGGCAGGACCTCGACCCGGTCGGCTTCCTGTGGGACTTCCGGGAACGGATTTACCACGTCGACTGCAAGGACGCCAAGCGCCAGGTGGGCAACGGCCGCAACGGCCGCCTCGGCTCCCACCTGCCGTGGGCCGACCCGCGCCGCGGCTGGGACTTCGTCTCCACCGGCCACGGCGACGTGCCGTGGGAGAGCTGCTTCCGCATGCTCAACACCATCGGTTACGACGGACCGATCTCCGTCGAATGGGAGGACGCGGGCATGGACCGCCTGGTCGGTACTCCCGAGGCCCTGGCCTTCGTCAGGCGCCTTGCCTTCGACCCTCCCGCGGCGTCGTTCGACGCCGCCTTCTCGAACGGAGCGTGAGATGCCATCACGTTTTCGCTTTGTCGGCTTGGGCGTAAGAGGCCGACGACTCGGTCTGGCGGGCCTGGCCGCCTGCCTGTTCGCCCTGATCGCACTCATGGCACCGTCGGTGGTGTACGCGTCGCCGGAAGGCAGTGCGAAGGGGAGCGGTGCTCCTCTGGTGAGGACCGACGACGGCTTGGTGCGCGGGGTCAGGAGTGCCGCCACGGACAAGTTCCTCGGCATCCCGTACGCCGCGCCGCCCACCGGTGAGCGCCGCTGGCGCCCGCCGGCCGCGGTGACCCCGTGGCGGGGCGTCCGCGCCGCGACCGCCAACCCTCCGGCCTGTGCCCAGGCAGTCGGCGGACTGCGGCCCGGTGAGGCGAGCGTCACCGAGGACTGCCTGTACCTCAGCGTCTACCGGCCCGCGCACACCACCGTGAGAAAACTGCCCGTGCTGTTCTGGATCCACGGAGGCGGATACGGCTCAGGCGCGGCCAACCTGTACAACGGCACCAAAATCGCCGCGGCCAATGACGCGATCGTGGTAAGCATCAACTACCGGATCAACGTCTTCGGCTTCCTGGCCCTGGCGTCCCTCGACCACGAGCAGGGCAACTCCGGAAACTACGGCTTCCTCGACCAACTGGCCGCCCTGCGCTGGGTGAACAAGAACATCGCCGCCTTTGGCGGGGACCCGGGCCGCGTCACGATCGACGGCCAGTCGGCCGGCGCCTTCTCGGTCTGCAACATGCTGGCCGCGCCGGCGGCCAAGGGCCTGTTCAGCGCGGCGGTCATGCAGAGCGGCGGAACCTGCCCCACCGCGTCGAAGACGTCGTACCAGGAGACGGACCAGGCGATCGTCAAGGCCGCGGGCTGCTCCGCAGCCGACGCCCGTGCGGAACTGGCCTGCATGCGGCGCAAGTCCGTCGGCGAGCTGAACGACGCGATGGCCAAGGTGCCCGCGGCGGGCGCCTGGAGCGTGGTGGCCGGCGGAAACGCGCTGCCCACCCAGCCACTGGAGGCAGTCAAGGCCGGCGACTGGAACAAGGTGCCGGTCCTGATGGGCACCACCCGGGACGAGGCACGGGCGGAACTGCACTACATCGGGGCGTCGTTCCCGCAGTCCGAGGACGGATACCACTCTGTGATCCGTGCCTTCTTCGGCGACCGGGCCGACAAGATCCTCGCGGAGTACCCGGCCTCCGACTACACCGACCCCGCCTACGCCACGGCCGCGGTCCTCACCGACAGCGGCGCGACCGCAGGGCTGGGCGGCTGCGGCGAACTGTCGACCGCTGACATCTTCGCCGAGCAGACCACCACCTACTTCTACGAGTTCTACGACCCGAACGCGCCGCCTCTGACGGTCCCCGAACCGCCGAAGGGCTTCCAGATGGGTTCGGCGCACAGCTCCGAGCTGGCCTCTCTCTTCCAGAACGGCTACGCCCAGCAGCCCTCGCACTTCACCACCGCGCAGAAGGCGCTGTCCGACCGGATCATGCGGTACTGGGCCACGTTCGCCGGGCGGGGCAACCCCAACGCACACGGCCAACCCGACTGGCCGGCGTACCAGGGCGGCGGCAACGGCATCGTGCAGCTCAGCCCGGACAACGTCTCGACGATGCCGGACTACGGGGCCGAACACCACTGCGCCTTCTGGCGCTCTCTTGGAGGGGCATAGCCGGGCAACACCCGTGCGGCGGGAGAATGAAGAAGCCGCGCTTCGCCGCTCGGTCACGCCGGAGTTCAAGGACGAGATCGTTGAGCTGTGTCACCGTGGTGACCGCTCCGTCGGTCAGATCGCCATGGACTTCGACGTGACCGAGACCGCGGTGCGCCGACCTCGGCGGCGAGTGCTTCCCCGGACGCACCGGCAGGACCCGCACCCACCTGCAAGGTCTGCTCACCCGCCGATGCCCCCCTTGGGTGGGCGCACCCGCCGCCATATCAGCTGATCGGCATGCGTCGGCCGCCGTACCCGAGGTCCCCCCGCTCACCGAGACCCTGGCCGCCGGACCTGGCCAGGGTCTCGGAGGGCGCGGCGCCGAAGCGCCGGCGATAGGCGGCGGAGAACCGGCTCAGGTGCGTGAAACCCCACCGCCCGGCCGATTCGGTGACTCCCGTGGCGCCGGTCAGGAGTTCGGCGTGGACACGGTCCAGACGGACGTTGCGCAGATACGTCATCGGGGTCACGCCGAGGTACTCCCTGAAACCTTCCTGGAGGCGTCGGGCGCTGACGCCTGCCACCTGGGCCAGGTCTCCGACGGTGTAGGGGGTCTCGGGGTGGGCGTCGATCAGGTCGACGGCCTTGCGTACCGTCCGCGGGTAGGCGGGAGGCTGCGGACGAAGCAGCGCTTCCGTGTAGTTGTGCGGCTGGGCCAGCAGCAGGCCGCTCACCAGGAGGCGCTCGAAGTGCTGCTGGATCGCGTGTCGGCCGATGAGCCCACTGGTGCTGTCGGACTCGGCCAGCAGCAGGTCCAGAGTGTTGCGCCAACTGCGCCCGGGCGCGGACGTCAGATCGAAGTCGAACGCGAATTCCAGCGGGGCCTGCAGCGGGCGGCCCAGGAGGGCCTCGAGTTCGGTCTCGACAAGGCTCCGGTCGATCTTGATTCCCAGATGTTGCTCGCCGTGGTCGCAGCTCAGCAGCCGGTGCTGCTGTGTCGGCGCGAAGACCATGGCATCGCCGGCGGTGGCCACCATCTCCTGACGTCCGGTGGCTGCTTCGATGGCGCCTTGCAGTACGACGTTGACGTGGTAGTGCGCCGGCGTCCGCCCGGGATCGACGCGTGTGCGCTGGCCGAAGGTCATCAGGCCGATGGTGATGTGCTCAGTGCGCGTACCACGAAGTTCCCCGCCGGGGCCCTCAATGCCCGACAGCGGGGTGACCTCCGCCGGATAGAACAGGTCATTGAGGCGTTCGCGGAAATCCTCGAAGCCTGAATCGCGGCACAGCACGTGGCTCGCCAACAGGGAGCGCCCCATACTCCATTCTTGCACAGGCGGTGGACGCGAGATCTCCGCGGGACATCCCCTGGCCGCACCCGCACCCCCGGACAGGCCGTTCGGAACTCGTCGCGCGATTCGGCTGCCGGCCGCGCTCCGCGGATATCGCCCCCGGCTGCGGCTCCATAGCGTTTCCTCAGCTTGTTCGCCGGGCGCCGACCGGCGCGAGGAGGAGCGATCGCCGTCCGGCCCGGCCGAAGAACGCCCGCCACCCCACTGGAGGTATGTCATGCCCGCCACCGACGAAGCAGTGAAGGCCATTACCGCGGCGGCCGTCGACAGCTTCCACGACACCCCCGACCCCCGGTTGCGTGAACTGCTCCAAGGGCTCGTCCGCCATCTGCACGGCTACGTCCGTGAGCTGCGCCCCACGATCCAGGAGTGGGAGTGCGCCGTGGAATACCTCACCGCCGTCGGGCAGAAATGTGATCCCACCCGTCAGGAATTCATCCTCCTCTCCGACGTGCTGGGTGTCTCCATGCTGGTGGAGACCGTCAACGAGCAGGGCGGCGGCACCGAGAGCACGGTCCTGGGACCGTTCCACGTCGTGGAGTCCCCGAAGCGCGAGAGCGGGGACAACATCGATCTCATGGGCACCGGAGAGCCCTGCGTCGTGTCGCTCCGCGTCACGTCGGCGGACGGCAGCCCGCTGGCCGGAGCGAGCGTCGACGTCTGGCAGTGCACCGAGGACGGCTTCTACGATGTGCAGCAGCCCGACGTCCAGCCACTGGGCAACGGACGCGGACTCTTCCGGACCGACGACGAAGGCCGCCTGTGGTTCCGCACGATCGTGCCGAGCCACTACCCCATTCCGACCGACGGCCCGGTGGGACGGCTGCTCGACGCCACCGGGCGGCACCCGTACCGCCCGGCTCACATCCACTTCATCGTCGAGGCCGACGGCCATCGACCGCTGACGACGCACATCTTCGTCGCCGGCAGCCCCTACCAGGACTCGGACGCCGTCTTCGCCGTCAAGGAGAGCCTGGTCGTCGACTTCCCGCAGGTCGACGACGAGAAGAAGGCCCACGAGTACCAGGTCACCGCTCCGTTCCGCATGGCCGAGTTCGACATCACCGTCGAGCCGGAGACGATCGAGCCCGAGACGCACAAGGACGCCCGATGAACACCCCGCTCGACTTCAGCTACCAAGCGCTCCCGATGCGCGTGGTGATGGGCCCCCGCGCCCTCGACCGGCTCGCCGACGAGATCGACCACGCCGGCCTCAAGCGGGTCATGGTGCTGTGCTCGCCCGAACAGCGGGAGCTCGCCGAAACCGTCGCCGGCCTCATCGGCGCCCGAGCTGCCGACATCCACCCCCACGCCCGTATGCACGTGCCCGCAGAATCGGCGGCCGAGGCCCAAAGGCGCGCCAAGGAGGTGAACGCGGACGGCTGCGTCGCCGTCGGCGGCGGCTCGGCGATCGGCCTCGGGAAGATCGTCGCCCTCCAGTACGGCCTGCCGATCATCGCCGTACCGACGACGTACGCCGGGTCCGAGATGACGCCGGTGTGGGGTCTGACGGAGAACGGCGTCAAGCGCACGGGCAGGGACCCCCGCGTCCTGCCGGTCTCGGTGCTGTACGACCCCGCGCTCACCTTGACCCTGCCCACTTCGGTCTCCGTGACCAGCGGCATGAACGCGATCGCGCACGCGGTCGAGGCCCTGTACGCGCCGGACGCCTCACCGATCATTGATCTGATGGCCGAGGAAGGTGTGCGGGCGCTGGCCGCCGCGCTCCCGGACATCGTCGCCGACGGCGCCGACCTCGACGCCCGCGCCCGTGCCCAGTACGGCGCGTGGCTGTGCGGCGCCTGCCTAGGGGCCACCACGATGTCCCTGCACCACAAGCTCTGCCACGCCCTCGGCGGCACCCTCGACCTGCCGCACGCCCAGACCCACACCGTGGTGCTCCCGCACGCGCTCGCCTACAACCAGGTCGCGGCGCCCAAGGCGGTGGCCGCGCTCGGCCGCGCCCTCGGCACCTCCGCCGACCCGGCCGCGTATCTGTGGGACCTCGCCGGCCGGCTCGGCGCCCCGCGGTCCCTGCGGGAGCTCGGCATGGCCGAGAGCGACATCGACCGCATCGTCCAGGTCTCGCTCGCCAACCCCTACGCCAACCCCCGCGAGGTGACCGCGGACGGCCTCGGCCACCTCCTGCGCGCCGCCTGGTCCGGACAGCCCCCGACCTCCTGAGAGCACGTCCGCCCAGCGACGCAGCCGGATCACGATGGAGCCAGATCACGATGGAGTCAGAACGACCATGAACAAAGTCATCGCCTCCGCCGCAGAGGCCGTGGCGGACGTGCCGGACGGCGCGTCCCTCGCGGTCGGGGGATTCGGACTGAGCGGAGTCCCGGGCGCACTGATCCAGGCGCTCCTTGAGGCCGGCGTGTCCGGGCTGTCGGTGGTGTCCAACAACTGCGGAGCGATGGACTCTGGCCTCGCCGTCCTGCTCTCCGCCGGCCGTGTCGCGCGGGTGACGGGCTCGTACATCGGCGGCAACAAGGAGTTCGCCCGCCAGTACCTGGGCGGCGAGATCGAGGTCGAGATGATCCCCCAGGGCACGCTCGCCGAGCGCCTTCGCGCCGGTGGCGCGGGCATCCCCGCCTTCTACACCCCGGCCGGGGTGGGCACCCAGGTCGCCGAGGGCGGCATGCCGTGGCGCTACGACGGCAACGGCGGCGCCGCCCTCGTCTCCCCCGCCAAGGAGGTGCGGGAGTTCGACGGCGTCGAGTACGTACTGGAACGCGCCATCCGCACCGACTTCGCGCTCGTACGGGCCGCCCGGGGCGACCGGCACGGAAACCTCGTCTTCAACAAGTCCACCCGGAACTTCAACCCGCTGGCCGCCACGGCGGGCCGGATCACCGTCGCGGAGGTGGAGGAACTGGTCGAGCCCGGCGAGATCGACCCCGACGCCGTACACCTGCCGGGCATCTTCGTGCAGCGGGTGGTCGCCCTCACCCCCGAGCAGGCCGCCGACAAGCGGATCGAGAACGTCACCACCACACCGAGAGGGGACGCGTAACCATGGCCTGGACGCGTGAGGAGATGGCCGCGCGGGCGGCGCGCGAGCTGACGGACGGCCAGTACGTGAACCTCGGCATCGGCCTGCCCACCCTCATCCCCAACCACCTCCCCGACGGCGTGGAGGTGATCCTGGAGTCGGAGAACGGCATCCTGGGCACCGGTCCCTTCCCGTACGAGGAGGACGTCGACCCGGATCTGATCAACGCGGGCAAGGAGACCGTCACGGTCCTACCGGGCGCGTCCTTCTTCGACTCGGCGCTGTCCTTCGGCATGATCCGCGGCGGCCACATCGACGTCGCGGTGCTGGGCGCGATGCAGGTCTCCGCCCGCGGCGACCTCGCCAACTGGGCCGTCCCCGGCAAGATGATCACCGGCATCGGCGGCGCGATGGACCTCGTTCACGGTGCCCGCACCGTGATCGTCGCCATGACGCACACCGCGAAGGACGGTTCCCCGAAGCTCGTCGACGAGTGCACGCTGCCGCTCACCGGCAAGGCATGCGTCGACCGTGTCATCACCGACCTCGCGGTCATCGACGTCACCCCGGCCGGCCTGCTGCTGACCGAGACCGCACCGGGCGTCACGGTCGGCGAGGTCGTCGCCAGGACCGCCACCGAGCTGATCGTCGCAAAGGACCTCACGTGACCAAGGACGTCTACCTCGTCGACGCCGTCCGCACCCCGGTCGGAAAGTACAACGGCTCCCTCGCCTCTGTACGCCCGGACGACCTGGCCGCGCACACCATCCGCGAACTCCTCGCCCGAACCCCGGACCTGGACCCGTCGCTGATCGGCGACGTGTACTACGGCAACGCCAACGGCGCGGGCGAGGAAAACCGCAACGTCGCACGCATGGCCGGCCTCCTCGCGGGCTTGCCCACGTCCGTTCCGGGCGCGACCGTCAACCGGCTGTGCGCGTCGGGCCTCGAAGCCGTCATCCAGGGCTACCGGGCGATCGCGCTCGGAGACGCGTCCGTGATCGTCGCGGGCGGCGTCGAGTCGATGACTCGCGCGCCGTACGTGCTGCCCAAGTCGCCCGTCCCGTTCCCGGCGGGCCACGCCGAGCTGTACTCGACCACGCTCGGCTGGCGGATGGTCAACCCGAGGATGAACCCGCAGTGGACCGTCCCGCTGGGGGAGTCGGCCGAGCTCATCGCCGACAAGCACGGGATCACGCGCGAGCAGCAGGACGAGTTCGCGCTGCAATCGCATCTGAAGGCCGCGCGGGCCCAGGAGCAGGGCCTCTTCGACGCCGAGATCGCGCCGGTCTCCGTCCCGCGGCGCAAGGGCGACCCGGTCCTCTTCGCGGCGGACGAGGGCGTACGGGCGAGCGCGTCCCTGGAGGCGATGGCAAAGCTCCAGCCGTCGTTCCGCAAGGAGGGCGGCACGGTGACGGCGGGCAACGCCTCAACGCTCAACGACGGCGCGTCGGCTCTCCTCCTGGCCGATGAGGAGGGGCTGAGGGCGACGGGCCGCGAGCCGCTGGCGCGGATCGCCGCGTCCGGTGTCTCCGCGATCGAGCCGCACTACTTCGGCCTCGGACCGGTCGAGGCGGTCCACCGTGCCCTCGACCGGGCAGGCAGGTCCTTCGCCGACCTCGACGTGCTCGAACTCAACGAGGCGTTCGCTGCACAGGTGCTCGGCTGCGTCGCGGAGTGGCCGGAGTTTGACTCGGAGATCCTCAACCCGCTCGGCGGCGCGATCGCCCTGGGCCACCCGCTCGGCGCCTCCGGCGCCCGGCTGACCGGCACGGTCGCCCACCAACTGGCCCGCAAGGGCTCCGGCGTGGGCGTCGCGACCCTGTGCATCGGTGTCGGCCAGGGCCTCGCACTCGTACTCGAACGCTGACACTCGTCCGGCGCCACCCGAAAAACGGCTTCGCGCCAAACGGAACGCATCCGTGGAACCTGCGACGGGGCAGGCTGCCCCCGACACGAGCGAGCTTCCCACCCGGACCGCCGGCACGCGCACTCTCCCACTCTCCGCACCGGCGGACGACTCGGCACCTGCCTGTTCCCGCCCGTCCGGCCTGACCAGCCGGTACCGCGCACAAAGGGGTGCTCACCCCCGGCCCGGCGCTCATCCGGGGGAACGTATACGACGGCTTCGCACCCGCGTCGATCAGGTCTGCGACCAGGTGAGCACCCCGGCCGGGGTCCGGGCGGGGTGCTCACCGCGAGCTCTCCGCAGGCGCCGATCCGCCATCCCTCCCCGTTTCCGCCGTGTACGGCCCGATCCTTCGACGGGGATAAGTCGGCGCCCTGAGACTCGTTCGTACCGGGATTCGCGCAGTTGCGGAGCTGAATCCGTGGCCGCCCGCCCGGAGGTCCCGCCATGTGCAGGTACGGCAGGCGGGGCAAGCGGCGAGAACAAGGAGCGATGATGACCACCGTTGACGACACCCCACGCGTCGACCCCCAGGCGCAGGCCCATCCGACTGCTGCCCTTCGTCCGATGGGCCGCGTGCTGGCCCAGCCCGAACCCGGCCTCACCGTCGACGACCTCGTGCGGCGGGCCCGCGACATGCGCGACCACCTCCGCTCCGAGCAGGAGGCGACGGAGAAGCGGACGTACTACTCGCAGGAGACCCACGAGGCCTTCCAGCGGGCCGGTTTCTACCGCATGCTCCAGCCCAAGACCTTCGGCGGCTACGAGCTGCGGGTGCCCGAGTTCTACCGGGTGATCCTCGAGGTAGCCCAGGGCTGCCCCTCCACGGGCTGGTGCCTGGCCCTCGGCTCGGAGAACGTGCTCGTGTTCTCCTCGCAGTTCGGCCCTGAGGTCCAGGCCGAGGCGATGGGCGAGGACGGACACTTCATCGCGCCCCACCGAGTCGTCCCGTCGGTCCGCGCGGTTCCCCACGCAGACGGCTGGGAGCTGACGGGCACGTGGAGCTACAACTCGGGGGCCCCGTACTCGACCCACGCGCTCGGTGCCGTCTCGTTGCCCCCCGGCGAGGACGGCGCGCCCCGCTTCGGCATAGCGGTGGTGCCCCGGTCGTGCTACACGGTGCTCGACGACTGGGGCGACAACATCGGCCTGCGGGGCAGCGGTTCGCCCTCCATCCGCGTGGAGAACGCCGTGGTGCCGCGGGGCAACGTGCGCGAGGTCGAGGGGCAGGAGCACATGTGGGCAGAGTCCGTCGGCATGGCTCTGCACGGCAATCCCATGTACGCGGGGCGCTTCTCGGGCTTCTTCTACGGCGAGAGTCTCGCCGTCGCGACAGGCATCGGTCGGGCCATGCTCGACGAGTACCGGTCGGCGCTGCTGGAGAAGAAGCCGATGTGGGATCCGCAGGGGCTGCGCGCGGACGACGCCCACTACCAGCGGTGGTACGGCGAGGCGTGCTCCCTGCTCGACGCCGCCGAGGCGGTGACGCAGCAGGTGGGAGAGCTGTATCACCAATTCAGCGAGCGCGAGGTGCGGGGCGAGGGGGAGTTCGGCCCCGCCGACGACCTGCGCCTGGTGAACCTGTCCGGGCAGGGCGGACGGTTCGTGACCGAGGCGATGGACCTCCTCGTCCGCACCGGCGGATCGAGCGCGCTCCGCCAGGGGACCCGTACCGAGCGCTACTGGCGGGACTTCAGCGCCTACCGCTCGCACTCCGTCCCGATGACGCGCGACCTCATGAACCTTCGTTTCGGTGCCGCCGACCTGGAGGCGCGCCGGGCCCGGACCGGGACCGACGCCGAGACCACCGTCGTGAACGGCGGCACCACGAAGGCGGGTGCCTGATGAAGACCGCGCTCACCGCCCATGACACCGCCCGTGACACCGTTCCGGGCAGCACCCCGGACTTCGATACGGCCCGATTCCGCGATGTGCTGGGCAGGTTCTGCTCCGGTGTCACGGTCGTCACCGCCTCGCTCGACGGCCGCCCGGCCGGCCTGACCTGCCAGTCCTTCATGAGCCTGTCACTGGACCCGCCGCTGGTCGCGTTCGCCCCGGCGGCCACCTCCGGGAGTTACGCGACGATCCGGGAGGCCGGCTGGTTCGCGGCCAACATCCTCGCCGAGGACCAGGCCGAACTCGCCACGGCGTTCGCCCGCAGCGGCGGCGACAAGTTCGCGGGGGTGCGGTGGCGCCGCGAGGTCACCGGCGCTCCCCTGCTCGACGGCACAGCGGGCCATGTCGAGTGCGAACTGGTCGAGGAGTACCCGATCGGCGACCACCTGGTGGTCGTGGGCCGGGTGGTGGCGCTGGCAGGCCACCCGGACGCCGCTCCCCTGCTGTACTTCCGGGGCTCGTTCGGAGCCCTGTCCGGGGGCCCGGAGCGTACCTGAGCACCCGAGGTGCTGAATCACGTTCGCTGCGGACCTGGCCCGGTACCGGCCCCGGCCGGCTACCGGGCCGTACCCGTCTCAGCCCGCCCGGCGCGCGCCGTCAGCCATGACGGCGGCCATGCCGCGGGCCTGCTGCGCGAGGTCCGTGGGGCGAACGCCGAAGCGCTTGGCGAAGCTCGTCGAGAAATGCGACGCGGAGGCGAAGCCGCACCTGTGGGCGACCTCGGCCACCGTGAGGCGCTCACGTCCGCCGGACGTCGCCAGCATCCGGTGGGCGCGGTCCAGCCGCAGACCGCGCACGAACTGCGGCACGGTCGTGTTCTGGGCGGCGAACACCCGGGAGAGGTGACGCTCGCTGATGCCGATCCGGGCCGCGATGGACGTGGCGCTCAGCCCCGGGTCGTGCAGATGGCGTTCGATCACCTCCCGGGCGGCGGCGTAGTGGGCGCCCGTGGACAGGGGCGCACCCCGCCCGGAGATGAGCGTTGCCAACAGTTCCAGCATCGTGGCGTCGTCCGCCCGCACGGACGTCACCGACCGGGCGGCCCCGTCGAGCAGGCGCCCGAGGGCGGTCACGCAGGCACCCAGGGGACCGTCGACGTCGACGACCTGGGGCCGGGGCGGCTTCGCCCCGTGGGTGAATTCGGCATACAGGGAACGCGGCACCGTGATCGACACGTCGTGCTGGTCCCCGCTGTAGCCGCGCATGAACGGCTGGTCGCTGTGGAGGAGAACCTGCCCCGGGCGCAGCGTGAGGACGCCGTCACTGGTGCAGAACGCCGACTCGCCGCGCAGGACCATGTGCACCGCCACCTGGTCGGCGGGATGGTCGCGTACGTGCCCGGCGTCGCGCTCGACCACGTGCGAGGTCGAGGCCGTCCGCAGGACGTCGAGCGCGCCGATCGTCGTGCGGACGCTGGAGGCGTGGAAGACGGACTGCAGGGGACGGAAGCGCATCGGCGCCACCAAGGCGGTGTTGTGGGCCTCCCAGGACGCCACCCGGTCCGGCTCGGGGATGCCCGCAGTGGAGAAGCGGACCGATTGAGCATCGGACAAGGGTGTCGTACTCATACGGCCTTCCCCTTCGAGGGTCTGCGTCGGCCTCGGCGGTAACGCCGCAGCAGCCGGTGGGCGCCCCTGACATCTGCCGACTCGGTTCAACTCCGGCCCCGCGACATCTACCAGGGTACCCGGAGCGATCACCGCCGAACCGGTACCCCTCCGGCGGTGGCTTCCACGCCCACGCGCTCTGCCTCGGGCCGGCACGGAGGGAGAGGGCGCCTGGTAACGACCTGCAAGCCATGAACTGCGCGGTATTGTCGTATTCCTGCCCTGAACGAGGTCATAGCCGTGGTGGTGACTGCCCCGCTCAGGTCGGAGAAGGCCAGTCCGCCAAGGTCCGCACGGCCGACGGGGACGGCTTTCGGCGGCCACGTGAGCGACACGACGCAGTGCTGGCCCTGATCACTTCACCCAAGAAACCAAAACGGGCTTGAGATGAGCGAAAGCTCCTCAGTCAAGCGCATCGATTACTGGCTGCCGTTGCCTCCGACCGGCGACCGGTACGTGCTTGGGCAGGCCGGTCGGCTGCTGCCGAGCTGAAAGGACGGGTTGGACCGATGACTGTCGAAGGGTACTGGGTCCGGAGCCTGCAACCGACCCGGACTGACCTGCCCGCTCCCGCCTGCAGCTCCGACATGTGGCAACTGGCCCTGGACCGGCTGGGCGAAGAACCATTGGCCTGGGCGATCGAGCTCGCGATCGAACTCAGCGAGAAGGTGAGCGACGTGCTGCTCCTGGGCGGTCGGGACCGCGCCGTGCAGATGTTGCGGCCCAGCTCGGAGTCGTTCGTCATCACCACCCTGCTCGCGGTGTTGTCCGGCGTGCCGGACAGATCGGGGAGCACTCGGGAGATCGAGCAAGGCGTGATCGATCTGATCCCCCGTCGCGTGCCCCTGGAGCAGGTCCTGAGCGGGTTCCGCGCGGGGAACGAGCAGCTGGCGGAAGCGTATCTCGGCGCATGCCGCCGCCTCGTGCCGCCGGAGCAGCAGGCCGAACAGTTGGAGGTCGTGTTCACGATCCTGTTCGAGTTCGCGAATTCGTTCCATGCGACGATCAGCGATTTCTACCTCGCGGAGGAGCGTCGGTGGCTGGCGAGTGCGAACGCGCGGCGGGACCAGATGGTGCGGTCGATTCTCGCCGGCGAAGATATCTCGGCCGAGACCGCGTCCCGGGTTCTCGGCTACGACCTGGCGAGTTCCTCACATGTCGGCGTGATTTTCCGGCGGAGCGCGGCCGCATCCGGAGATGCCACTCCGCTACGTGAGGAGGCCGTGTCGATGCTGAGCGGTTTGGAAGCGACGGCGTGTCTGGTGATGGCGATCGACCGAACGGAAGTCTGGGCTTGGGCATCTGTTCCGGGTCAGTGTGCTCCGGATGCGTCCACCATCCCCGCGCTCCGCGGTGTCCTCGTGGCAGTGGGGAGGCGGCAGTCCGGCTTGGAGGGATTCAGAACCACTCACGCTGAGGCACGGGCTGCAGTACGCGTGGCCGAGTTGAACGCCACCGCGATCGGGGGTGGGCAGGTTGTGGATTTCCACGACGTTCGCCTGGTGGCTCTCCTCACGGCCGATTCGGCCGACGCGCTGAGTTTCATGCGTGACGAGCTCGGCGAGCTGGGCGGAAGTGGAGAGACGCCGCGCGTGCTGCGCGAGACGTTGCGGGCGTACCTGGGAAGCAATAGCAGACCGCAGGACACGGCCCGCACCCTGTTCGTGGCGAAGAACACGGTCATCTACCGCGTCAAGCGTGCGGAGGAGATGCTCGGCCACGACATCAGGGCCCGGCAGCTCGAACTGGGTGTCGCGTTGCGGCTCGCGGCCGTCATCGGCCCGGACGCGGGCTCTGCTTCGCCGGCCGTGTAGCCCGGTCGCCAGTCGAGGCCGTTGGTTCGTCGGCGCAATCGACGACGAACGTTTTGGTGAGATCGGGCAAGAGGTCAGGCCGACGTATCGGGTTCCATGAACACATCGTTTCGTCGATGTTGACTGGAGACGCCGCCGATGTCTGAAATCACTGCTCGCGATCACCTACGGAAACACGTTGCGTTGATAGATGATGCCTCTCTGGAGCCGGGGTTGTCGGCCGATGGTTTCCGCGAGGCGTTCCGCAATCATGCGGGCGGGGTCGCGGTCGTGACCGCCGATGCCGGCCGGGGCCCGGTCGCACTGACCGCGACGTCGGTGATATCGGTGAGCGCGACGCCACCTCTCCTCGTGTTCTCGGTGTCGGCCTTCTCCTCGGCGACGCCGACGATCCTGGAGTCGTCGTCCGTGGTCGTGCACCTGCTGGGGGCCGGTCAGGTCGACCTCGCGCGCCTTTGTGCGACAAGCGGGGCGGATCGCTTCGCGGACACCACTGCCTGGACCCGGCTGACGACCGGCGAGCCGTACTTCGTCGCCGCCCCGGTAGGCATCCGCGGCAGCATCGTGGCGACGTTCGCAGCGGGAGCTTCGACGCTCGTCGTCGTCAACGCCACCGACGCTCACTACGCGCCGACGGACTTCGCCGCCCCGAGCGACGCCTCACGTCCGCTGATCTACCACAACCGGACTTGGCATCAGTTGAGTGAGCTGTCCGAGTTGGTGTCGGGCGCGCAGTAGCGCGATCGCATTCCGATTTGGCGACCGGCCCCTCGGCCGGAGCCGAATTCAGGCAGATCTCTGCCCAGAAAAGGAGCACGCATCATGACGATTCACGCAGTCAGTGCCACGGAAGCGGCAGCCGACGCAGCAGGTACACGTGAGAAATTGGTGCACACCGCACACGAGTTGATCCCCCTCCTCCGGGAAAACGCGGAACGCACAGAGCGTGATCGCCGCCTCACGGACGAGGTGACCGAAGCGGTGCGATCCGCCGGTCTCTTCCAGGCATGCACGCCGCGCGCGTCCGGCGGATCCGGCGGCGGTGTCCGCACCATGGTCGAAGTCACCGCCGAACTCGCCCGTGGCGACGGCTCCACGGGATGGGTCGCGTTCATCGCGAACGCCACTGCCTTCGGCTTGGGACTGTTCCCCGACGACGTGCGGGCCGCGGTATACACGGATCCCCACAACGTGGCGATCAGCCAGTTCACACCGATCGCAGCGGCGACCGAGGTGGACGGTGGGTATCGGCTCACCGGCAAGTGGCCGTTCGCGTCAGGCAGCCACCAGGCACAGTGGACGCTGACCGCCTTCAAGGTGCTGGACGACGCCGGAGAGGTGCGGGAGGTCCGCTACGCCCTCATGTCCACGGCCGATCTCACGATCGAGGACACCTGGTACATCGCGGGGATGGCCGGAACCGGGAGCAACACCTACATCGCGAACGACCTGTTCGTGCCGAGCGGGTTCACCCTCGATCTGGACACCTTCATGGGCAGGAAGTTCCCGTCATGGCTCCCGGAGGAGCCCGGCTACCGAGCTCCGCTCGCCACCGTCGCCTGTCTGGCCATCGTAGGGCCGATCATGGGAATGGCCGAAGCTGCCTGGGATCTGGTGCTGGACACGATGAAGGCCGGCCGGCCGATCTCGGCCGCGTACAGCGACATCCGTGAGGCACCCGGCTACCGCTTCGCTCTGGCGGACGCGCGAACGGCGATCGACACCGGACGCTTCCACCTGCTTCGGGCCGCCGACGGTATCGACAGCGCGGCCCACGAGGGCCGGATCCTCGAGGTCGGTGAGCGAGCGAAACTGCGCGGTGACGCCGCTGCCGCGACTCGCAGCTTCCGCAATGCCGTCGATCTGCTCCTCGACATCGGGGGCACCCGAAGCTTCGCGCTGTCGAACCCGCTTCAGCGGGTGTGGCGAGACATCGAAGTCGCCAGCCGCCACGGTCTGAACAACGTTCTCATGAACCGGGAGGAGTACGCCCTCAGCCTGCTCGGAATGGATCAGGCATTCCCCGATCACCTCTGAGCCGCCGCACCTCTCGTCTCCTTCGACACGCCGCGTCCGAGGCGCGGCGCTCCGCCAGGGATGCGCGGAGCACCGCGACCTCCTTCGAAAACAGCAACACCTGAGGATTGCCTCCACGGTGGAGACGCTCGGTGCGCGACGGCTGCTACTCACCACGACGCCCTTGCCGTCGCGCCGGCGGACGCGATCCCCGGCGCGCGCCCCTGCGGTGCGGTTGCCCGCGCCCGGCATCACACTGACGTCTACGCCGGCTGACCACGGCTGCACCATGGCGGGCACCGACCGCTCTAGCGCGGCAACCGCCGAACGTCACTGGACCGCGCCACAGGACCTGTTCGGTCGAGCCCTCCGAGACCCCACACCCGCACACCCCGTATCGAAGGAGCAGAGAACTTCCCATGGCCAAGTTGGAGATCATCATCGCTAGCACGCGGCCGGGCCGGATCGGCCCCACCATCGGCGAGTGGTTCGAGACCCACGCCAAGGAACACACCGGATTCGACGAGATCGAGCTGGTCGACCTGGCCGAGGTGAACCTGCCGTTCATGAACGAACCGCACCACCCCCGCCTGGGCCAGTACACCCACCAGCACACCCGTGACTGGAGCGCCAAGGTCGCGGAGGCGGACGCCTTCGTGTTCGTGATGCCGGAGTACAACTTCGGCTACAACGCCGAGCTGAAGAACGCCATCGACTACCTGCACCGCGAGTGGCAGTACAAGCCGGTCGGCCTCGTCAGCTACGGCGGCGTCTCCGCGGGGACCCGGGCTGCGCAGATGATCAAGCAGGTGGTGACCACCCTGAAGATGACGCCGGTCCTCGAGTCGGTGTCGATTCCCTTCGCGCACCAGCTCCTCTCCGAGGAAGAGGGACTGGTGCCGAACGAGGTCATGACCGGCTCCGCGACGGCGATGCTCGACGAACTCGTCCGCGTAGCCGAGGCCCTGCGCCCGCTGCGCACACCCGCGATGGCGTAACCCCGAAGGCGGGCGCAGCACGGGCGGGGGATCCCTCGGTTTCGTCAACCCGTGGGCAGACGGGCGCTGGTACGGCCTTGGTGCCGGCCGGGGTGAAGCGGCTGCCCGCACTGGCGCGGCGGCGGGTGAAGGACAAGCCGCTGCTGCCGCGCGAGATCGACGACGAGCTGGTGCCGCCCGTGTGGCGCAGGGCGGTGTGGTAGCACCCGGTGCATACTCAGGACGCGGCCCCCATCCGGTTGCGGCAGAAGACAGCGGAGGTGGGCGCGACGCTGACAGGCCACGACCTGACGGTGCTGCCGGTCGGGGCGTAGTGGGGGAGTGCGGCGAGGAAGTCGCCCTCGGCCGCGGCCGCGCGTCGACCCATCGATGCGTCGGACCGAATCAGCTGCCTGCCCGCTCCTGTGGTGCGTCCGTCCACGACCGGAATACCGCAGCCTGACCGTGGTGTGATCCGTCGGCGTCGACGAGGTTCCACATCGTGACGTCCTCTATCCAGAATCTCCGGCCGGACTTGGAGATCCTCAGGCCTCGGTAGCCGGACGCGAACCCGTGTTCTGTCACCGATCGCACGAACCCCTCCCGGGCGCTCTGTCCCTCCGGAGCCGCGGACAGCCGGGACGGAAGCCGCGTGAACTCCTCCCAGGTGTATTCGAAGCACCTCTGGGCGGTCGTGTTCGCGTATGTGAAGATCGGATCCGCGCTCGTGTCGTGTGCCAGGAGTCCGAACGGTGCGTCCTCGTAGAGCCAGCGGACCATCTCACCGACGTGCGAAAGCTCTGACGGACACAGCGGGGTGCTGGTCAACCGCTGGTGACTGGACAGGAGGAGCTGCGCGAAGGCGACGTCGTGGTTCTGCGACACCAGGGATGTGCCGACGGCGGTGTCGGTCCGACTGCGTGCAGCCGTGGGCTTCATTCCAGCCCATGGGCTTTCCTCGGGTATGGCCGACGACGCCCGCACGTCTCGCATTCCGTCAGCGGTGGCGTCGTCGGAGACCGTGGTCATCGATGCAGGCCTCTCGTTCGTCCCTCGGGGAGGGGGCGAGCGGATCACAGGGGAACGTGCCGCAACTCAGTGCCAGGCGAGGCTCGGTGTGCACACAGAGCCGAGACATTCGCACATACGTGCCGCGCGACCAACCGGAGACAAGGTACTCCCTCGTAGGATCACCGCCGCGACCGGGAGGGGCTGCCCGTTGAGGGGCAGCCCCTCCCGGTCGCGGATGCAGCCGTTCCTCGCGCACGATCAGCCGCATCCGGTCTGGCCACCCCTTCAGGCAGTCCCCGGTGAGTTCGGCGATCCGGGCGCCGTCGCGGACTTGGCCGCCGGGCTCGACGGCCGGCGTCCGGGCCGATGCCGGGATCTGCTGCACGGCCTGGTGGATGGCGTGGGTGGTGGTCATTCCGAACGAGTACGACAGCCACCGGCCGTGCGCGGAGGGCCAGTTGATGAACTCGTGCGTGCCGCCCGGGAATCGGCACGGACCTGTGAGCGGCGCCCGCGCCGGTACCTCAGCGTCCCGTCAGGAGGGACCTGGGTCCAGGACTCAGGCCAGGACGCGTCGCAGCCGGTCTCGAGGCGGGCGGCCATGGCCTTCCGGGAGATCGCCGCGTCCTGGGCCAGCCAGTAGTAACCGTGGAAGCCGCCGGGCCGGACGTCAACGCGGCGCGCGCGGACTGGCTCGACGAGCCGAGCCGAGGGGACGGCCCATCCGGCCCACCGGTCTGCTTCGGGGTCACCCGGACGGATCGCAGTGCCTCGCAGGTCTGACGTCGCACCCGGCCGGAGGGGTTGTCCACCGAACCGGAGCAACTTCGTCCCTTCGGACCGCCGGCGGCGTCTTACGCCAGGGATGCCAACGACTGCTCCGCCCAGATGATCTTGCCGGTGGGCGTCTGGCGGCTGCCCCAGCACTCGGAGACCTGGGCGACCAGCAGCAGCCCACGGCCGCCCTCGTCCAGGACGCGAGCTCGGCGCAGATGCGGCGCGGTGCTGCTGCCGTCGGACACCTCGCAGATCAGCGTCGTGTTGCGGATCAGCCGCAGCTCGATCGGCGGGCCGCCGTAGCGGATGGCGTTGGTCACCAGTTCGCTGACGATCAGTTCGGTGCTGAACGTCAGTTCCGGCATCCCCCACGCGGTGATCTGCTCCCCTGCGAACCTGCGGGCCTGGGCCACGGCCGCGGGGTCGCGCGGCAGCTGCCAGGTGGCGACCTTGTCCGTGCCGAGCACCAAGGTACGGGCCAACAGCAGGACGATGTCGTCGGCAGGACGGCCGGTCAGCACGGTGCGCAGCACCTGCTCGCAGGCCTCCTCCAGGGACTCGGCCGGGCGGCTCAGCGCCCGGCGCAGCCGGTCGAGACCGGCCTCGATGTCCCGGTCGGCGGCCTCGACCAGGCCGTCGGTGTAGAGGGCGAGCAGGCTGCCCTCCGCCAGTTCCACCTCGATGGCCTCGAACGGCAGCCCGCCGAGGCCGAGCGGCGGCCCGGCGGGCAGCTCCAGGAAGCGTACGGTGCCGTCGGGGCGGACCAGGGCGGGCGGCGGATGCCCGGCTCGCGCCAGTGAGCACCGCCGGGACACCGGGTCGTACACCGCGTACATGCAGGTGGCGCCCAGCTCGGCGGCCGCCTCGCGGGGGTTCCCGCGCGTTTCGGGGCCCTCCTCGCGGTCGAGCCTGATGACGAGGTCGTCCAGCTGGGTCAGCAACTCGTCGGGGGACAGGTCGACGTCCGCCAGGGTCCGTACGGCGGTACGCAGCCGGCCCATGGTGGCCGACGCGTGGATGCCGTGGCCCACCACGTCGCCCACGACCAGGGCGACCCGCGCGCCGGACAGCGGAATCGCGTCGAACCAGTCGCCGCCCACGTCCGCCCCGGAACCGGCCGGGAGGTAACGGTAGGCGACCTCCACTGCCGCGAGGCCCGGCGGGCGCTCGGGCAGCAGGCTGCGCTGGAGCGCCAGCGCGGTCCGGCGCTCCCGGGTGAACCGGCGGGCGTTGTCCACGCTCACCGCCGCCCTGGCGACGATCTCCTCCGCGAGCATCAGGTCGTCCTCGCCGAACGGCTCTGTCGTCCGATGCCGCAGGAAGTGCACCAGACCCAGCGTGACGCCGCGGGCACGCAACGGTACCAGCATCACCGAGTGGACCATGTACCGGTCGACCGTCCCGGCGCGGGCCGTGGAGGACTCGATCCACTTCCGCAGCCCCCGGTCGCCCTGCCCGTACAGGGCGCCCTCGCCGGTGACCAGCGCCGCCGTCGGCGGCGAACCCGCCGGATAGCGGCTCGCCTCCCCCGAGGCGACCACCGACTCCGGGCAGCCCTCCAGCACCGACGCCTGCGCGGTGCGGCGGACCTTGACCGGCTCGCCGGGCGGCACCCGTTCCGGTTCGTCACCCTGCGCGACGGACTCCAGCAGATCCACCACGACGAAGTCCGCGAACCCGGTCACGGCCACCTCGACCAGCTCCTCGGCCGTCCGCGTCACGTCCAGGGTGCTGCCGATCCGGAGGCTTGCGTCGTTCAGCACCGCCAGGCGCCGACGGGCCCAGTACTGCTCGGTGGTGTCGAACACGGCCGCCGACACCCCTTGTACGGTGCCGTCCGGGTCCTTCAGCGGCGAGATGAACATCGACCGGGAGTGTTCCCGGCTCTCGCCCGGGGCTTGACCGACTCCCTCGTAAAAGATCATCTCGCCGGTGCGCAGCACCTGCCGCTGTATGCGGTCGTACTCGTCGAACGGCCGGTGGGGCTCGATCTCCCACAGGGTCAGGCCGCGCATCTCCTCCTCGCTCCTGCCCATCGCCCGGGTCATCATCTCGTTGGCTGCCAGGAACCGGGCCTGCCGGTCGTAGATCGCTACCGGCACCGGGAGCTGCGCGAGCGCTCGGTCCCACAGGGCCGCCGCCCCGGGGTCCCCCGGACCGGCCGGGTACGTCTCGGCCGCACCGGTCACCAGCCAGAGCCGGCCCCGGGCGGCGTCCAGCAACGGCGCCCCCCGCAGCCGCACGAGGAGCTGGCCTCCGTCCCGGTGCCGCAGCGCCACCAGACCGGTCCAGGGCTGCCCGTCGGCCATGTGTCGCCGTACGGACGCGGGCAGGTCCGCGGCGAGCAGATCGGTGGCGCGCCGGCCGACCGCCTCGCCGGGTTCGTACCCGAGCAGCTGCCGGGCCCCTGCGGACCACACCAGAAACGTCCCGTCGGCGTCCACGACGACCGCCGAGTCGGCCGGCACGGTGACG
Organism: Streptomyces sp. NPDC007901; assembly: GCF_042959465.1. Classification (NCBI taxonomy): domain Bacteria; kingdom Bacillati; phylum Actinomycetota; class Actinomycetes; order Kitasatosporales; family Streptomycetaceae; genus Streptomyces; species Streptomyces sp. NPDC007901. The sequence goes on along the minus strand of NZ_JBIBKW010000008.1, from coordinate 170,104 downwards.
TCCTTCCTGTCCATCGGCCGCCTTACACTCGTTCTCGCGGGGGTCACGCCCCCTCAAGCCTCCCTCTGCACGGCGCCGCGCTCAAACCGAGGCCGTCAGCCCGTGGTGACGGCGCCTGTGACGGTCGGCGAACACAAGGCGGGCGGCCTGGCTCGGCCCGCCGGTCCTTCGGCCGGCCCGCGTCCCGGTCCCAGTCCTCGCCAGGGCGGGTGAACACGATCCGGATGGAAGACATGCGGCCGTGGTCGGCGACGTTGGCGACCAGCTCGGCGATGACCAGGGCTGCGGCGCCGGTCAGCTCTCCGGGCCCCAGGCGGGTCCGGACGAGTGCCCGAGCGACGGCGGCGCTCGCCGGCTCGCGGGGCACCGACCCGAAGTGGGCGACGACCTCCCGCGCGAGGGCGCGCAGGCTCACGCCTTTCGTGAGGCGCCGGATGCGCGCGACCGGCGGCACGGCGGCGGGAGACGCAGCGGCTTCTCTCCAGGGCGGACACGTGCAGCACCACTGAACAACGGCGGGGGCGTTAGTTCGGAGCAGGCAATCCTCCTGCTCCTGCTGTTCTGCGCCGGGTTCTGGGCTGTCCGGCCCCCGGGTGGTGGACCGGCTCGGCCGTCTGGTGGGCCGCTCCGCCAGGCGGCCGGCGACCCTGCCGGCCGGGCGCAGGCTCAGCGACGACCCACCGGACGTCTGGCGCACCGTCAGCGGGCTGATGCCGGCCGGGTTCGCGGCCGGGTTCTTCTCCGTCAGCCTGCTCGGCAGCGACACCTCCCAGTACCGGGCCAGGGCGCCGTGAGCACGCCCCACGCCTCCGAGGCCCGCATCCTCCTGCACCGGGCGGACGTCACCGCGACCGTGACCGTCGGGGACGCCGACGACTACGAAATCCTCCTCGGCCGCGGCCCCGGCGTCGCGTCCGCGCGCAGCGCGTCGGAGATGGACTTGACGCCGCCGTGCGCGGTGAGCCCGCCGTCCACGGGGATCTCCGCTCCGGTGATGAAGGACGCGTCGTCGGAGAGGAGGAAGACCACGAGCGGGGTGACCTCGTCGACCGTGCCGGTGCGGCCGAGCGGTGTCTCGCGGAGGTTCGCCTCGCGGAAGGCGGGCGCGGCGGATGCGGTCATCTCGGTCTCGATGAAGCCGGGGTGGATCGTGTTCACGCGGATCCCGCGCGGGCCGAGCTCCGCCGCGGCGCTCTTCGACAGACCACGCAGGGCCCATTTGCTGGCCGTGTACGCGACCGGGTAGTGGCCGGTGAGCGCGGCGGTGGAGCCGACGTTGACGATGGCGGAGCCGGGCGGCATGAGCGGGGCGAGGTGCTGGATGGCAAGGAGCGGGCCGGTGACGTTGACGGCGTGGACGCGGGCGAAGTCCTCGGGGCGGACGTCGTCGATGCGGGCGCGCCACGTGATGCCCGCGTTGTTGACCAGGCCGTGGACCTGGCCGTACGACTCCCGCAGTGTCGCGGCGAGTTCGGCCCAGTCCTCCTCGCTGGTGACGTCGAGGCGGCGGCAGCCGGGTGCTTCGGTGACGTCGGTGGCGATCACTCGGGCACCTTCCCGCACCAGGGCCTCGGCCTCGGCGGCGCCCTGGCCGCGGGCCGCGCCGGTGACGACGACGACCTTACCGAGGAGCCTCTTGGGGTACGGGTCGTTCACGGCCGCTCCCGGGTGCGGCGGCGAGCGGTCGGCAACGGCACCGGATCGGCGCCCGCGACCACCGTGTTGGAGACGGAGCCGAGGCCCTCCACGGTGAGGGTGACGGTGTCGCCGGGCTTCAGCGGGGGCGGGGACTGCTCGCCTCGGACGCCCCACAGTTCCGCCAGGCAGCCCCCGTTGCCGCAGGTGCCCGAGCCGAGGACGTCACCAGGGACCACGACGGTGCCGCGCGAGGCGTAGGCGACCATCTCCTCGAAGGTCCAGCTCATGTTGGACAGCAGGTCCCTGCCGACCACCTCGCCATTGACCTCGGCGGTCAGCGCGAGGCGCAGGAACCCCTCGGCGTCGCGGTACGGCTCCAGTTCCTCGGCGGTGACGAGGTACGGGCCGAGGGTGGCGGCCGTGTCCTTGCCCTTGCAGGGGCCGAGGCGGACCTGCATCTCGCGGGACTGGAGATCGCGCGCGGACCAGTCGTTGAAGATCGTGTAGCCGATGATGTGGTCGCGGGCGTTCTCAGGGGTGAGGTCGCGCCCTTCCCGGCCGATGACGGCGGCGACCTCCAGCTCGAAGTCGAGGACGCCACTGCCCGGGGGAACGGGCACGTCGTCGTGGGGGCCGATGATCGCGTACGGGTTGGTGAAGTAGAAGGTCGGGGCGTCGTACCAGGCATCCGGTACCCCGTCGGCCCCGTCAACGGACCGCCGTACGCCCTCGACATGCTCCTCGAAGGTGACGAAGTCCCGCACGGTGGACGGCTGCAGCGGGGGCAGCAGCCGTGCCTCGGAGACATGAGGTCCCGGCGGGACGTCGAGGGCGCCGGCGCCGATGTCGAGCAGCGCGTCGAGTCCGTCGCCGGACCGGATCAGTTCCGCGAGTGAGCGCACCCCGGGGACCGGGTAAAGGGTCCCGTCCTCCGCGACGACCGCGACCCGGCGTCGGTGCTGGTGTTCATAGGTGGCGAAACGCATGTAAGGCTCCAGGCCCCGACGGGAGTGGGAAGAGGGGGGACCGGGGACGCGGGGTGGGAAGTCAGGGCAGTTGACAGGGCCACCGCGCCCCCGGAACTCGAGGAATCAGACCGGCGGGGCGACGAACACACCGCGGTCGACGTCGTTGAACGACTCCTTGGCGACCAGTTCATTCATCGGATTGGCGGTGCCCCACTGGTCCGAGACCTCGGGCTGGGAGAAGTCGTAGACGTGCGGGTGCCAGGTGTCCTCGTCGAGGACCTCCAACTCGGTCGTGTACTCGACGGTGTTGCCGTGCGGGTCGAGGAAGTAGGTGAAGGTGTTGTCGCCCGCCATGTGCCGGCCCGGCCCCCAGACCTTCTTGAACCCGGCCCGCATCACCCGGCCGGAGCCGCGCATGTACTCGTCGATGCCGCGCATCTCGAAGGAGACATGGTGCAGTGAGGTGTGCGGTCCCTGGGAGATGGCCATGGAGTGGTGCTGGTTGCTGATCCGCATGAAGTGCATGACCTCGCCCATGTGCGGCGAGCTGAGCGTGTCGGAGTGACGGAAGCCGAGGTGGGTCTCGTACCACTCCCGGGTCCTGTTCAGATCCGGCGAGTTGAGGACGACGTGCGACAGCTTGACCGGGATCGACTCCTTCTCCTCGATCCTGCGGTGCTGCCGCACCTCGACGTCGGCCGAGACCTCTATGGTCCGCCCGTCGACATCGAAGAAGCGGAAGCCGTAGCCGCCACCGGGGGTGTCCGCCTTCCCCGGCTGGGAGACCAACTGCACGCCTCCAGAAAGGAGTTGCTCCGCCAGGGTGTCGACATCGGCTGCGCTCGCGGCGCCGTAGGAAACCAGGTCGAGACGCTTCTCGTCGGCCTTGCGCAGCCGGATGACGTACTGCTCGGGGCTGCCCTCGGCGGCCAGGAAGGAGATGCCGGAGTCCTCGGCGACCTTGGTCAGGCCCCAGACACCGGCGTAGAAGTCGAGCTGCTTGTCGTAGTCGGGCACGGCCAGGTCGACGTGCCGCAGATGGGTGAGCAGACGTGCGCTCATGGTGGGTTCCCTCCTGTGTGGGGGTCAGGTGAGCCGCAGCAGGGCAACCGCGTTGCCGCCCTGTACGGCGTGGCGGTCGGCATCGGACAGCCGGGCCGCGCGCAGTGCGCCGACCGGATCCTCGGTGCCCATGTCGAAGGGGAAGTCAGAGCCGAGCAGCACCCGGTCGGCACCGGCGACCCGGATCAACTCCCGCAGCACGTAAGGGTCGTGGACCAAGGAGTCGAAGTACAGCCGCTTGAGGTAGCTGCTGGGCAGGTGGGCGCAGCCCACGCCCGCGTCGGAGCGGGAGGTCCAGGCGTGGTCGGAGCGGCCGATGTGGGTGGGCAGGTAGCCTCCGCCGTGTGCGGCGATCAGCTTCAGTCCCGGATGGCGGTCCAGGACACCGGAGAAGATGAGGTGGGAGAGCGCGACGGCGTTCTCCGTGGGCTGGCCGACGGTGTTGGAGAGGTACCACCGGTCCAGGCGCTCGTCGAGGGTGCAGCCGAACGGGTGCAGGAAGAGGATCGCGCCCGCCTCCTCGGCCCGAGCCCAGAAGGGCTCGTACGCCGGGTCCGAGAGCTCGCGGCCCGGTGCGTGCGAGGAGATCTCGACGCCCGACAGGCCCAGTCCGACGGCGTGTTCAAGGGCACGCACCGCCAGCTTCGGGTGCTGCAAGGGGGCGAGACCCAGGCCGTGCAACCGGCCGGGTGCCTGGGCGCAGTGCGCGGCCGTCGCCTGGTTGGCGAGCAGGTACAGCTTCTCGGCCGTCTCCTCGTCCGACCAGTAGTGATAGTGGGAGGGGGAAGGGCTGACCAACTGGACGTCCACGCCCTGCGCGTCCATCGCGGCGAGGCGCACGGCCACGTCGGTCAGCTTCGGGATGCGCTCGCGCACCATGGGGCCGTTGGCGGCGAGGGCGGCCGGGCCGTTGCGGCGGGCGTCCAGCGCCCGTGCCTCGGCGAGACCGGGCAGGCCGGCCACCAGGGCCTCGACCTCGGGGAGCAGGACGTGCGCGTGCACGTCGATCGTGGGCGTCGTCACGGCAGCTCCTTGAGGAAGTCCATCGTGCGGTTGATCAGCCCGGGCACGTCGGCGTCCCGGACGTCGTCCAGCTGCCATTGGCCGATCTGGAGGGACGCCTCGACGACGGTCCGCACCCGCTTGACGCGGCGCTCGTAGTAGGCCTGGAGAAGGTCGTCGTCCCACTCCCGATCGCCGGTCAGCAGTTCCGCCAGCACGGAGGCGTCCTCCAGGGACAGCGCCGCACCCTGCGCGAGGGTGGGCGGGCAGCAGTGGGCGGCGTCGCCGACCAGGACGACCCGGCCGCGATGCCAGGAGCCCTCGACCAACAGCCGCTGGAACCAGGTGTAGTTGACCTTCGCCGGGTCGGTGATGTGCTTGGTGATCTCGGGCCATGCGCCGCCGTACTGGTCGGCGAGTCGGCGCATCTCGTCCGCGTATGACTCCGGACGGACCGAGGCGCGGTCGCGGCCGCGCTCGACCACATAGGCGTAGATGGTGTTCTCGCTGGTGGGGGTGTAGCCCGCTATGAAGGCGGGCCCGCCGTAGGCCAGGTCGGACCGGGTGACGCCCTCGGGGCGCGGGGCGGGCATGCGCCAGATCGCCATGCCGGTGGGTTCGGGTCTCTCGGTGATGCCGATCGCGGCGCGGGTGGCCGAGTTGAGGCCGTCCGCGGCGATCACCAGGTCGTAGCGGCCGCTCGTGCCGTCGCTGAAGCGCACCGAGACTCCGTCGGCATCCTGTTCCAGGGTCTCGACGGTGGTGCCCAGACGCACGCCGGCGCCGGAGGCGCGGACCGCGTCGCTGAGGATCTGCTGGAGGCGGGGGCGTTGCATGCCGAGAGTGGCGGGCAGGTCCTCGCCGCCCGTCTTGATGACGTCGCCGACGAACAGGACCGTGCCGTCGGGGGCGGTCACTCCCAGCGACTCGAAGGTGTACCCGGACGCCTCCACCTGCTCCCAGACACCGATTTCGCGCAGCACCCGCAGGGCGTTGCCCTGGAGGGTGATGCCGGAGCCGGTACCGGCGTTCCAGTCGGGTCTCGCCTCGATCAGGTCGACGGCGAGGCCGGCATGGCGGAGCAGGACGGTCACGGCGTTGCCGGAGGCGCCGCCGCCGATGACGAGGACGGCGGGGGTACCCCCGGCCGAAGGCTGGGGGAGGGTCTGGGGCATAGGGAACTCCCTTGTTCCGACGGTTACTTGACGGCTATCGGGTTGACCGGTGAGCCGACGGCTCCGGTGATGGGCAGGGGAGCGGCGGTGAGCCAGAACTCGTACACGCCGTCGCGCGCGCAGTCCTCCGCGAGCGCGTCGAGGTCCCACATCTCCCCGATGAGCAGACCCATGTTGGGGATGACGACCTGGTGCAGCGGCTGGAAGGCGTGCTCGAACTCGTTGGGCCGGACCTCGAAGCCCCAGGTGTCCGTGGCGATCGCGGCGATCTCGGTGCGGTGCAGCCAGCCGGCCGTGGCGAACGACAGCCCGGGCGAGTCGCCGCCCGCGTAGTCGCCCCAGCCCTCGCGGCGGGCGCGGGCCAGGCCGCCAGTGCGGACGACGACGATGTCGCCACGGCCGACTCCCACGCCGTGCGCCTCGGCCGTGGCCAGGAGATGTTCTTCGGTGATGGCGAATCCGTCGGGCAACTCTCCCCCACTCTCGGCTCCGTTCGAGCGGGAGGTGCCCCCACCGGTGCCGATGACTCGGCCGACGTCCAGGAGGACCCCCCGCCCGGCCACGTACGGCGCCATGTGCTCGATGCCGGTGACGAGGTCGCCGTCGGAGGTGACGACCTTCTCGGCGGCCCGCCCGTTCCAGGCCATGCCGTGGTCGAAGATGTGGCCGAGCCCGTCCCACTGGGTGGAGCACTGCAGGGGCATCGCGATCACGTCGTCGGCACCGCCGATGCCGTGCGGGAAGCCCTGGTTGCCGAAGGCCGCGTCGGTGCCGGTGTCGAGCATCGTGTGCACCGGGTTGGTGCGGCGACGCCAGCCCTTCTGCGGGCCGTTCATGTCGAAGGACTGCGACAGCGAGAAACTCACGCCCCGCCGGACCAGCGCGGCTCCCTCCCGGCGCTTGGCCTCGTCGAGGAAGTTCAGTGTGCCGAGCACGTCGTCCTCACCCCAGCGCCCCCAGTTGGAGTACGCCTTGGCGGCTTCGGCGATCGCGCCCTCGGGGTCCTGCCGGTTCACGTCGACTCCGCCACACATCGCGTGCGCTGGGCGCCCAGGCCGGTGATCGATCCGTCCATCACGTCTTCGTCGCGCAGCAGCCGTCCCCAGTGGATGCCGTTGCCCGCCGGGCTGCCGGTCAGCACCAGGTCGCCGGGCAGGAGCCGGGAGGTCTGGGAGATGTACGACACCAGCCGCGCGATACCGAAGAGCATGTCCTTGGTGGACTCGTCCTGCATGGTCTCGCCGTTCAGCTTCAGCGTGACGCGCAGGTCACCGGGGTCGGCGATGGACTCGGCGGGGACGATCCAGGGCCCGAGCGGGGTGAAGCCGGGGGCGTTCTTGCCGCGCAGCCAGTCGGTGCCGATGGCGGGCATGTCGCGGCGGAAGACGGTGGCGCGGTCGGTGAGGTCATTGGCGATCGTGTACCCGGCGACATGCTCCAGTGCCTCCTCCACGGAGACCCGGTACGCCGGCCTGGCGACCACCGCCGCCAACTCCAGCTCCCAGTCCGGCTTCTTCGCCCACGCCGGCAGCACGACGTCGTCGTACGGGCCGGTGACGGCGCTCGGCAGCCCGATGAACACGTACGGCAGGTCCTCGGCGGCCCGCCGGTCCATGACCGCGGCGATCTCGGCGCGGGCCTCCTCCACCGTGCGCGGATCGTCGGGCGTGCGGTGAGCCACCTCCAGATCGATCACGTGCTGCCGGTAGTTGGCGCCGGACTGGAAGACCTGGCGCGGTTCGACGGGAGCGTGCACCCGCAGGCCCTCCAGTGACCGCCACCCGGCGTCCGTGGCCGCCGCCAGCTCGTGCAGACGGGGCAGTACCGTGTCCCAGCGCTCGAAGACGCCCCGAGTAGTCAGGGCGGGCTCGTCAAGGGCCGTACGAAGATCCAGCACGCGCCCCTGGGGGATCACCAGACCGGGGAAAGAGGCCTGGTCAGGACCTGAGAGGGTACCGAGGGCGAAAGGGCCGACGAAGGGCGCGGAAGGGGCTTCGGGTTTCACGGGCGTGTCCTCCAAATTGCGGTGGGACTAATCTGGCGCTGTCCCGCCCGATCTGGGAAATCAATCTTTCTTATATGGATCATCTGCCACGTGAATAGAGCTGCCTCTGGCGGTCTCGGTCTGGAGGCGTCGTGTCCCTGTCCGGCCTCGATCTCAATCTCGTCCTGTCGTTGCGAGCCCTGCTGGAGGAACGCAACGTCACCCGCGCCGGGCAGCGCGTCGGGCTCAGCCAGCCCGCGATGAGCGCGGCCCTGGCGCGCCTGCGCCGTCACTTCGACGACGAGTTGCTCGTCCGCAGCGGCGGACACTATGAACTGACGGCTCTCGGCCGCGCCCTGCTTGACCGCACGGCCACCGCATGCGACCTGCTGGAGCGGGTCTTCAGCAGCAGGGCCGATTTCATGCCGGGCAACGAGGAGCACGAGTTCACCCTGCTCAGCTCCGACTACGCCACCGCCGTGTTCGGTGCAGAACTCGCCCGTGCCGTGCACGCCCAGGCACCAGGCGTGCGGCTGCGCTTCCAGCGCACACCGCCCGATGTCACGGAGAACACCGCGACCATGCTGAGCACTGCGGACGGCCTGTTCATGCCACACGGCATCATCAGCGGTTTCCCCGCCGTCGAGCTGTTCACCGACCGCTGGGCCTTCCTCGTCGCCGACACCAACGACGAGGTCGGCGACCGGCTGACCATGGAGGATCTGGCGAGCCTGCCCTGGGTCACCTACCAGCGCACCTACGACGCGCCGGCCGCCCGGCAGCTGAGCATGCTCGGCATCGACCCCCGCGTCGAGGTCTCTGTCGACACCTTCCAGGCGCTGCCCTTCCTGGTCGCCGGCACCCGCCGGATCGCCCTGGTCCAGCTGCGCCTGGCCGAGCGGCTGAGCGGGGTTGCCGCAGTACGCGTCATGGAGCCGCCCTACGAGACGGTGCCTCTGCAGGAGGCGTTCTGGTGGCACCCCGTCCACACCCACGACGCGGCCCACATCTGGCTGCGCGAGATCGCCGCCCGCGTGGGAGCGGCGATGACCGCGTCCGAGCCTGGCCGTATCGCTGCGGCAGCGGCGACGGAACAGACGTCCGGCTGACGGAGCGGTACCGAGCGGCATCCAAGGCGTGGCACGACCAATGGCGAACCCGCTCGCTCCCCTCAGCGGCGAAGGGTTTCACATCGCGTTTCACGATCAGATTCCCCCAGTGCAGGGCGCTCGGGCGGTGGGCGCAGCGCTGGGAAAGGTCAGCCTTGAAGCTGATGTTCACGCTTCCGCCCTTGCCCACCTGGCTGTCCACAGGCAGACCGACCTGCTCGGCGCCGGTGCTCCGTCCGCCGTCGGCGCCGATCGGGCAGCGGCCCGTACGACTTGGCGGCGTGAACGTCTTGGGGAGGCTGCCCCGCTATTGCGAGCACAAGGAGTCGAAGCCGTCGGCGTTGAAGCTGTGGATCATGTTGCCGACCCGGTCATCACTGGTGAATGGCACCTCGGCGGTATTCGCCACCGGCATGCTGGACAGACAGCAGCACCATCTGGGCCCGCCGCCAAGTCGCCACCGACCCAGTGATTCCTCATGCTGTTTCTCAAGCTGCGCGCGCAGTGGGAGGCACGGGAGTGTCAATTTACTAACTAGAAACCGCCAATTCGTTCACTTCCCGGGTCGGATCGAAGCGCGTCCCAATGCTCTATGAGCAAACCGTCCTTGACCCGGAAGATATCGATCAGCATCCAGTCCGTCCGTACTTCTTGCCGGACGACGAAATCACCTTCCGCGATCAGGTTGACTGCCAGCTGTCGTGATTCGATCATCGATTTTGGAGTTATCTTCGGCATTACTTCCAGTACGAAGTTGCGAAGACCTTCGGGACCTTGGCCTGCCAATGGGTTGTGTTGTATGTAGTTCTCGTGCACGAGCTCATCGATTACGTCGATATTCTGGGGTGGGTTCTCGCCCTCGAAGAGTCCGTGCATGAGCTTGGCCACGAGCTCCTTGTTCTTGTCGAGCTGTTCGTTGCTCATGATTTACCTCGCTGTCTTGAGCGGATAGTGGCCTGGTGGTGAGCGTCCCGAGGAACGATCGGACAGTGTCACGGTCTTCGCGCATGCCGTCATGCTCGGCCGGCGGCCAAAACCAGTGGGAAGATCGTCGCTAGCCCAGGCGGGCCCGTTGGAGTCTGAGGGAGGCCGATTTCCGGCCTTTGGCTTCAGGCGGAAGATCAACCGCCTTGTCGGCTCTTTATTGCGCCGATGCATGAGAACCTTCGGCCGTGACACCGCGTTGGGCGGGTTTCAAAGCCTTCCGGGGCAGTCGGCTATGTGATGTGTCACGGTATCCTTGCTGATGTCTCAATGGAAGAGGGTGGCTGCAATATTTTTCGCGGTGCAGGACGATCTCCGCCGGCGACGAGGGGGGACTACGCGATGCCTCCACGGTCGGGGTGGGGGCTTGCATCCGCCAACGATGGACGGGTGAATGCGGCTTGACGCCTCACTCCACCTCTACCAGCAACGCGGTCACCGGGTAGACACTGGCACCGACAATCGCCGCATCGACCTTGTTCGCCGGCGCGTACGGGTCATCGGTGCTTGTCGGGACCGCGATCGTCGGCGTCCGCCCTCCGCGGAGCTCGCGTCCCTCACGGCACTCACGCACCATCTCGATGCGGATCAGGTCGCTTTCCGCACGGTGAGTCCGATGCGGATCCCTGAGTACGTGTTTCACCATCGTGTTCTCCGCGATCACCGGATCGCCGGTGATCGCATGCGCTCTGCGGGCTCTGGGGCGGCGTGGATTTGGGCGTGCGACTCGACGCGGGCGACACCCTGACCGGTATGGCCGTACGCGCCGTATTCGAATCGAGGTCGCCAAGTGGAGTGCGGCGGAAGTCGAGCTCGTCCGCTCGCTCCCACTTGCGCTCGTCACGGTTCACGGAGCATCTGGCGACACCCGTCGATGAACGGCGCCGTGAGGTCTGAACAGGGCGAACGTTCGTTTTCCATTCGTCTGTTTGGCTCCACCGCGAGTTCGCCTCGATCGCGTGAGCTGTCCTGAGTCCGGCCCGCCACGGGGACGTCCTCGCCGTCATGGCCACCGCTCCGCGCCGCCACTGGCACGCCTGTGAGATCACCGCAGCGCTGAACACCGTCGAACAAAGCACCCTCGCGATGCACCTAAGTGCTTGGGGCATGTAAGAACCTGCTGGTCAAGACCGGGTCAGTAACCTGCAAGCTCCCCGAGCAGTCGGCGGCGGCCTCCCTCACGCAGTCGCACGCCGTCACGAACACGCCGTCCAGCACTGCTTGACAAAGCATCGCAAACCGTAATTTTCCGGAATGGATCCGGAAGTCGCTTACCGGCGGATGATCTTGTGGTCGACTACCGCCCTGGACATGCCCTGGTCTCCCGACACCTTCGCACACCAAGCCGTCTGACATGCAGCTTTCACGACGCGCAGGGGCCGATGGTCGCGCACGTCGATGGTGCAGTCGTGGGCCTGTACTTCAACCCGCGGCGCAGGGCGCGCGGTCACAACTGTCGCCGGTACCGGCCCGGAGCCGTGCCGTGCGCTCTCTTGAATGCATTGGCAAACGCGAACTCCGAGGTGTAGCCGACGTTGTTGGCCACGGTGGCCAGTGGGGCTTCGGATTCACGCAGAAGTCTGGCGGCGATTGTCATGCGCCACCAGGTCAGGTAGCTCGATGGCGGCTGGCCGAGCAGAGCGGTGAATCGCCGGGCAAGGGCGGGCCGTGAAAGTCCGGTATGAGCGGCCAGTTCCTCGACGGTCCACTGCCGGGCCGGATCAGCGTGGATGGCCTGAAGCGCGGAAGCTGTGGCGGGGTCGCGCAGCGCAGCGGCCCAGCCGGTGGTCTTGTGGTGGCTTGCCTGTTTGTCGTGCCAGGTGCGCAGAATATAGAGCAGGAGCATGTCCAGCAGTGCGCGCACGATGACGTCGGTACCTTCGCGGGGCTCTATCACCTCGCTGTTGAGCAGCTCGATGGCGGAGCGCAGCTCCGGGCGGTGTCCCTGACTGGCGGGAAGGTGGAGGATCTGTGGAAGCTCCTGGAGCAGGGGGTGGGGTCTCGACTCGTCCAGCAGATATGCGCCGCACAGCATGACGGTGGGGACGGCCACGGAGCCCGGCGCATTCCCCGCAATCGCAGCGGGTTGTTCGTTACGCCTGATCGGGAAGCTGGCGGGTGCGGGGAGGGGTGTGTCGGGCATGGGAGTGGAGGGGTGGTCGGCAATCCCGACCTCGGTGCCATGACGCAGGAACGCTACGTCGCCGGCGGTGAGCGGGATCGGTGCGCTGTGTGGCGGTACCAGCCAGCATTTCCCCTGAAGCACGACGTGGAAGCCGGCTCCAGGGACGGTGGTGGGCAGGCGTCTGCCGAATGGGCCGTGGTGCTCGACGCGGGCAGAGTGCGGGCGACCGATGCGCATGGCCGCGATCACGTCGCTGAGCACATCCATGAGGGCAGCCTATGACCACCAGCGAGAGTTTGGCGCATGAAGTTGAGCGTTGCACTTATTGGGCGCCTCCCTCTCTCGGCATAACGTGAGCTCGGAGCGGATGATCAACGTCCGCACGATGCACACGGAGACAGGCATGACGACCGTGATCTGCGGTGGCGGTGGCTACACGGCCAACCTGGTTGCGACAGGGCTGACCGGCGAGGCGTTGACACGGTACTGGTTGCGTGTGACAGGCGATGCCTCACCTGAAGCCGAGGCGTCGGCAGTTTGCCCGCGGGGCTCGCTGAGGCGACTGCGCGCGCGGCACGGTTGGGGCGTGGTCGATGATGCAGCCGGGGGCGGCGGCCACGCGGAAGGTGTGGTGCGGGGGGCGGCCGTGTACGGGACCACCCTGGTTACGTCACATCGAAGCCGCACGTCGGCTCGTTGCCGACGATGCCAAGGACGGCGTACTCGTCCCCGCACGCACACGACTCCACCGGCCGCGCGGTCGGCTGCGGGCCTCACCACGAGCTTCCTGATCTCCGCTCTCCGACAGATCACGGAGTGTGCATCGAAAAAGGCTGCGGAGCCTGCAACACCCTCTTAGGAGCACGGAATGAAGATCTGGATACGGATGGTCGGCGGGGCCCTGTTGCTCTTCTCCGGCGTGGTGTGGAGCTTGCAAGGCTCTGGCGCGGTCGGCGGCAGCAGCATGTCGGGGCAAGGCCAGTGGCTGGTGATCGGGTTGTTCGTGGCCGTCGTTGGCGCGATCCTGCTCGTCGGCGGAGTCAGGAAGCTGCGGGCAGGGGAGAGGGGGTGACCGAGAGCGCGGACGGCGAGGGCAGGCCAGTCGGGCGACGGGTCATCCTCGGCATCCTCGGACTCGGCGCCGTCGGGGTGCCCCTCGGCGCGCGCCTGCAGAACGTGACGGACCAACTGCTGGCCACCGTGAGCAGCAAGGACCCCACCGGTCTGACAGGGCTGCTGCCGGGCGGCGGCGGTTTCCGCTTCTACTCCGTGGCCGACAGCATCCCGCATCGCTCTCCCGCCGACTACCGGCTCACGGTGAACGGCCTTGTCGACCGCCCGGCGACGTACACGCTGGAGCAGTTGAAAGGCATGCCGCGCACCCGCCTGGTCAGGGACGTCCAGTGCGTCACCGGCTGGCGGGTGCCGCAGACGCCATTCGCAGGGGTGCAACTGTCGCACTTGCTGGAGACGGCCGGGGTGAAACCCGGGGCCAAGGCGGTGCACTTCACGTGCTTCGACGGCGTCTACACCGAAAGCCTCACCCTGGAGCAGGCGAGACGCCCCGACATGCTCGTCGCCTACGAGATGCAGGACAAGCCGGTCACCACCCCGCACGGCGGACCCGTACGGCTCTACGCCGCGCCGATGTACTTCTACAAGTCGGCGAAGTGGCTCGCCGGGATCACGGTCACCGACCGCGTCATACCCGGCTACTGGGAGCCGCGCGGCTACGACATCGACGCGTGGGTCGGCAAGTCGAACGGACGCGACGATGACTCGACCGGCTGAACCGTCCGAGCTGATACGGCGCTTCACCGCCGCCGAACGCTGGATCCACCGCACCACGGCCGCGCTGATGGGCACCGCCCTGATCACCGCCGCCTTCCTGTACCTGCCCGCACTGGCCGAGCTCATCGGCCGGCGAAGCCTGCTGGTGACCGTGCACGAATGGGCGGGCATCACCATGCCCGTCCCGCTGCTGGCCGGACTGGTCTCACGAGCCTTCCGTGCCGACCTCGTCCGCCTCAACCGGTTCGGTCCCCACGACCGCGGCTGGCTGCGGGCGACGCTGCGTCGGCGCCCTCACCCGTCGGGGAAGTTCAACGCGGGTCAGAAGCTGTACGCGGCCATGATCTCCGGAGCCGCGTTGGTGATGATCGGCACCGGCCTCATCATGTGGTTCCCGCGTCTCACGCCGCTTTTCCTGCGTACGGGGGCGACATTCGTCCATGACTGGCTGGCCCTGCTCATTGGTGCCCTGGTCGGCGGCCATATCTGGATGGCGTCCCGGGATCCCGAGGCGCGTACCGGCCTGCGCACCGGCCTGGTTCCCCGCTCATGGGCCAAGCGCCACCACCCGCTGTGGGAGCAAGAACAGCCCGGTGACCACCAGCTGGTGGGCCTCAACACCGGCGGCCTCGAGCAGTTCGTGCACGCCACGGGCGTACCGACCGGTTCCCAGACGCTCCCGGACCACCTGATTCCTCGGGTTCTCGAGGACTACGAGGCCACCGGCAAGGAATTCGGCATCGAGTTCCACCCCGAGGACCCTGGAACCGCGAAGGGCTGAGCTGGCCTCGCCGGGCGGCCCGTCACCTGCTGACACACCAGATCGCGAGCAGAGAGAAGATCGCCGATGGAAGCTGTAGTCGGAACGAGCGTTGAGATACCCACGGCGGACGGCACTGCTGACGCCTACCTGGCCCGTTCCGCCGACGGTGCCGCCCACCCCGCCGTACTGCTCTACATGGACGCCTTCGGACTTCGTCCCGGACTGAAGCGAATGGCCGACCGGCTCGCCGGAGCCGGCTACACCGTCCTCGTCCCCAACATCCTTTACCGCCATGGGCGGGCTCCTGTGGTGGACCTCCCCGACTTCATCGGAACGACCCACCGCCCGGAGCTGTTCGCGCGGATCCGCCCGGTCGTGGCGGAGCTCACGCCCGACCTGGCCATGCGGGACGCCGACAGCTACCTGTCCTGGCTGGCCGCCCGCCCGGAGACCACCGACGGGCCGGCCGGCGTCACCGGCTACTGCCTGGGCGCCGGGCTCGCCCTGCGCACCGCCGCCGCTCACCCCGACCGGGTCGCCGCGGCGGCCGGCTTCCACGGCGCTCACCTGGCCACGGACGCCCCCGACAGCCCGCATCTGCTCGCCAACCGAATCAAGGCAGAGCTGTACTTCGGTCACGCCGACGAGGACCCCGCACTGCCGCCCGAGCAGATCGAGCGCCTCGACAAGTCCCTGACCGCAGCAGGCGTACGCCACCACACCGAGGTCTACCGAGGTGCACCCCACGGCTACACCCAGGCCGACACCGACGCCTACCACGCCGCGGCCGCCGACCGGCACTGGGCCGCGCTGCTGGACCTCTTCGGCCGCGCTCTGTGAATCGCACGACCTGACCCTCGGCCGCGACCACGTCAAGATCCTGGTGGACACCCCTTTGCGATCTCGTTGCGCGAGCTGTTCCATACCTGCGCTGCACTCCGCACCGGACTACCTGCCACCCGAGGAGTTCGAGGCGGCTCACCACCGTTCCTCGGTCACCCTGATCGCCGCCTCGGCCGTCTGGGAGATCCTGCACGTGGCCGGCATCGATCCGGCCCCGCGCCGCACTGGCCCCACCCGGCGCGAGTTCCTCTTCGCCCAGGCAGCCGGTGTGATGGCCTGCGACTTCCTCCACATCGACACCATCGGCCTGCGCCGGCTGTACGCCCTGGTCTTCCTCGAACACCACACTCGGCGCCTGCACATCGCCGGCGTCACTGCACACCCGACCGCTGCCTGGGCCACCCGGCAAGCCCGCAACCTGGCCGCCGAACCCGGCGCGAGCATGGACCCGCTGCGCATCTTGATCCGAGGCCGCGACAGCAAGTACGCCGAGGCATTCGGCGCGGTGTTCCACGCCGAAGATATCGAGATCATCAAGACACCGGTCCGCGCGCCGGGGGTCAACGCCCACTGCGAGCGAGTGATCGGCACCCTCCGCCGAGAAGTTGGATGCTTGATCCCCGGGAAGCCATTCCGTGATCGTCCCCGAGGACGTCCTTCTCAGGCGTCCGCCGCGTGTGCTGGGCGCGCGGCAGGGACCCAGTGGAGGTCCGGCGCGGACAGCCACGAATCGGCCACCGAGTTGTGGAACGCCCTGCGCGCGTCCTCCACGCCCCTGACCGGCGAAGGGCTACCGGCGCTGGGCCGCCTTGAGAGATCTGCGGCGACCCCCGGCGGCAGGGTGCGGATCCTGCTGCGTGAACTCCTCGTCCACGGAGCTGCGTTCGACGAGGCGGGCTGGGGCGTGATCACCGAGCAGTTGGTCGTCCAGATGAAGCTGCTCGCCGACCGGCCGCTGAAGGCCGTCGGCCTGGAGTTCACTCCGGCGGCCGAGGCGGCCGCAGCAGCAGCGGGTGGCGTCCCCGAGAGCTCCGCCGCAGCGCCGGTGGTGCGGGCCGTACCCGGGACCATCCAGAGCGCGAAGGGCGAGACCCATGCGGCGACGCTGATCCTGGAGTGCCTTGAGAAGAACGGCAAGAAGTTCGACGTGACCGAGGCGCTCCGCATAGTCGCGGAGGGGAGCGACCCCAGCGGGAACTGAAGAGTGTCCAGGCCGCTGTGCAGCTCGTCTTCGTCGGGGCGACGCGCCCCACCCACCTGCTGGTGCTCGCCGCCCACCGCGACCGCAGCAAGCGGTACGTGGAGGTGATGACCGACGCGGGCTGGGACGTCCGGGACCTCACCGAGCACTGACCCCTGCATCCGTCCCGACAGAACCGTCGCCCTCTGGTCAGAGCTCCATCAAGTTCCGTGATTGCGTGGAGGGTTGGCAATCAGCCGGTAGGGGCGGATGGCGGAGATCTCCGAGCGGCGTCGCGTGGCTACCGCTGCTCGGCCGCGTAGATCTGCCGGGCGACATCGAGAAGCCGGTCGCGTGTCGTGTTGAGGTCGCTCGTGGTAGAGACATCTTCTGGACATCGCCGGCTTTCCACATCACCGTGATATCGGAGTCGTCGGAGACGACGACGGCGTCGGGGCTCAGACCCGATACCGACTGCTGTGTCCTGTTGCCGTCGCTGCCGACGATGTCGAGATCCCGTACCTCGTCCTGCACGGTCCGGCCGTCCTGCCACTTCTCGATGGCCAGAGCGACGCTGTTGCCGTAATCGGCACCGGACATGGAGTACTCGCACATCGTCGGGCCGTTAATGTCGGCGGCGGGCACCGTCTTCCCGAGGATCTGGCCGGCCATGCTCTGGGTCAGCAGATCGCACGGCTGGGTGTTCGCGTCCGTCGATCCGGAGCCGGACGTCGACTTCGTGCCTGTGGTCGGGGCCAGGGACGTGGTGGCGTCCGCGGCCGGCGCCACCGCCGTGCCGGAACCGCCGCCTGTGCCGTTCGGAAACTCATCGCTGCTGCTCGGAGGCGGTCTGGCGCGGCATCGCGGTCTGCTGGAACCCTGCCCGGGTGATCGTTTCACTGGTGTATCGGGTGGTACGCAAGCTGCTCCCGGTTTCGGCGGTGCTGCTGCGCCGGGACATGGCCAAGGACGCGGAATTGCTGGTGTTGCGCCACGAGAATGCGGTGCTGCGCAGACAGCTGCCGGCACCGGTGCGGTACGAGCCAGCGGATCGGCTGTGGTTCGCGGTACTGTCCTCGCTGATCCCGCGGCGCCGGTGGGCGCAGGTGTTCCCGGTGACGCCCGCGACGCTGTTGGCGTGGCACCGCAGGCTGATCGCCCGGAAGTGGGACTTCAGCAAGCGCCGGACCAGGTCTGGCAGACCGTCGACGGCGAGAGCGGTGAAGGCGCTGGTGGTGCGGCTGGCCAAGGAGAATCCGCGGTGGGGCTGCCGTCGGATCCAGGGCGAACTGGCTCGGCTCGGGCATTTGGTCGGCCCGACGACGGTCTGGGAGATCCTGACGGCGGCCGGCATCGATCCGGCCCCGAGACGCAGCGGGCCGACGTGGCGTGAGTTCTTGACCGCGCAGGCTGAAGGGATCATCGCTTGCGACTTCCTGCACATCGATTTGGTCGACCTGCGCCGGGTGTACGCGCTCGTGTTCCTCGAGCACGGCACACGCCGGCTGCACATTGCCGGTGTGACCGCCCATCCCACGGGGGCGTGGACGGTGCAGCAGGCGAGAAATCTTGCCGTCGAGTTGGGTATGCGGGTCGAGGCGCTGCGTTTCCTGCTCTGCGACCGGGACGGAAAGTACACCGAGTCCTTCGATGCGGTCTTCGCAGCCGACAGCATCGAGGTCGTGCGGACCGCGCCTCGGGCTCCCCGGATGAACGCGCACTGTGAACGGGTTATCGGCACCCTGCGCCGCGAGGCCCTTGACCACTTGCTGATATGGAACGAGACGCACGCTCGGCAGGTCCTCGATGCCTATGCCCGGCACTACAACGGTCATCGCCCACACCAGGCCAGGGGACAGCTCCCTCCGCTCGCCCGAGAACACCCAGCGCCCCTGACCGCTCCGACCGCTCGCAGGCTCCTACGCACCCGAGTGCTCAGCGGCGTGATCAACGAGTACAGATACGCGGCTTGACCGGCAGCGACGAGTTTCCGAACGGCACAGGGTTCCGTCCCGCTGACGAATGATCTCCCGGCGCCGATCATCACCACGACCAGCCCGAGCACCCCATCCGGACTCCACACCAGCCCCGTGACCAGCGACTTCGGGATGGAATCAACTCAATGGGTGACGGTCGGCGACAGCCGAACCCCAAGATCAACTAATGGCGGCTTCTGGGCTTACCTCGGCGATCCCCCACGACCACTCGGAGACTGGAATCAGGCGTACTTTAGCGCGTTGTGGCAAAGGGAGTCCCTGTTCGATGAGCAGGGGCTTCTTCGTGTGCGGGGCATGATCGCGACGGGGTAGGGGCAGGCAGCGGACGGCTTTTTGTGGATCGAGGAGGATGCGATGCCGTCGGTGCTGGGGTTGATGGAACAGCGTGAGGCGCGGGCGAGGCAGGATCTGGAGTCCTGGACGGAGGTTCTGGAGCAGGCTCAGGCTGAGGTGGATGCCGCGCGGGAGCGAGTCGAGCGGGCCCGGGTGGGGCGTGAGGAGCTCGTGTCGGTGCTGGCGGAGGAGAGCCCGGTTGATACGCCGGTTTCTGTGCCGTCTGGTGGTGAGGCGGATGCTGTTGTGGGAGCGGGCGGCTTGGGTGCGGGGCATGGCGAGCGGCTGCCGGTGTGGCGGTCGGGCATGGGAGGAGGTGCTCGGCGGCCTGTATCGGGAGGTGTTCGCCGCGGTGAGGGCCGCTGCGGGGCCGGTGAACGGGGTGGAGCTGACGCGGGCGGTGGGCCGGGGAGGCGGAGATCAAGAACGAGGTGGAGAAGATCCGGCACCGTGCCTACGTGCTGGAGAAGCGGGGCTGGCTGGTGCGGGCGAAGGGCGGACGGTTCACGCCCGTGCCCGGAGCAGTCGGCCGGGGCGTTTCTCGGGCCAGTGCGGAGCGTCCCCGGCCAGGCGCCGGGACAGCCTGATCGTGGCGGCCCACCACACCATCTGCTGGTGGTGGTCGGGGCGGCGTTCGTGGTCGCGGTTGAGGCGGCGTGAGCGGGAGAGCCAGCTCAGCGTGCGCTCCACGACCCACCTGCGGGCCAGTACGACAAATCCGCGCTGTCCGTCGGAGCGGCGCACGACCTCGATCCGCACTCCGTGGCGGGCGAACGCCTTCGCCAGCGCCGGGCCCTGGTAGGCGCTGTCGACCCATACCAGTTTCAGCAGCCGGCCCGGCTGGTCCATGAATGTCTCCAGCAGCGCGGGGGCGGCCTTGGAGTCGTGGACGTCGGCCGTGGTCACGGTGACCTCCAGGAGCTGATTTCTTCGGGGTGTATGGGGGCCACGTTTCCGCCGGGACTCGGCACCGGCGGATTTTCGGTGGGTTTGGAAGCCAGCCGGTGTGATGGTGGGTGACATGCCGCTTTCGGAGTAATCGGGGGCAGTGGGCCGTTTGGTCGTCACGCTGGGCTTGTTGATCACGGTCCAGGTCAGGGAGACCGCTGGTGCACAGGTCGCGTGAGGTGTTGTTCGAGAGGATCCGCCCGGCCCATCGTGAGCAGGGGTTGTCGGGACGGGAGCTGGCCGCGCGGTTCAAGGTGTCGCGGCGGACGGTGCGGCAGGCGATCGAGTCGCCGCTGCCGCCGAAGCGGAAGTCGCCGCCGCCGCGTCCGAGTGTGCTGGAGCCGGTGAAGGGCTTCATCGACGCGATGCTGCGCGAGGACCTGGACGCGCCGTCGAAACAGAAGCACACGATCGTGCGGATCATGGAGCGCCTGGCCGCGGAGCACGACTTCGAGCTCGCACGGCAGACCACGGTGTGGGAGTAAGTCAGGCGGCGTCCGGAGATCAAGGCGGAGGCCCTTGCGGGGCGGCGGCATCTGGAGGGCGTGGTCCCGCAGGCGAAACGGCCTGGGGAGGAGGCGGAGGTCGACTTCGCGGACTTCTGGCTGGACCTGGCTGGGCAGCGCCGCAAGTGCGTGCTGTTCACTCTGCGCCTGTCCTACTCCGGCAAGGCCGTCCACCGCGTTTACGCTACCGCTTCCCAGGAGGCGTTCTTGGAAGGCCACGTGGAAGCGTTCACCGTGCTGGGCGGGGTCCCGTCGGTGCACATCCGCTATGACAACCTGAAACCCGCGGTCAAGCAGGTGCTGTTCGGGCGCTCACGGCTGGAGTCGTCCAGGTGGGCGTCGTTCAAATCGTGGTACCAGTTCTCGGCTTTCTACTGCGCCCCTGGCGAGGCCGGGGCCCATGAGAAGGGTGGTGTCGAGCATGAGGGCGGCCGGTTCCGCAGGAAGCACCTGGTGCCGCCGCCTCAGGTGGACTCGCTGGCGGAGCTGAACGAGCGCCTGGCCGCGATCGACGTCGCGGAGGATGCACGGCACATCCACGGCCGTCCGACCTCGATCGGGTTCGACTTCGAGGCCGAGCGCGACCGGTTGCGGTCGCTGCCCGCCGACGCCTACGACTGCGGGATCGATCTGACGCCCACCGTCGCCCGCAACAGCCGGATCACGGTCCGTCAGGGCTACTACTCGGTGCCGGCGAAGTTCATCGGGCAGAAGGTGCGGGTCAAGCTGCGGGCGAACGAGCTGTGGGTCTTCGACGGCCGCCAGGTCGTCGCCCGCCATCCCCGCCTGACGCGCCGTTACACCTACCACGACTTCCTGGATCACTACCTGGAGATCCTGCTGGTCAAGCCGGGTGCGTTCGCCGGCGCCTCCGCACTGGCACAGGCCCGCGCGGAGGGCGGTTTCACGAAGGTCCACGAGGCGTTCTGGGCTGCGGCCAAGCAGAAGGCCGGGGAGCGCGAGGGCACTCGAATGCTGATCGAGGTCCTGCTGCTGCACCGTCAGATGCCGGCCGAGGCCCTGGTGAAGGCGATGGAGACCTGTCTTCGGATCGGCTCGGTGTCCACCGACCTCGTCGCGATCGAGGCCCGAAAGGCGATGGAGGGCACCGACGACGAGGACGCCGAACTTCTCACTGACGACGGGTCGGCCCACGGTGCGGGCGGCGAGAGTGCGGGTCAGGAGGCGGCCGGCGCGAGGGTGATCTCGCTGCACGCGCGTCGCCTGCCGCCCGATCCGCGCACGACGTTGCCCGACATGAGCAAGTACGACCGGCTGTTGAGCCCGGTCACCACCCGCGAGAGAAGCCAGAACCAGAAAGGCCAGGGGGCATGACCCGCGCCATCACCGTCACCGACCACGACGCGGACCAGGACCGCGACCGGGACCGGGTTCCGCAGAGCAGGGTGTCACTGCCGGGCGACCCGGAGGACATGCTCATCGATGAGGCATGCCGGGACCTGAAGCTGCCCGCGTTTCGCGAGCGGTTCATCGAACTCGCCAGCAGCGCCCGCCGCGAGCAGATCACCTACAAGCAGTTCCTCCTCGACCTTTTGCAGGTCGAGCTTGCCGACCGCGACGTGCGCCGTCAGCAGCGGCTCCTGCGGCTGGCCCGCTTCCCGCGCCCCAAGCGGCTGGAGGACTTCGACTTCGCCAAGAATCCGAATGTCACCCCGGAGGTCGTCGCCGACCTGAAGTCTCCCGGGTGGGTCCGCGAGGGCCGTCCGCTGGTGTTGATCGGGGACTCCGGCACCGGCAAGTCCCACCTTCTGATCGGGATCGGCACCGCGATCGCGGAGGCTGGCCTGTCGGTCCGCTACACCACTACTTCGGCGCTGGTGAACGAGCTCGCCGAGGCCGACGCCAGTCGGCGACTGCCCTCGGTGATCGCCCGCTACAGCAAGATCGACCTTCTGTGCCTGGACGAGTTCGGATATCTGGCCCTCGACCGCAAAGGCGCCAAACTGCTGTTCCAGATCTTCACCGAACGCGAGAAGTGCAAGGCCACCGCAGTCGCCACGAACTCCCCGTTCACGGAGTGGGACAAGACCTTCGGGGACGCCCGCCTCTGCGCCGCCATCGCCGACCGGATCACCTTCCGCTGCACCCTCATCCAGACCGGCACTGAGTCCTACCGCTTCCAGACCACCCAGGAATCCCTCTTCCCCGCAACGAAGTGACGTCCCAACAGCCCTGAAGCACGCCTCCCCACCAAAGCGAGCCGAGCGTGGACCATGGTCGGCGGCCCCATGACGCCGACAGCACACACGCTCACGGTGAACACCTCCGCCCGGCGCGGTCGCCGGGTGCCACGGTGAGCGGATGATCGAAGAGACGATTGACGAGGTGTTCGCGGCCGGCGACTGCTGGGGAAGCCTGAGCGCACTGGAGATCGACGGACCGGGGCGACTATCGGTGGCGGGCGGAGAGCTCGCGGTGGCGGCCTCCACGTTCAAGATCACCATCGGCCTGGAGTTCTTCTGCCAGGCGGCGGAGGGAGAACTGGACCCCACCGAGCGAGTGGTGGTCTCGCCGGCCGAAGCATCGCTGGGCGGCCAAGGGCTCTGTATCACCGAGGACCCGGTGGAGATCTCGCTGCGGGATGTCGCCCGGCTGATGCTGACCATCAGCGACAACACCGCGACCGACGTACTGATCCGCCGGGTCGGCATCGAACGGGTCAAGGCACGCCTCGCCGGGCTCGGCCTCACCGGCTTCCACCTGCCGGGCACGATCCAGCATGAGTTCGACACCGCAGCCCGCGACGCCGGGTACGCCGACTGGAGCGCGATGGCCGACGCGGTCCGGGACACCACACCGCCGAAGGAGGGCAAGGCGATGTGGCAGCGGGTGCTGGCGTCGCCGGGGATGCAACCGGGACGGATCAGCAGCGCGACCGCCGACGACATGGCCGCTCTGGTCCGCGCGGTCTGGCGCAACGAGGCCGGACCCGCCGAGGCCTGCGCGAACCTGCGCCGGATGATGGGACAGCAGCGGCTCACCCGGAAGATCGCCACCGGCTTCGGGCCAGAAGTGCTGGTCGCGTCCAAGTCGGGCACCGTGCCGGGCGGCGTCAGTAACGACGTCGGCGTGGTCACCTTCCCCGACGGACGGCGGTACGCGATCGCCGTCCTCACCCGGTCGCTGACGCCGGGGGCACCCACCCGCGAGGACGTCCTCGGCACTGCGGCCCGGGTGGCCCTGCACCACCTGCGCGCGGACGGGACGTCCAGCTCCCGGTGAGGCGAAACGTCTAACCAGGTGCGAGCCCCTGGCCGCATCTTGTCAGGGAGACAGCCCCAGGGCCCGCACCCACAAGCTATCGACACTCCCACAGTGGCATCCCCCGGGACACTCCGCCCCGACCTGCAGATCACCCGATCAGTGGCTCCCGAACTCGCCGAAACGGCGCCCGTTCCCACCGAAAACCACGGAGGACTGTCAAGTACATCCACGCCACGAACAGCCCAACCCCGGCGCCCATCACCGCCGAAGACCTGGTCCCCATATGACCCGGTTAAATCAGGTCTACGAAATGCATCAGTTGGGACAGGCGAATCCGCCCGTGTGGTCATGCGTGTTGGGCATAATGGAGCAGGATGACCGCTTCGGGGGAGGGCGCGAGACACATGGTGATCGAGGCCGGGGTGGTGGCCGGGTATGTGATCGCGTGGACGGTGCGCAAGGCCCGCCGAGCGGCTGGTCGTTTGGATGCCGAGGTCGATACGGTCATCGATGCGGGGCTGGACAAGCTGCACACGGCGGTGGCCGCTAAGCTCGGCGCGCACCCTGTCCTGGATGATCTGGCCGAGGAGGCCGTCACCGGGGAGGGGCTGGTCAGCGAGCTGACCCGTCAGCAGATAGAGCTGGCGGTCACCGCCGCGGCGCGCAAGGACGACGTCTTCGGCCGGGAAGTCACCGAGTTGGTGGCCCAGTTGCAGACTGCGGAGAAGACCAGCGGCATCTCGGTGGTGACCGGTGCCGGGGCGACGGTGTTCATCGGGGACGCCCATGCCGAGGCCTGCGGGGACGGGATCGCTTTCGGGCAGATTGCCGGGGACGTGCACGTGGACCGCGGTGCTACGGGAGGGCAGCCGCCGGGCCCTTCCGAGCCGGGCCGGTCGCGCCCCTGACCGCACCCGGCACAACCAGTGGCATAGTCGCGGCCGCGACGGTGCAGGCGCCAGCCGCTCCAGCCGATCAGTCCCCTGGGCACGTCTATGCGGAGCGCGCCGGTACCAGTTTCGGGCATGTTGCCGGGAACGTAACGGTTTACAAACAGGGGGGGGCTGTCGTGCCACGGCCGGTGCGCTCGGCGTACCAGCGGCAGGTGGAGCGGATCGCCCCACCGCAGTTGCTGGGCCGGGAGGCTGAGCTGGCCGAGCTGGCAGGTTTCTGCCTAGATGAGTGTCGCGGTCCCTACGTGTGGTGGCAGGCCGGGCCGTGGGCGGGCAAGTCTGCACTGCTGTCCACTTTCGTACTCAACCCGCCTGCCCCGCCCGCCGCTGGCGGAGTGTGGCTGGTGTCGTTCTTCATCACCGCCCGGCTGGCCTCGCAGGATACACGGGAGGCGTTCACCGCCGCGCTAACGGAGCAGCTCTGTGCACTACTCCGTCAGGACCTACCGGCCAGCGGAGATGAGGCAGCCCAGGAAGCATCGCTGCTGGATCTGCTCGCCCAGGCCGCAGCCGTCAGTCAGCAGGCAGGTGGCCGGCTGGTGCTGGTCGTTGACGGGTTGGACGAAGACCGCGGCGTGACAACCGGGTGGGGGGCACACAGTATCGCCGGACTGCTGCCCGGCCGCCCGTCAGCCGGGATGCGGATCATCGTTGCCGGACGGCCCAATCCCCCGATCCCCGACGATGTGCCCGACTGGCATCCATTACGTGACCGGGGCATCATCCGCCTGCTCAGTGACTCGCCGCATGCCAGGGATCTGCAGCGACTCGGCCAGTCCGAACTCAAACGTCTGCTCGCCGGCAGCCCCATCGAGCAGGATCTCCTGGGCCTGCTCACCGCCGCCCGGGGCGGCCTCTCCGGCCCCGACCTGCGCGAGCTGACAGGCGCGGACCTGGTGACCATCGAGGAGATATTGCACACCGTGGCCGGGCGCACCTTCACCCGCCGTCTCGCCGCCTGGACGCCGGACGAAGGACGACAGGTGTACCTGCTCGGCCACGAGGAACTACACAACGCCGCCTGCCACTACCTCGGACAAGACCGCCTGGCCCACTACCGAGACCGGTTGCACACCTGGGCCCAGGACTACCGCACACCCACCGACGGCCAGCCGCCGTGGCCGCCACACACCCCCGAATACCTGCTGACCGCCTACCCCCGCATGCTGACCACCGCCGGCGACACCAACCACCTGATCACCCTGGCCATCGACCCGGCACGCCACGACCGGATGCTCGACCTGTCCGGCGGTGACGCCGCCGCCCTCACCGAGATCAAGACCTGTCAAGACCTACTCCTGCACTGCCCAGAGCCGGACCTGTACGCCCTGGCCAGACTGTCCCACCACCGCGGACAAATCGAATCCCGCAACGCCCACATCCCCACCGAACTCCCCGCCCTGTGGGCCACGATTGGCCAACCCCACCGGGCCGAACAGATCGCCCGAGCCCTCACCGACCCGTGGGAACGGGCGCGGGCTCTGGCCGCGGTGGCTGAGGCGGTGGCCGCCGCCGGTGACTACGAGCGGGCCGAGCAGATCGCCCTCACCATCGCCAACCCGTGGGAACGGGCGCGGGCTCTGGCCGCGGTGGCTGAGGCGGTGGCCGCCGCCGGTGACTACGAGCGGGCCGAGCAGATCGCCCTCACCATCGCCAACCCGTCGGAGCGGGCGCGGGCTCTGGCCGGGGTGGCTGGGGCGGTGGCCGCCGCCGGTGACCATAAGCGGGCCGAGCAGATCGCCCGCACCCTCACCAGCCCGTCGGAGCGGGCGCGGGCTCTGGCCGCGGTGGGTGGGGCGGTGGCCGCCGCCGGTGACCATAAGCGGGCCGAGCAGATCGCCCGCACCATCGACGACCCGTGGGAACGGGCGCACGCGCTGGCCGGGGTGACTGGGGCGGTGGCCGCCGCAGGTGACCACAGGCGGGCCGAGCAGATCGCCCGCACCCTCACCAATCCGTGGGAGCGGGCGCGGGCGCTGGCCGCGGTGACTGGGGCGGTGGCCGCCGCCGGTGGCCACAGGCGGGCCGAGCAGATCGCCCGCACCATCGACGACCCGTGGGAGCGGGCGCGGGCTCTGGCCGGGGTGGCTGGGGCGGTGGCCGCCGCAGGTGACCATAAGCGGGCCGAGCAGATCGCCCGCACCATCGACGACCCGTGGGAACGGGCGCAGGCACTGGCCAGGGTGGCTGAGGCGGTGGCCGCTGATGACCACGACCGGGCCAAGCCCATAGCGCGCACCGTCACCGACCCTCGGAAGAGGGCGCAGGCACTGGCCGGGGTGGCTGTGGGCGGTGACCATGAGAGGGCTGCCGGACTGGCTGCAAGCGCCGAACAAATCGCCCGCACCATCACCGACTCGCGGGAGCAGGCGCGGGCACTGGCCGCGGTGGCTTGGGCGGTGGCTGTGGGCGGTGACCATGAGAGGGCTGCCGGACTGGCTGCAAGCGCCGAACAAATCGCCCGCACCATCACCGACTCGCGGGAGCAGGCGCG
>NZ_JBIBKW010000008.1:0-142926 GCF_042959465.1 Streptomyces sp. NPDC007901 | reverse complement strand
CGGGCACTGGCCGCGGTGGCTGAAGCAGTGGCCGCCGCCGGTGGCCACAAGCGGGCCGAGCAGATCGCCCGAGCCCTCACCACCCGTCGAGAGCGGGCGCGGGCACTGGCGGCGGTGGCTGAAGCAGTGGCCGCCGCCGGTGGCCACAAGCGGGCCGAGCAGATCGCCCGCACCATCACCGACCCCCGGCAGCAGGCGCGGGCACTGGCCGGGGTGGCTGGAGCGGTGGCTGTGGGCGGTGACCGCGAGCGGGCTGCCGGACTGGCTGCAGACGCCGAACAAATCGCCCGCACCATCACCAACCCGGACTATCGGGCGCAGGCGCTGGCCGAGGCGGCTTGGGCGGTGGCTGTGGGCGGTGACCGCGAGCGGGCTGCCGGACTGGCTGCAGACGCCGAACAAATCGCCCGCACCATCATGGACCCGCGGGAGCGGGCGCGGGCACTGGCCGGGGTGGCTTGGGCGGTGGCTGTGGGCGGTGACCGCGAGCGGGCTGCCGGACTGGCTGCAGACGCCGAACAAATCGCCCGCACCATCACTGACCCGGACCGGCAGGCACAGGCGCTGACCGAGGTGGCGAAGACAGTCGGCCTGCCGCGTGCCGGTCATTTGTTGGGGGAGGCATTCTCGCGGGGGTCATGGCTGACGCCGCTGCCGGTGCTGGCGAAGATCCTCCCGCAGGAGATAATCCGGTTCGCTGACGCGGTTTACGCAGACGATCCTTCGCGTGATGCCCAGTAGGTACGCCGTGGTGTTGGGGTACGACTTTCCGTTCACTCAAACGGGTGATGCGGCAGCCGGTGAATCGCCTGCGTTGCGCACGTGGGCAACTTATGGGATGCCCCTCGAACTGGCTCACAAGGAGGGCGGCAGGCCGTCGCGCAACCGGCGCGACAAACGGTAACCGAACACGGTATAGGCGTTCCGGCCCACTGCGGACACCTTGCCTGCGCTGGTATCCAGCCCGGCCTTCGCCAGGCGGCGGTGGGACGGTACGATGCGCTGCCGATCTGCGCATGACAAATGCACAACTCGCTGTCCGGGGGGACTTCTACATGAGACCACGCCTGTTCATCTCCACGTCGGTCGCGGCTGGCTTTCTCGCCACGCTGGCCCTGCCGGGGCAGGCCCTGGCCGAGACCTCGGTGCCAAGCCCTACGCCCGTGACGACCGACGACACGCCGACGGCTGACGCCACGGGACCGGCTACAGTCGGCGACGCCCCCGCTGCGCCGGACGGACAGGGTCCCGTGACACTCACCAAGAGGGTGTCGGGTCTGCCCTGGGCAGCCGCCTCCCCCTTCGACTACACCAATGACCGTGCCAACTTCCGTGTCTCCGCATGGTCGTCCGGCGACGACGCAACCGTCACATCGCTCACCGCCCGCTTCTACCCGCTGAACGCGCCCACGGGCGCGGCACCCGTACTCACCGTGACGGACTTCGCATACACGGACGCGCATGTGTGGCGGGCGACGGCCCCGGTCGTGCTGCCTGCCTTCGGTGCCTACCGGGTTGCGCTGGACGTTCGCGACGACCACGGCTACGACGTCACGCTGCCCGCCGGCGGGACGGTGGAGTACCAACAGGTCGTTCACTTCAGCTCATACACGCAGACGGTCCCGTCGAACTTCGACTTCGACCACCGGACCGTCACCGTCCAGGGGGCCCTCACCCTGACCGACCCGGGCACAGGCCAGGTCAGCCCCTTCCCGGGCGCCACCGTGTCCGTCTACAACAACACCAGCGGCTCTTCGCCGAAGGCGACGACGGCTGCCGACGGCACCTTCACGACCTCGCTCGACGCCGGCGGTGCGATCCAGACCTTCGGCGAATACGAGCCCGTCCGCGAGGACAGCTGGACCCACACCCACGCGTATGCCTACCTCCCCCAGCCCGACCTTCCCGCGTCCGAACCCACCCGGATCCGGCTGACCTCGCCATCGGACGTCGACGTCCCCGCCGGCGCGGCCACCGTGACCGGCGTCGTGGAGCGCAAGGCCGGCGACGTCTGGCTCCCCGCTCCCCGCACCTTTTTCGACCTGTCAGGCCCGCAGACCGGTTCCGAGTGGATCTCCAGTGGCTTCACCGACGACCGTGGAGCATTCGCCATCCCGATCTCCCAGGCCGGCGCCTACCAGGTCCGTGACGAGGCGACGGACTTCCTGCAGCAGAGCCCTGTCGAAAGCGTCCGCGTCCACATTCCCCAGCACGGAGCCCAGTTCACCGGCCTCAGCATCTCCCAGGACGCCACGGGCCAGGGCCGGATCGCCGGCCGTCTCACCCTGGGACAGGCCGGTGCCCCGCCCGCCGGCACCACGGTCCGGGTGCAGTACTCCGCCGACGGCAAGACCTGGCGCGACGCGGCTACCACCACGGTCGGACGACAGGGCCTCGGCAAGGACGAATTCCTCTGCGGCGTCCGCCAGGGCGGCAACGCCAACGGCTACTGGCGTGTCTCCTTCCTCGGCAACCGCGACTGGCTGCCCGTCACCGGCAAGGCGGTGCACCTGTTGCGCACTCCCACCCGGATCACCGGCGGCAGACCGAGTACCACGCACGCGAGCCACAACCAGAAGCTGTCCTTCTCCGGGAACCTCCAGCAGTCTGCCGCGGGAACATGGCACGCCTACGGCCACGCCACCGTGCGACTGTGGTTCCAACCGTCCGGCAGCAAGACCTGGCACCTCATGTCAACGGCCACCACCGACACCCGCGGCCAGTACAGCCTTAGTGCCAAGGACACCAACAGCGGCACCTGGTATGTCGCCTACCAGTCCCCCGATACGCACCACCTCAACTCGACGAGCGTCCACACCCGGGTCGGCGTCAAGTAGTCCGCTCGTCCACTGCGCTTGGCTGTGGGGCTCGAAAAGTCATCGCTGCTGCTCAGCCCGCATATCGGTACTCGTTGATGGTGCCGCCGAGGATACGGGTTTGGAGGAGTCTGTGGTCTTCGAGGTTGTGGACGGGGGTGGTCGGCTCGGTGGCCTCGGGAGGTCGCTGGTGCCGGGCACGGTGCGGCCGATGCGTGTTGTAGTGCCGGGCGAACTCAGCCAGTACCCGTGTGGCGTGGGCCTCGTTCAGGATCAGGACGTGGTCGAGGGCTTCGCGACGGATGGTGCCGATCACTCGCTCGCAGTGCGCGTTCACCCGCGGCGCCTGGGGTGCGCTGAGCAGCACCTCGGCCTCCTCCGCTGCGAAGACGGCATCAAAGGCCGCGGTGTACTTCGCATCCCGATCGCGCAGCAGGAACCGCGGTGACCGGTCGCGTTCGCCGAAGCTGACGGCGGTGTTGCGGGCCTGCTGCACCACCCACGCGGCCGCCGGGTGCGCGGTCGCCCCGGTCACGTGCAGTCTGCGGGTGCCGTGCTCCAGGAACGCCATGGCGTACAGACGCTTCCCCAGCACGGTGTCCAGATGGAAGAAGTCCGCGGCCACGATGCCGTCGGCCTGCGCGGTCAGGAAATCGCGCCAGGTCGGGCCGGTGCGGCGTGGGGCCGGGTCGAGGCCGGCGGCGTTGAGGATCTTCCACACGGTGGAGGAGGCAATGGGGTGCCCGAGCCGGGCGAGTTCTCCTTGGATTCTCCGGTGCCCCCACCGCGGGTTCTCGTGTGCCAGTTGCCGCACCAGGCGCTTGAGGGCGGCCGCGGTGGGCGGGCGACCGGTGCGTGCGCGCCGCGCGCTGTAGTCCCACTTCGCAGCGATCAGCTGGCGATGCCAGGCCAGCAGCGTGCCTGGGGTGACAGGGAAGACCCGGCTCCAGCGGTGACGGGGTATCAGGGCGGACAGCGTCGCAAACCACAGCCGGTCGGAGGGCTCGTAGCGAACCTGGGTCTTCAACTGCCGCCGCAGCACGGCGTTCTCGTGCCGCAGCACCAGCACCTCTGCGTCCTTCGCAGTGTCACGGCGCAGCAGCACGCCGGGGACGGACAGCAGCCTGCGGGCCACCTTGTACAGCAGCGAGACGATCACCGGGTCATCCTGCCAGCTGCAGCCGATCACGGATCCGACGTGCAGCGACGACTTTACGAGCCCCACAGGGTAGACAAGCACGCGAAGCTCCTGGCGGACACGGGTGATCTTGGTCGAGAACCCGTCTACCAGGAGCTTCGTCGTTGCGCAGGACAGTCCAACTCGCGGTCAGCACCGCCAGCTTGAAAAGGGCTCAATGAATCCTTGTTGGTCGAAGAAACGGATGGGTGACGGCGGCTGCGGAAGGTGTTCACTGCCAAGGGGATGTGGGAGTGCCATCAGGGTCGAGTCCGTGCGGCCATCGTTCATGTGCACGAGGAACCCTCCATATCTCACCCGCGTCTATGGCCTGGCCGTACAGAAACTCGACCCCGTGATGGTTTCCGACCTCCTCTTGCATCCTGACCAAGTCGTCAAAAAACAAAGATTTAAAGGCAAGTTGGGCTACTAGCTGGGCGTCGTCGCGGTCCCCAGTCTCCGTCACTCCCTGCAATAGATGAGTCATGGCCATGATGCTGCCAGCCCTCGCAGCTTCTCTGTAGAGGGCTTCAGCGCGCTCTGTGTCTCCTGATCGTTCACGTATTTGTGCCAGTGCGAGTAACCGTTTGGCGTCTGCGGCCTTCTGCGCTGTCTCTTCAGCTCTGTCGAAATCTCCCGCCTGCTCCGACAACTGCGAGACGGCAGACAGAGCCGTGTGGTCGCCGGCTTCGGCGGCGACCCGGTAAAGGGCCTTGGCTCGCTCTTTGTCTCCCGACTTGATCCACTTCCGCGCCAGTCCAACCAACTCGGCGGCGTGGCCGGCGTCGGCGGCTTTCTGGGCGAGCTCTTCGGCTCCCTCGTGATCTCCAGATGTCTTCCGGAGCTCCACCAGGTTGACGAGGGCGAGTGTGTGGCCAGCGGCGGCGGCCTGTCGGTAGAGGGCTTCGGCACGCTCTGTGTCTCCGGATAGCTCACGCTTGACCGCCACATTCATCAGGCCGTCAGCGTGGCCGGCGTCGGCGGCTTTCTGAGCGAGCTCTTCGGCTCCCTCGTGATCTCCAGCTCTCTCCCGGAGCCGCACCAGGCTGACCAGGGCGAGTGTGTGGCCGAGTTCCGCGGCTAGTCGGTACAGCGTTTCAGATTGCTCGTCGGCGCCTGACTTCTCGCATATCCGCGCCAGGTCGATCGCAGCCCGTGAGTTTCCAGCATCAACGGCCATCGCGTATAGGTGCACCGCGCGATTCAGGTTTCCCGCATGCTCCACCATGCCACCGAGAAGAATGAATGTGTCCTGTTGGCCAGCCGCGACGGCCCTCTTGGCCATGGCCTCAGCTCCCTTGTAGTCACCGGCCTCCTCCCGCCGCTGTGCCAGGGCAAACAAAATGGTGGTATCGCCGGCGTCGGTGGCTTGCTGGGCGAACCTTTCGGCTGCCTCGGAGTCCGCTGCCTCATCCCGCAGCCATGCCAGGTCGGCCAGAACGCGCGAGTTCCCCGCGTTCGCAGCCCGGTGGTAAAGGACTTCAGCGAGTTCTAGGTCTCCTTCATGTTCATGTATCCGCGCCAAGTCGACCAGAGCGTCAGTGTGGCCGGCGTCGGCGGCTTCCTGGGCAAACGTCTCGGCTTCCGCGTACGCCCCCGCCTGCATCCGTAGACGAGCCAGGTTGGACAGGGCATGCGCGTTTCCTGCTGCGGCGGCCCGACGGTGAAGCACCTCTGCCCGTTTGTGGTTTCCCGCCTCCTCATGGGTCTGAGCCAGGCCCATCAAGACGTTCGTGTGACCACCATCAACAGCTCGCCAGACGATTACCTCTGCTCCGTCTCCGTCTCCCGCCTGCTCGCGCACCCACGCCAAGTTGACCAGGGTCTCGATATGGCCAGCCTTGGCGGCTCGCCAGGCCATCGCCTCTGCTCCCTGGGGGTCTCCCGCGCGTTCCCGAATCTCTGAAACTCGCTGCAGGGCAGAAATACTGCCGGCGTCGGCGGCTCGATGCCAGAGGTGATGCGCCCATTGGAGTCGGTGCCGGACTTCGGCGGCTCTTGCGAGGTTGTGAAGGTCTTGAGCCTGGGTGAGCTGCGCGTGAGCGGCGTACCAGAAGGAGGCGGGAGGGCACACGATGCGTCGGGTGGCGCGGCCGTGCTGTTCGAGGTAGTCGGCTACGCGGAACATTGGACCGGATGCAGGCGGTTGCGACACATCGGGGTTCTGGCTTCCGGGTGGTCGGCGTTTGGGCCGGGTCCCGGTACGGCGAAGGGGAGCCTGCTTGCCGTGGACAGGGCGGGCAAGTTCGGCGAACGCGGCTTCCGCCCAGTCGTGGCCTAGCTGGTCGTAGTCGTGGTCGCTGAGGTAGTCGATCGCCGCATCAGTTAGGAATGACTGGGGTAGGTGAAGGCCAACGCCGAGACGGCGAGCATCCATCGCTGCCTCAAGCATCGCCCTGGCCGCCGGCGTGGCGTGTTCGTAGCGGCGCAGCAACTCAGGGGCTCCGGCCAAGTCCTGAGTCACTCGTCCATCGGTTTGGGCGCGGGCGAGAGCATCGGCGAGCAACTGATCGCCGCCTCTCGCTAGATCAGATGCCTTACGGAGAGCGGCCTGGTCGAAGGTCTCCGGAATCGTCACCGTGCAGCCGGCAAGCAGTTCCCGTACTCGACTGTACGGGTCCGACTCGCCCACTTCCGGAAGGGTCAGGTACTGAGAGGCGTACTCGGGCCACAGTGTGCCCAGGACCAACACTGGGCCGCGGGAACGGGTGAGCAGGCTGTGGACAGCGGCGGCGACCCGCTCGCCGACGAGGCGGTCGCCAAGGTAATGCTGCGCCTCGTTCAACCAGACCACTGTGTATCGCTGAACTCGTTCGAGATCTACAAGAGCAGCTTCGGCTCGCGTGGGATCAAATGGGTGCCACAGACGCCATCCCTCGTGCGCCAGTGGTTGCACAGCTTCCCAACACGCCCTCGTCTTGCCCGTTGAGGAAGACCCGACGAGAACCACGATTCGGCTGTTGCCCTTGACGGCGTCTTGGACCGCTTCGGCGAGAGTTCGGTCGTGCTCCCGCTGTACGTAGCCCGGCATCATCCGCATCGGGATTTGGCCGGAGATCCATTCACCCGGCACAGTTCCCGAAGGGTGGATCTCCAAGTCATGGGGATTCCACTCTCGGATGGGTTTACCCGGGCCCTCCTCCCTGGCGACCGGGGCGGCTTCGTCAGCGGCAGTGCGTCGCAGGTCTTGCAACTGCACCTCGGACAGGCGCAGCAAGGGGGCCAGGGCTGCGATCGTTTCCGGCGACGCGAGGGGGCCGTCGATCTGGAATGCCTGTTGCACGGTTGTGCGACCCAAGTTGGCCTGGCGGGCGAGCTGCGTCTTTGTGAGGCGAGCCCGAGCGAGCCCGTCTGTCAGTTTTTTGTGCAGTTCCTTGCGTGCCGCGTCCCGCACATCTTGGTCGCTCACCCCACACGCCCCCTGTCGCTGTGTTCGCCGGTGTTCATCTTCGTCCGGCCGAACCCCAGCGAACACTCTTCCCGAGACCTTCGTCTGCGTGAACATCCCATCGATTGCAGGGAGTCTTGTTGTGTCCGGTCTCGTCGTTGTTCTGCTTGTCGCGACACTCGTGGTGATCCTCGCACTGCTGGTGGCCGCAGGCGCGGGCAAGCTCGCTCGCCTGGGTGGCGCCACGTACCCAGCGGCCCTCAGGCAGGCCGCCACCGCGTTCGCGGCGGTCCTCACCCTCGCGGCAGCCGTGGCCGACGCGCTTGCCGCAGTCCTCAACTGAACCGCGGTCATCACCCTAACGCGGGTCTGCGACGGTCTCAGTTTCGGTCTCGATTGACGCCAGATCTGGCACCGTTCGCCGTGGCCCGTGGATGTCCACCGCCGTACCTGCCCAGCAGTGCAGCAGGCTATGCAGAGGTCCTCGGACGTCCACGGACCAAGATCGGACAACTCGTAATGCGTAGGTCTCGGGTTCGAATCCCGAAGGCGGCTCCATGGGAAACCGCAGGTAAGGACTCTGACCTGCGGTTTCTTCGTTTGTTCGACCTTGGAATGTCCGCGCAGAGGGTTCTTGTCGCCTGTGTATGGAATGCGTAGGTCAGAGGTTTCCCTCTCCGCGAGAGGTGGCCTGTCTCTCGTGCCCTTGATTGCCGTTGAGCTGCAGGTTCCTCGCGTTCTGCTGGGTTGCGTCCAGGGAAGTGGTGTACGGGTTTGACCTGATCCGGGGGTTTGCTCCGGCTTCTGGCTGAGGCCCGCAATAGATGAACGGCCACCGGCTGATCTTCGAGATGTCGAGTCACGAAGGAGATCAGCACGATGACCGCACCCGACAGTCTGCCCCTGCACGCCCTCGCCGAGGACAATCTCGCCGCGGCGAGTCCCGATCTGCTGCGCGCGATGGTCAAGACGTTCGCCGACGCGCTCATGTCCGCGGAGGCCGACGCCCTCTGCAACGCCGAATACGGGCAGGTCAGCGAGGAACGCGTCAACCACCGCAACGGCTACCGCCCACGCGAGTGGGACACCCGCGCAGGGACTGTCGAACTCGCCGTCCCCAAGCTGCGGCAGGGCAGTTACTTCCCGCACTGGCTGCTGGAACGGCGCCGGCGGGCCGAGCAGGCCCTGATCTCGGTGGTCGCCACCGCCTACCTGCTCGGCGTCTCCACGCGCAGGGTCGAGAAGCTCGCCGAGTCCCTCGGGGTGACCCAGCTGTCGAAGTCCCAGGTCAGTGCGATGGCCAAGCACCTGGACGAACAGGTCACCGCGTTCCGTAACCGCCCCCTGGACGCCGGACCCTATGCCTTCGTCTGGGTGGACGCGCTCACGCAGAAGGTCCGCGAGGGCGGCCGGATCATCAACGTCCACGCGCTGATCGCGGTCGGAGTCAACGCCGACGGGCACCGCGAGATCCTCGGCATCGACGTCGCCACGGCCGAGGACGGTGCGGGCTGGCTCGCCTTCCTGCGTTCCCTGATCGCACGCGGCCTGTCCGGCGTCCAGCTCGTCATCTCCGACGCGCACGCCGGCCTGGTCGACGCGACCGGGGCGGTGCTGCCCGGTGCGTCCTGGCAGCGCTGCCGCACCCACTACGCAAGAAACCTGCTGAGCCAGGTGCCGAAGTCGGCCCAGCCGTGGGTGGCCACCCTGCTGCGGACCGTGTTCGAACAGCCCGACACCGACGCGGTCAAGGCCCAGATGACACATGTCCTGGACGCTCTGGAGGCCAAGTTCCCCAAAGCTGCGGCCCACTTGGACGCCGCCCAGCACGACCTGCTGGCCTTCACCGCCTTCCCACGCGAGATCTGGCGGCAGATCTGGTCGAACAACCCGCAGGAACGGCTGAACAAGGAAATCCGCCGCCGCACCGACGTGGTCGGCATCTTCCCCGACCGCACCGCCGTCATCCGGCTCGTCGGCGCGGTCCTGGCCGAGCAGAACGACGAATGGACCGAGGCCCGCCGCTACATGGGTCTCGACCTCCTCGCCAAGGCCCGCCTCCACCCGATCGAGTCAGAAGCCGACGACACCGTCCTGCCCACCGAACTCACCGCATAGCCTCAAAACGAGATCACCGAGTGGCCGTCGATACACCACTCCAGCGGACGTGACCGACATCTTTCTCGACTTCATTCAGACAGGCGAACCTGGTGAGTTGAGCAATTGGTATGAGTTGCAGGAAGGGGCTCTGTCGCCAACTGAGACATCGCCGAGCTCGATATTTCGTGACGGTCTGCCGACGGAGTCGGCAGACCGTTTCGCGTTCCGTAGCTGCTCGCGGGCAGGCCGGTGGCCCGACTGTCGTGTCGGGTGGGCTCCGGGTTCCACTGCTGCGAAGACGGATGGTGCTGCTTGTAGGGACGGGGAAGCTACTGGTCAGACTGGGTTCAGCAGTTGGTCGAGCCGTTCGAGGGCGTCGTTGACGTGGCGGCGGCCGGCGGTGACGAGCTGGCCACCCCGGCTGAACAGGCGGCGGGGTCCCCAGAGCCGGGTCTTGCCCTTCAGCGCAAGCATCGGCATCCAGGCCAGCAGGTCGAGTGCGATCTGCGCGATCTCCAGCCAGATCCTTTGGGCAGTGTCGTGCAGGGGGAGGTTCGGCAGGCCGGTCGCGCGGGCAGCCCGGATGCGGTCCTCGGCCCGTACCTGCAGGCGGTGGCGGAGTTCGAGCCCGGCGATGGGCTGGCCGGTGGTGTTGGTGGCGAAGCAGGTGATGCGCATGCCGTCGGCGTCCGTGATCCTCAACTGGGCACCGGGGTACGGTCGTTCCTTCCGAACGATCAGCCGCATGCCCTTGGGCCAGCCGTCGAGCACGCCGCCGGTGAGTTCAGCGACCCAGACCCCGTCACGGATCTCTCCGTCGGGCTCGACGGCCGGGGTCCATGCCGCGGGCGGCACCTTGAGTACGGCCTGGTGAAGTACACGAAGGGTGCGTCATGCGAGCGCATCAGCAAGGCGGATGAGGGCGACGAAGACGGTGTCATCCGTCAAGGCGAAGACACCGCAGAGTTGGCCGAACGGCGCGGAATCCCTCTCCAGGGGCGCCGCTTCCGGGACAACGACAAGTCGGCCACCCACGGCAAGCACCGTCCCCAGTACGAGCTCCTCATGGCTGCCGTACAGCGCGGCGAAGTCGACGTCATCATCGTCTACATGCTCGGCCGGCTCTGGCGGAACCGGCGCGAACGGGCCGAGGGAATCGAGATTCTCCGCAGGCACGAGGTGTCCGTGCTGTGCGTCAAGGGCCCCGAGTTGGACCTCACGACGGCCGCTGGCCGTCTCCTCGCCGGCCTCCTCGGCGAGGTCGACACGTTCGAGGTCGAGCAGATGTCGGAGCGGGAGCAGCGGGAGATGCGCCAGCGCGTCGAGCGGGGCGTGCCGCCGAGCGGGCCGCGCTGCTTCGGTTACACCGCGGACGGCACGGAGCTCGTCGAGGACGAGGCCGCCGAGGTCAAGGACTGCTTTCACGCGCTGCTCGCCGGAGCGACCCTCTCCGGCATGGCCGCGGGCCTCAACGAGCGGGGCATCCTCACCCGCAACGGCAACCCTTGGTCACACAACACCATCCGCGGTGTACTGCTGAACGAGCGCTACGCAGGGCTGCGTCAGTACCGCGGCGAGTTGTACCCGGGTAAGTGGCCGGTCATCGTGGACGAGGCCACATGGCGGGCGGCGAAGTACGTCCTTGAGGACAAGAGCCGGGCGACAAGCCCGGGACCGGGCCGGCGGTGGCTGCTGTCGGGGATCGCCCGGTGCGGTGTCTGCGACGACGGGACGACCGTGACGTCCGGGTCGCGAGGCGGCCCGAAAGGCACGCGGGGGCGCACGGAGCCGCTGTACCGGTGCCGGAAGACGAAGCACCTGGCGCGCGGTACGGGACCGATCGACCTCACCGTCGAGGAGTACGTGGTCCGGCGCCTGTCGCGCCCCGACGCCGTCGATCTCCTCGTCGACGACAGCGCACCGGGGACGGGGGAGCTGTGGGCGAAGGCCGTTGCCCTGCGGTCCCGGATCAGGTCCCTGACCGACGCGTTCGCGGATGACGACGATGCGGACGGCGCCGAATTCAAGGCCGCCACCCGCAGGATCAAGGCCCGGCTGGCTGACGTCGAGGCGCAGATGGCGCACCTGCGGCGGTCGCGCATTCTGGTGGACATCGTGACTGCCGAAGATCCCGCAAGGGCCTGGAAGGATCTGATGCTTGACCGGCAGCGCGCGGTGGTCGCGACGCTGGCCACGGTAACGCTCCTGCCCGGCCGTCCGGGCA
This sequence comes from Streptomyces sp. NPDC007901, assembly GCF_042959465.1. Taxonomy (NCBI): domain Bacteria; kingdom Bacillati; phylum Actinomycetota; class Actinomycetes; order Kitasatosporales; family Streptomycetaceae; genus Streptomyces; species Streptomyces sp. NPDC007901. Next base: position 131,221 of record NZ_JBIBKW010000008.1, on the reverse strand, counting down.
GGGCGCCGTTCGATCCGCGATCGGTACGGATCGAGCCGCTTAAGGGGATGGGCTGACCCCGCGGGCGGATCAGCCCGCGACAGGGTGCGTGTTCAGCGCGCACCCTTGCGGCGGATGCCGCTCGCCCCGGTATGACCGTTGATTCGCAGGGGCCCACAGGCTGCCGATGGTCAGCTTCCGCCCGGACGGCTGGGCGCGGATGGGAAGAACGGGGCGTTCAGGCCAGTTCACGGCCACGTGGTCGTCACGGAGCAGGCTTTAGGCGCTGCTTGAGAAGTCGCCGCCTGCGGTCGGCAGCTTCCACATCTGGCGGCCTTAGCTGTTGGTGTCGGCGCGGGTGAGCCGTGGGGTTCGGGATGTCGGCGAACTGGAGGTCGGCGGCGAGGATGTAGAGGGGGGCCGTCGCCCGCTGGCTGCTGCCACATGGCGGGCCCTATTCGACGGGGCGCGGGCGTGGTCAGGCCGAGCCGATCCTTCTCCCGGTCCTGCTTCTCCTGTGTCGTCTGCGCGAGGATCTCGCGTGGTGCGGGGGGCGTGGTCGGCGACGAGCGCGGACAGGTGGCGGATGTCGTACACAGCGCCGTCAGCCATCCCCTGTGCTGCTGGGGGATCCATCGGCGGGCGGCCCGCCACTCAGCAGACTCGGTCGACGGCGTTCTCGAGCGCCGCTCGTTGCCGATGTCGTCCTGCCACCACTTCGACAACGTGACGGGATGGATGCCGAGTTCCATCGCTGTCTGTTTGGCCTGCCTGCCGGTGCGGATCAGCGCGATGGCGCGCCCGCAACTCTGGAGGATAGGGACGAGGCATGCTGCCAGCCTTCCGTGAAGGGCCGTCAGTTAGCCACCAGAACTGGAACCCCAGAGGTGAGGCAGGGCCCAGGTCAAGATGTCACCCGATCGTGCGGTAGACCCTGTCGCGTGGATTGAGGCGACACTCACGGGGCCGATGGCGTGTATGTCGTCGTTGCCTCGGGCGCTGTTTTGCGGCGGTAGCTTCGTGTTTATGGATTCAGCGCGATGGCTCGGCGGACGCGTGCGCTGTTGTCGGTGCGGAGCCGCTCGGTGATGGCTTGGTACTCAAGGCGTTCGTCCGAGGGGAGTTGGGCGAGGGTGTGGGCCAGGTTGTGGCGGACGCCGGTGTTGAAGTCCTCGGCGAAGGTGCGTGCCAGAGACGGATCCCGGTGATCGGCGCGGCCCCAGCAGATCACGGCGGTCTGCCGCATGAACGGTGAGGGGTGGGCGGCCGTCAGGGATGTCGGCGCGGGGATCAGGCGGTCTAGTGCGAGCAAGGTCTGTGCTTGCAGCCGGCCGTGGCCTGGTTTTTGTTCGGGATGGATCAGGTGCGGGAGCAGACGCTGTTCGACGCGGATGGCTTGTTCGGCCGTGGTGGCGAAGACGGCGGTGGCGTACAGGATCTCTGCGGGCAGACGCCAGTCTCCTCCAGTGTTGATCTTGACGCGGCTCAGGGGGTGCTGGGTGTGTCGGTCGAGGGCGTTGGTCGGACGCTCTGTGAGATCTTGGTACAGGTCCATGAGCCGTCGGAACGTGTCGTCTCGCACGGGCGCCGATAGGGTTTCAGCGAGGATGGACAATGCGTGAACGGCCTCGGAGCGCCGGTCGGCAATGTCGTTGCGGTCTTCGGCCCACAACAGCAGGTGCGCTGCGACGCGTTCGCGCAAGACTCTGGCCGACTCGCCTGTGCCCAGGCTGCTTTGGCCGTTGGAGCACGCCGTGAGGTAGGCCGCGCACTGCCGTGCGGTGGTTCCCATGGCATAGAAAGGGCGTAGGGTCCCCACCGGTTCGGCCAGCACCGTGTCGGCCAGTTCCTGGGCGGTCTCCGGGACAGACGGGTCGTCCACCTGCCAGTCGGCCAGGAGGGCCGTGGCCCCGCGGTGCCCTTGCTGCGCCCGTTGGCGCACCACTGGCACGGCCGACGGCAGGTGGGCTTGCAGGCCGGCAAGCAGACCTTCAGCGCCTTTTATGTCTAGCTTCCATGCCTCCAGCAGGCCTTGGGCGGCCTGGTCGGCTACAGGCAGTTTGGCCTTGATGCAGGCACCGAGGAAAGCCAGCATCTGTTCGTCGGCGAGCCGGGAGATGCCCGGCTCTCTGGGAATCCAAGCGACCAACAGGGGCAGCACCTGTTGCGCTGAGGCCGCCGGCAGCCGCTCATCGAGCGCTGCAAGCGCTCCGAGAGCCTCCTGGACCGGGTGGATGCCGGTCAGCCCCGTCTGCGCCCCTGTGGTGACGATCTCCGTCAGGCGGGCCGCGATGCCCGTGACGGCGTCATCAGGAATGAGATCCGCCTGCTGGCCGATCACCGCTGCGGCCGCGCTGCGTACCCACCGCGCCCGCACCTCCAGAAGGCCGCATACATCGAGGTACTCGAGAAGCGATGCGGCGGCGGAGCGCGCGTCCTTCCTGCGGCCGGCAAGGACGAGTTGACGCACGGCGTGCTTTGTTTCTCCGGCGCGGTTGAAGACTTCGCCGTAGCGTTGGTGGGCGAGGTTCTCGTCGGTCAGCGCACCGGAGATCCGGTCCTGCCACAGCCACTGATGTGAGGACCGCAAGGCATCCGGCAGCCTGTCGTCGACCAGGGCTTCCAGCGCGCTGACGGCCGGGTTGAAGGAGAGGTCGATGAGCCGCGCGCCCTTGGCGCCGACCGTGCGGGCCGAGAGCATGGCCTGGGACGATTCCCTGAATCCGGCGTTGTACTGGTCGGACAGAAAGGAAATGGACCGCAGGGCGTGCCGGGCGTCGCCTCCCAGACCCTCTCGGGTAGCGGCCAGCACAGCGCGCCGGTAGACCTCGATGGCCTCGCTTCCGAGGTCTGCAAGGGCCAGGGCGCGTCCACGGCGCATGTACACCAGGACCGCAGAGCGTTCCGGCATGCGGCCGCCCAGAGCGCGCCGGTCGAGGTCGGCATAGGCCTCTTCCGGGCTCTTTCCGGCTCGTATCGCCAGGTCCGCCAGGCAGCACTCCAACCGGATCCGTGAAATCCCTGCCTGAGAGGTGACAACCTCGGAAGCCAGATCAGCCAGCCCCACCGGATGATCGTCGGGGTGGTCATCGGCAACGATCTGCTCGATCACCGCCAGCACCAGGCGGGCTGCCAGGGGATCGCCCGCCTGCACCACAGCCACAAGCGCGGTCGTGACTGGCGCGAGGTCGTATCCGTACTCGAACCAGTCCGCCAGCGCCTTCAAGACCACATAAATCTTGGATGCGGTACCGCCGGCGTCCGAAGCCAGCCGTTCCAGGCGCTGATCCACGAACATGCGGTCGCCGGTTTCGTACCGGTCGAGCATCAACGTGGCCGCGACGGTGAAGGCCGCGTCGGCCTGTCCTGCAGACGCCAGCAGGTCGCGCTGCCGTGTGCGCAACTGGTCGGCATGTCCGGTGAATGAGGCCTGTTCGAGTTCAAGCGCCAGATCGCCGAAGAGCTCGGCAGCCGGCCCCGGCTCCGTCTCCGCGAGTTGCTGCGCGCGGTGCAGGGCGTCCGCCAGGCCCAGGTGCTCGAGCGGGTCGTTCAACAGCGCGTAGCCATGCGGCAGGGTCGGAATCGGTGGGGCCTCCACCCCGCAGAACGCCTTGGCCCATTCCGGACCGAAGACACCAGCGACAAGGTACGGGCGTTCCCGCAGGAACCGGGAAAGGGCGCCTGCGTCGTAGAAGTCAATGTCTATGTCGCCCTGGTAGTTCTCCTGCAGGGCGACGAGCACGTCTTCCACGGCAGTGTCGTCGATGACGCACCCCGTCGCCAGGACGAAACGCACCGCATCGAAGCGTCGTTCGGACCACCCCTCGTCGGGGGTGGTGGTGCGGGGCGGGCCGGTGAAGTCGGTGACGGCCGCACGGAGTGCTGGCGCCGAGAGGGAGACGATCCTGCGCACCTGGTAGACGTGCGTCTGCCCTTTCCGCCTGCCGACAAGGTCGAGTCCGCCCTGGTCCTGCCCGGATCGGCCGTAGCCACGGATATCGTTCATCCCGTCGACAAGCCACATGACCTCGCCGACCACGCGCTCGAACACAGGCGGGGACAGCTCACTGAAGGGCAAGACCTCGGGGGCAGAAAGGGGCGGACTGAGGGGTAGCTGACTCCGACGGCTGACGAGCGCACCGAGACGGATATCTTCCAAGGGCAGTCCAGCGGCCATCCTGTGCTCCTTGCGACCCGCGGTGCTTGTGTGCGTCAGGCACGGATGTTATCGGGATGGACCACCACAGATCTGCGACGCTGCTTCGCGACCAGATTGCCGTCCGGTATGGCCGTCTTCGCTCGGGACTGGGGGTGTCGATGTGGGTATTGTCGGAGGTCGCCGACCGGGTCGCGAGGCCTGCTTGACGCAGGGCCGACATGCGTGTGACAGCCTCAGTCGGCACAAGAAGCTGAATGCGTCCGTCCGGTTGTCAGTGGCAGGTGGCACTCTTTGAGCACAGACCCGAGAACGCCTCGGTGAGCGTCAGGGAAGTCACAGTGGTCGTCCGGGCTTCGCAGGGCCATTGTCCGCAGGCTGGCTCAGTGCGGCCTGTCCGGGCCGGTGCAGGACTGCCTCGACGGCGTCCTGGGCGACTGGCGTGTTCCGCCCGGCACCTCGCCTCCTGGGCCGGGGTCTGCCCCGGCCACCACGAGTCCGCCGGCCGCACCAAGAACACCAAGGTCCGCCCCGGCAACCCCTACCTCAAAGGCGTCCTCGGCCTGGCGGCCTTCGGCGCTGCCAGGACCAAGGACACCTACCTGCAGGCCCGCTACAAACGGCTGACCGCCCGCCGCGGCCCGATGAAGGCCCTGGTCGCCGTCGAACACTCGACGGCGACCCCGCAGGTCTCGCCCTCGCCCTGCCGGGCGTGCCCGTCGCCGAGGCTGAGCAGCGCTCCCTCGACGTTGACCCCCAGGTAGCAGGTGACTCCGGCCCGCATCTCGGGCGTGTCCATGTTCCCGCCGTGCGCGTCGGGCACCAGGGCGGACCGGACCTCCAGGTTGGCGGGGGCCACCCCGACCGTGCCGTGCATCGGGTCCATCGGCAGCTCCAGCTCGAGGTCGCCCTCGTGCGCCCGGAACAGGGCCGTGCGCCGGGTCCGGTCCAGCTGCCAGATCCAGACCGTCTCCGGCAGCGGTGGCTGGAGGGTGGCCGTGGTGTGCGTCGAGGTGAGCGCGCCGAACAGGGGGACCGTCGTCGACGCCGCCCAGTCGCGGGCCGGTTCGATCGACACGAAGTGCACGGCGACCGTGTCGCCCGGCTCCGCGCCCTCGATGTGGAAGGGCCCGGTCTGCGGGTTGAGAAACGGGAACTCGCACACCTCGGACACCAGGTCCTTCTCGGACCGCACCCGTCCGGCGAAGCAGTCCTCCGTGTACAGGTCGAGCACCGTGCCGGGTGCGATCCGCGCCACCGGCGGCGCGCCGCCGAACGTCCACGCGTACTCGCCCGGTCCGGGCCGGACGGTGAGGACACGGGGGTCGGTCATCGTGGAAGGTCTCCGCTCTTCAGGTCGGGGACGGCAGGGCCGTCCTCGTCGAGGTGGACACGCGCGGTCTCGGCTATGCGCTCGGGGTGACGGCGTATCAGTACCAGGAGCACGACCGCTCCGGCCGCCATCCAGACGCCGACCACCGGACCGGCGTACGACACCGGCGCGGTCAGCTTCGTCACGAAGTCGAAGACGGGCAGGCCGGCCGCGGTGAGCAGGGCGGGCACGAAGGCCACGATGCCCAGCAGCGGGAGGACCAGGTGGCGTAGCGGACGCAGGGCAGCGCGGCCGCGCCGCAGGAAGTAACCGGCACAGGCGAGGTTGACGACGATGTAGACGCCGACGACGACCGTGACGATCACCGTGGCCAGCAGCAGGAACGCGGTCACCGGGTCGTAGCCGAAGCCCAGCCCCAGCACGGCGCCGACGGCCACCACCGTCTGGACCGCGATCCCGGCGACGGGGGAGCGGTACCGGGGGTGGAGCGTGGCGAGGACCCGCGGCAGGACCCGGATCCGGGCCAGCGCGAACGCCGTCCGCGTGGACACGTTGGCGCAGGCGTTGGCGTTGGCGATCGTCGAGTTGACCACCGCGAGGAACACGAGGACCCAGAAGAGACCGAAGGAGGCCCGGGCGACCCCCTCCCAGGAGGCGTCGCCCGCCGCTCCGAAGGAGGCGAACCGGTCCGGGCCGAAGTACACGGTCATCGCGTAGGTCGTCACCACGTAGAACAGACCGATGCCCAGGGCCGCGCCGAGCACCGCGCGGTGCATCGTGCGGCGTGGGTCCCGGGTCTCCTCGGCGAGCGGCGCGGCCGCCTCGAAGCCGGCGAAGGCCAGCACGGTGTACACGGAGCCGGCGAAGATCCCGCTCACCCCGCCGTGCCCCGGTGCCGTATGCGAGGTACCGAACACGGAGAGGGTGTTGTGGTCACCGGCCTTCCCGATCAGCCAGCCGGCGAAGACCAGGAAGACCGCGATCTCGAAGATCCCGAGGACGGTTCCGAAACGGGCCGAGGCGCGCACTCCCAGATACCCGGCGACGGCGATGACGGCGGCACCGGCCAGCGACCACGGCCACCACAGGTCCGCCGGGTAGGCGGCCCACTCGTCGTGCAGGGTTCCCGCCGTGGTGAACCCGAGCTGGAGCAGCAGCAACGGGGGGACCAGCGCCTCCACGAACACGTACCCCCAGCCGACGAGGAACCCCACGGCCGGGTGCAGCCCCCGCGCCGCGTACGTGGCCACGGAGCCCGCCGCGGGTAACTCCCGTGCCAGCTCGGCGACGCACGACGCGGTGAACAGACAGGCCACCAGGGCGACCAGCACCGACAGCGGCAGACTGCCGCCGGCGAAGGCCGCCCCCGAGGGAATGGACGCGGCGACGGCGGCGGCCGGCGCCATCGCCGTGATGCTCTGGAACAGCACCTCACGCAGACCGATCGCGTCCCGCCGCAGCCCCGCGGTCACCTCTCCGGCCATACACACCCCCCGACGTGCGTGAATCCGACGGTCCCACGGACCGCTTCGCGTGAATCACGGTACGGCGCTCGCGAGTTGGGCAGAAGAGCGCCGGGTGGTTCCGTGGACGGGACGGGAGTTGTGGAAAACCTCGCCACTCGGACGGGTGAAGTGCGGTCGGGTCCGGGGGTGCGGCCGGGCCGGCGTCAGACCCGTTCCGCCACCGTCGCCGGATCGTCCAGGACGGCGCGGACCACCGAGTGGGCCGCGCCCAGGAGCGGGCCCTCGGGGCCCAGCCGGGAGACGGCGACCGGGCAGGCAGGGCCTGTCGTACGGTCGGCCAGTTCGGCTTCCAGGGACGGGAGCAGCCAGGGGGCGAGGCCGGCCAGGGCGCCGCCCAGGACCACGGACTCGGGGTCGAGGAGATTGACGGCGCCGGTCAGGGCGATGCCCAGCGCCGTACCGGCGTCGTGCAGGGCGCGTCGTACACCCTCGTGGTCCGCGCCCGCCCGCTGTGCGAGCAGGCCCACCGCGTCCTCGCGCGACTCGAGGCCGGCCGCACGCAGCACCGCCTCCTCACCGGCGTACTGCTCCAGGCACCCGCGTCCGCCGCAGGCGCAGCGCGGCCCGTCGGGATGGACCGGCACATGGCCGAGCTCACCCGCGAAACCGCGGTTCCCGCGCAGCAACTGCCCGTCCACGACGACCGCGGCGCCGATGCCGATCTCCGCGGACACATGCAGGAAGTCGCGGGGTGTGGCGTCCCCGAGCCACAGCTCGGCGAGGGCGCCGAAGTTGGCCTCGTTGTCCACCGTCAGCGGGAGGCCGGCGGGCAGCAGCGCGCCGAGGTCGGTGTCGTGCCAGTCGAGGTTCGGGGCGTGCACGACCGTGTGCCCGTCGCGGGCGACCAGGCCGGGGACGGCGACCGCGAGGCCGGCCGGCCACAGGCCCTCGCCCTCGGCTTCGGCCACGACCCGGCGGACCAGCGCGGTCAGCGCCTCGATCACCGGCCGTGGATCACGGCCCCGGTTCGCGCCGTGCCGCACGGCACGCGCGCGTACCTCTCCGCGCAGGTCCACCGCGCACACGGCGAGATGGTCGACCCCGACCTCCGCCCCGATACCGGCCGGGCCGCGCCCGCTCACCGCGAGCGCCGAGCCCGGCCGCCCGACCCGGCTCGGCCGCTCGGGGCCGAGCTCCTCCAGGAGCCCCCAGCGGATCAGCTCGTCGACCAGGGTCGACACCGCCGCCCTGGTCAGGCCGATGCGCGAGGCGACCGCGGCCCGCGACAGCGAGCCCTCGGCGCTGACCGCGTGCAGCACGCGCGCGAGGTTGCGCCGGCGCATGCCCTGCTGGGTGTCCGGCAGGGCACGGCCGTTCGACGTCGGGCGGGTCTCGTGCAGCGGTGCGGTCATGCCTCCATCAATCCTCTGATCCTCCGGACGGTCCTCCGCCGGTCGGACGGTCCCCGCCGGTCAGTGGTCAGCGGTCCTCGGGCGCCCGCTCCAGCAGGGGGGCCGCGTCGGAGAGTACCCCGGAGATCCTGGCCAGCGTCGCGTCGTCCCGCTCCACCGCGTCCAGCACCGGCCCCGCCGCCGTGTTCCAGCGCCGTGCCACCGAGGCCGGGTCCTCCCCGGTGAGCAGCCCGGCCGCCTGCGCCGCGGCACCCAGCGCGACCAGCTCCTTCGCCTCGGGCACCTGCACCGGACGCCCGGACAGCCGCCGCACCGTCTCCTGCCAGGCGCGGCCCCGGGCGCCGCCGCCGATCAGCAGCAGCGGGGTGGTCCGGTCGGCGTCCTGGTCCAGCACCAGGTCCAGGGCGCCCAGCAGGGCGTGCACGGCACCGTCGTAGGCGGCCTGGAGGAGCTGGCCGGCGGTGGTGTCGTGGCGCAGACCGTGCAGCAGCCCGGAGGCGTGCGGCAGGTTCGGGGTGCGCTCGCCGTCCAGGTACGGCAGCAGGGTGACCGAAGTACCGGGCTCGACGGCCTCGCGGTCCCGGCCGAGGAGCGCCGCGACCCGGTCGACCGCGAGGGTGCAGTTCAGCGTGCAGGCCAGCGGCAGCCAGTTGCCGTGCGCGTCGGCGAAGCCCGCGACGGTCCCGGTCGGGTCGGCCGGGCGGTGCTTCGAGACCGCGTACACCGTGCCCGACGTGCCGAGGCTCAGCACCGGCGTGCCGGGGCGCAGCCCGAGGCCCAGCGCGGCGGCCGCGTTGTCGCCGGTGCCGGGGGCGACCAGGGTGCCCTTGGAGAAGGGCAGGTCGTGACTGTCCCGGACGGTGCCCGCGACCTCGCCCGGGCGGACCACCCGCGGCAGGAACGCCGGGTCCAGACCCACATGCGCCAGGGTCTCCTCGTCGTACGCCTCGGTCGCCGACGCCCACCAGCCGGTGCCCGAGGCGTCACCGCGGTCGGTGGTGCCCAGCCCGGTCAGACGCTCGGTGAGGTAGTCGTGGGGGAGCCGTACGGCCCTGGTCGCGCGCACCGCCTCCGGCTCGTGCTCCGCGAGCCAGGCCCACTTGGTGACCGTGAACGAAGCCCCCGGCACACTCCCGGTGCGCTCCGCCCACGCCTTCGGACCGCCCAGCTCCTCGATCAGCCGCTGGGCCTGCGGCGCCGAACGGACGTCGTTCCACAGCAGCGCGGGCCGCACCGGCTCGCCCCGCTCGTCCAGTGTGACCAGACCGTGCTGCTGCCCGCCGATCGACACGGCGGCCGCCTCGTGCGCCGCGTCACCGCACTGGCGCAGCGCCTCGCACAGCGCGTCCCACCACTGGCGCGGATCGCTCTCCCGGCCCGCCCCGGAGGACACGGTGTGCGGCGCCTGACCGCTCGCCACGACCTCTCCGGTGGACGCGTCGACCACCAGCGCCTTGGTGGACTGGGTGGACGTGTCCACGCCGACGACGAGCGGACCCTCGGCTGCTGACATCGGGCTCTCTCCCTTTTTCCGCGCCTCGCGGTTTCCCTGACCTGCAGTTTTCCTGGTTCACCGGGGTGTCGCGACCCGGATTTCATCCCTCGGGGACAGGGTGACCCTTCCCAGGGATGCGTCGGCATACTAATTTGTAAACGGCCATGACGAAATAGTCGGCCCGACAGTCCCCCGACCGTCGACAAGCACACTCACCCAGCACAGGCATCACGCAAGGAGCCGCGGCATGAGCTTCCAGCCCACCCCCGAGGACAGGTTCACCTTCGGCCTGTGGACCGTCGGCTGGCAGGGAAGGGACCCGTTCGGCGACGCCACCCGCCGCGCCCTCGACCCGGTCGAGACGGTGCAGCGCCTGTCCGAACTGGGCGCCTACGGTGTGACGTTCCACGACGACGACCTGATCCCCTTCGGGTCCTCGGACACCGAGCGCGAATCGCACATCAAGCGCTTCCGCCAGGCCCTCGACGCGACCGGCATGACCGTCCCGATGGCCACCACCAACCTCTTCACCCACCCGGTCTTCAAGGACGGCGCGTTCACCGCGAACGACCGCGAGGTGCGCCGTTACGCGCTGCGCAAGACCATCCGCAACATCGATCTGGCCGCCGAGCTGGGCGCCAAGACGTACGTCGCCTGGGGCGGCCGCGAGGGCGCCGAGTCCGGTGCCGCCAAGGACGTGCGGGTCGCTCTCGACCGCATGAAGGAGGCCTTCGACCTCCTTGGCGAGTACGTCACCGCCCAGGGCTACGACCTGCGCTTCGCCATCGAGCCCAAGCCGAACGAGCCGCGCGGCGACATCCTGCTCCCCACCGTCGGCCACGCGCTCGCGTTCATCGAGCGCCTGGAGCGCCCCGAGCTGTACGGCGTGAACCCCGAGGTGGGCCACGAGCAGATGGCCGGCCTGAACTTCCCGCACGGCATCGCCCAGGCGCTGTGGGCGGGCAAGCTCTTCCACATCGACCTCAACGGCCAGTCCGGCATCAAGTACGACCAGGACCTGCGCTTCGGCGCCGGCGACCTGCGTGCCGCCTTCTGGTTGGTCGACCTCCTGGAGAGCGCCGGCTACGAGGGCCCGAAGCACTTCGACTTCAAGCCGCCGCGGACCGAGGACCTCGACGGTGTGTGGGCGTCGGCCGCCGGCTGCATGCGCAACTACCTGATCCTCAAGGAGCGCGCCGCCGCCTTCCGCGCGGACCCGGAGGTCCAGGAAGCCCTGCGCGCCTCCCGCCTGGACCAGCTGGCCCAGCCGACCGCCGCGGACGGCCTCCAGTCGCTCCTCGCGGACCGTACGGCCTTCGAGGAGTTCGACGCGGACGCGGTCGCCGCGCGCGGGATGGCCTTCGAGCAGCTCGACCAGCTGGCGATGGACCACCTGCTCGGCGCCCGGGGCTGACCACGCACGCGCGCGTGCGGACCGCTCCCGGAGCGGACGCCCTCACGCGCGCGTGTCGCAATCCGTGCCCGCACGGTCGGCTCGTGCGGGAATTGCTCCGGAATCATGCGATCCATGGCATCAGTCCGTATCAACTCCCGCGCGGGCCTTACGCGATGACCGGTACGCGGTGACTCTTGGCGGTATGGCCATGCCGCCCGTACCGCCACGACCGCCCGGCCCGCCGAACGGCACCCCGCCCCCGGACGGGGGCTACGACCCGCCCGCGTACGGGGGTTTCGGACCACCCTCGGGCGGCGGCTTCGGACCACCGTCGGGCGGCGGCTTCGGGCCGCCCGCGGGGCCGCCTGCCGGGGGTGACGACCCGCCCACCGCCGTGGGCTGGACGCCGCCGCCTCCCGAGCGCCCCCGCCGGCGCAGGGGACCGCTGTTCGCCGTCCTGGTCGTGCTGGTGGCCGCCGTGGCCGTCGCCGCCGTCGTCCTGATGGCGTCCGGTGGCGACGGCTCACCCGGCAAGAAGCCCACCACGAGCAGCCCGAGCACCTCCGGCTCGCCCCGCCCCTCGATCGGCCTCCCGACCGAGCTGCCCAGCAGCCTGCCGTCGCGGCTGCCGAGCGAACTCCCCTCGGAGTGGCCCTCGGGGCTCCCCAGCGAGCTGCAGAGCGGTCTGGAGTCGGTGCTGCCGTCCCTGCTGGGGTGACCCTTGCTGGATTGATCTCTGCCGGGCCGGCTACAGGCCCTTGGGCAGCCGGACGTACACCAGGGTCGTCTCGATGCCGCTGTCGACCAGGCGGCCCTGCGCGTCGAACGCGCCCGTTCCGTCCGTCATCCCGAAGTCGTTGTCGTTGATCAGGGCGAGCGTGTCGTGGTCCACACGCGCGATGCCCTCGATCTTCAGCGGCACCCCGGTCACGGTGTTCAGGTCGACGACGAGGCGCTTGTCGAGCACCGGGACACCGGCCGCCGCCGGGTCGTCCAACTGCTCCAGCGACGGAGACGTGGTGTCGTCGTCGTACGCGCCGCCGAGGATATTGGACTTGCGGTCCAGCTTGACCAGCTCGAGGCGCGCGGCCTTGTCGGTGCGCTCCTCGACGAGCAGTCGGTCACCGCCGACGGCCACCACCGAAGAGATCTTCAGCTCGGAGGTGTCGTCCTCGCTCGGGTCCACGACGTTCACCGGGTCGAAGCGGTAGGCGTACTCGGCCGTGACCGCCTTCTTGCGGGGCGAGAAACGCAGCAGACGGGTGTTGAGCGAGGCGTCCCCGGCGTCCCCGTCGGGCAGCGACAGCGGGCTCTGCAGCGCCATCACGAGATCGCCGTCGGGCAGCAGGGCCAGGCCCTCGAAGCCGCGGTTGATCTTCCGGTGCAGCAGCACGGAGGGCAGCGCCTCCACCACCGGGTAGTCGGCGCCGGTGAGGTTCAGCCCCTTGGGCACGTACCGCGTGAGCACCTGCCCACGCGCGGAGACGTGGACCAGCGACGGGCCGTACTCGTCGACCAGCCAGAAGGTGCCGTCCGCCGCGCGGACGATGCCCTCGGTGTCCAGGCCGTTCGGGTTGTACGACAGTGAGGTCTTGGCGTCGTAGGAGTACGGCGCCTCGTCCCGGCCCGCCTGGTTGGACAGACCGGTGACGGCCTTGCCGGAGGACGTGGTGATCGGCAGGGCGCCGATCACCTTGAGGGTGTCGCCGGAGACGCGGATCTTCACGATCGCCGGGTCGAAGCCGGGCACCGGGAAGGTCCGGCGCTTCTTGCCGTCCACCTTGATCTGGCCGTTGGGCCCCCGGTCGGTGACCGTCCAGTATTCGCCCTTGCGGCCGGCCGGGTAGATGTCGCTGCCGATGCCGCCGAGGTCGATACCCCGGTCGTTGTCCACGGTGCCCGGGAGCAGCGCGTTGCTGAACGTGCCGAGCGGTATGTCGCCGAGGACGGCGGTGCGGGTGACGTGCGCCGCGCCGGACGACGAGGCGTCGGCCGTGCCCGCCGCCACGAGGGCGGCGGCCAGGGCCAGGGGCAGACCCGTCGCGACGGAACGGTGGACGCGGCGTCTGCCGGTGGCGTGCGGGGACATCGGGCCTCCTGGAAACAAGTTCGTTGGCAGCGGCCAGAGTTGGGCCTTACAAGGAACGCTGTTCGACCAGTTGGTGAACGGAGGACGACCGCGACTCGGCGATCATCGTTTTTCGGCCCGCGATCGGCGGATTCTCGGATTCCGCGGCTTGCCCGTGCCCGTCTACCGCAGGGACCTGAACCACCGCACCACGGCGGCGGTTCCCGCCTGTTGGGAGCCCAGGTGGCGGGAACCGCCGTAGTCCGGGGTGCCGAGGTCGACCAGCGGGGCGTCGACGCCGTGGGCGCGCAGCGCGGCCCGGCAGTGGGTCGTGTTCGCGTTGACGGCCTGCTCGTCCCCGTCGGCGTAGTAGAGCCGGACCGGAGCCTCGGGTGTCCAGTCGGAGCACACACCGTCGGTGATCCGTAGGGCCGCCGCCAGCCGTCCGGTGGGGTGCGCCAGCATGGCCCGGCCGTGGGCGGTGAGCAGCCCGTCGAGCGAGTCCGGGGTGCCGGCCACGACCTCCTGGCCGGTGTGTGTACCGTCCAGCAGGCCGTCGATCGTGCGGTCGTACGGCGCCCGGAACACCTCGGCCGGTGTGTCGTACAGGTGGTGCAGGCGGTTGAAGGACACCAGGGCCAGCGCCGTGTAGATCACACTCGCCTTCGGCTCCGTCCGCCCGGCGAGCAGCGCGGGCAGCTCCGCGTCCCGGAACGCGTAGGCACCGCTGACGGGTGCCACCGCGCGGAGCCGGAACCAGTCGTCGTCCCCCGCCTGCAGCGACCGGGCCAGTCCCAGCGCCGCCGAGGCACCCTGGGAGAAGCCGGTGGCGAGCACCCCGCGCCGCAGCTCCCGCCCCCGCTGGGCCGCGGCGGTGCGGGAGGCGCGCAGCATGTCCAGGGCGGCCGTCGTCTCCGAGGGCACGTCCATCCAGGGGTGAGGGCCGGGACCCAGGCCCAGACCGAGGTAGTCGGGGAGCACCGCGGCGAATCCGGCGGAGGCGTACGTCAGCGCGGGGGCCTGGCCCCAGGCGTCGGCCGAGACGGAGGCGACATCGCCCTTGAACAGCTCGGTGCCGTGGGTGAACGACACGGTCCGCAGCCGTCGATCGCCGCCGCGCGGCAGGGCCAGCAGCCCGCTGGCGGTGGTGGGACGGCCGTACGGATCCACCGTGCGGTACACGATCCGGAAGGTGTCCAGTCCGTGGCGCACGGCGCCGGTGTCCCGGGCCCCGCCCTCGTCCCCCGCCAACTCGGCCGCGACCTGCCGCGCGGTGAGCGTCCTCAGATGTTCGACGGACATGAGCGTGCCGCGTGACACGTCCGCCGCCTCCCGCGCGGCAGCGGCGGGCCGGGGCCCGGCCGCTTCCTGCGCAACCACGGTCGTCGCACTGCTCGCCGCCAGCACGACCGACACCGCCGAGATCACCAGTAACCTGCTCATTCGCTTCATACCGGGACCGTACGAACGCCCGGCAGCGCCGACCATCCGGCCAACGGGCCTGTGGAGGTGGGGTTTTCCGCAGGATTCTGGGGGGTGGGTAGGCTGGAAGCGGGACTGCTTCACAATCTGTTCGACTCGGCCCTCGGGGGCCAGTAGGGGTCGCTCGTCAGGGATGTCTCAGGGTCGCGGTCAGGAACCGCGGGAAGCGCGGGCCCGTTTTCAGATCAGAGAGCGGCAACGGCCGCGGAGGAGGCGACGCTGATGTCGAAGAACGCGAAGATCGCCGCAGGAGGTGTGGCGGTCGGGCTCATCCTGCTGATATGGCTGCCCTGGTGGGTGTCGTTCCTCATCGTGGTGGGCGTCCCGGTGGCCGCGTACCTCGCCCTCGACCCCTCGCAGCGGCGCAGGCTGCGCAGGGTCACGCGCAAGGAGATCGGCCGCTGAGCGACCCACCCGGGCCGCGCCCCCCCTTCCGGCGGGGATGCGGCCCAGGAGGGCTCACAGGGGCCGTACGGCCATCTTGTCGAGGGCTTCCAGCAGGCCGGGGAGCTCGGGGCCCCGGCCCACGGGCAGGACCTCGCCGGGCTCCTCGTCGAGGAGCACGAAGGCGATGTCGTCGGTGCGGGCCACCATCGACCAGCCGGGCCCGTCGGCACGCAGCGTACGGGCGTCGCCGGGGGCGAACGACGAGCGGACCCGGCCCAGTGGCGGCGGCGCGTCCAGGTAGGCCCACGCCTCGGCCAGGACGCGCCGGATCCCGGCGTGCCCCTTGGAAGCCTCCTCGGCGGCTTCCGGGGCCCCCTCGGCGCCCTTCGGGGCCTCCTCGGGGGCTTCCGAGGCGTCGGCCGGGGCCGGTGGCGCCGAGAAGTGGTCGTCGCCGATCTGCTCCCGCCAGACCGCCCACTGCAGGGCGATCTCGTCGGCGCCCAGTCGCCGCTGCGCCGGGCCCCAGGTACTGGTGTCCGGCGGGGCCAGCGGGGCGCGGTCGGCCATCTCCGGGCCGGGGTCGTGCGGCGCGGGCACGTTCGGAGCCGCCACGGCGACCGCGAGCGGCCACCCGGGCAGCGCGGCGACCACCGTCCGCTCGTCCGGCGACAGGTCGTACTCCATGCCGCAGTCCCAGGAGGCGATCGCGACGGCGACCAGCGAGACGTCGTCGATCACGACCGTCCAGCGCGCCCCCTCGCCGTCCTGGCCGAGCACCAGGCCGTACCCGTCGGCGCGCGGCGCCAGCTCCAGCGCCGCACAGGCCTCCGGATAGTCGTCGCCCAGCACGCTCGGAAACTGCGCCGGCGTCAGCAGCACCGCCGTGAGCACGTACAGCGCCTCGTCCGCGGCGACGGCCTCCTCGTCCGTCCCGGCCATCCCTGCCTCCCACTCGTTCGTCCAACGGCGCGCACCCTAGTGTGACGGGAAGCCCCTTGTCACGACCGGCCACCACACGCGGAGCTGCAGCGTTCCACCAGGACGGGACGAAACGACCGAGACGGCGGCCGATCGGTCAGGCGACCGGCAGCCCGAGGAGGTCGCGCGCCACCGTCCGCGGCGACTCGTCGCGCTCCCGGGCCAGCGCGAGGACTGCCCGGCACGCCAGCTCGCTCACACCGAACGACAACGCCTCCGGCGACACCCAGCCCGCCGCCTCCTCGATCCGGTCCTGGTCGTCCTCCGCATGAGCCGCGACATAGGCGGCCGCGGCCTCGAACAAGTTGTGCGCACGCCTCTCGGGCCGCTTCGGCACCTCGGCGCCACCGGCGCCCCCGGTGCCACGGAATCTGCCTGCGTACTTACGGATCCGGTCGAACACGCGGGCCACCTTCCCCCTGTCGGTTGTTGCCTTCGGACAATCATCATCCCCTACCGAACGTAGAGTCGAAGTTCCGGCACCAGAAGGGGGCGCCCCCCGGAATGCCTCCATCGGCACGGCTGCGGGTCAGCCGCCGCGGACCGCCAGCGCGAGGAACCGGGCGTCCTCGTCGACGTACGACGTCATGCGCCAGCCCGAACCGGCCAGCAGGGGGCTGAGGTTGCCCTCCGCGCGCAGGTCGCCCGGCGTGATCTGCCGTCCCTGGCGCGCCGCCAGCGCGGCCCGGCCGATCGGGTGGAACAGCGCGAGCGTGCCGCCGGGGCGGACCACGCGCGCCAACTCCCGCAGATTCTCGGCGGGCCGGGGCAGATGGGCGATCAGGCCCGCGGCGAACACGGCGTCGAGGGACTCCGAACGCACCGGCAGCGCCGCGACGTCGGCGAGCAGCAGCCGGCCCGCGCGGTCCCGTCCGGCCCGCACCGCGGCCTGGAGCATCGCCGGGGTCAGGTCCATTCCGAGCACCGCGCCCGAGGGGCCCACGGCCGCCCGCAGCGGCGGCAGCGCGCGCCCCGTGCCGCAGCCCGCGTCGAGCACCCGGTCACCCGCGCGCAACCCCAACTCGCCGACGGCGGCGCTGTACGCGGGACCGTCGTCGGGGAATTTCCCGTCCCAGCCGGCCGCCCGCGCGGTGAAGAACTCCCGGACATGTGTGTGGTCTTCGCTCATGTCCCGCATGATCCCTCACCGTCACGGAGGACGCTCCTGCGCGCACGTTCGAACGGGACGCGATCGTTCCGGCACATCTCTGAGTCATATTGCGGCACCTTTCGAAATGCGCCCCCTTTGTGCTCCCATGCCCCCTAGCGTCCCTGGGCCATGGGACACCTGGACCACGCCACCTTCGGCTGGCTGACCCCCGTGCTGTCGTACGTGATGGCCTGCATAGGCGCCGCACTGGGGCTGCGCTGTACCGTCCGCGCGCTCGGCAGCACCGGCCGCTCGCGCCGCAACTGGCTCCTCACCGCCGCCTCCGCGATCGGCACCGGCATCTGGACCATGCACTTCGTGGCCATGCTCGGCTTCAGCGTGAGCGGCACCGACATCCGCTACGACGTACCGCTGACCATCCTCAGCCTGCTCGTCGCCGTGGTCGTGGTGAGCGCCGGCGTCTTCGCCGTCGGCTACAGCCGTGACCGCGGCCGGGCACTCCTGCTGGGCGGGCTCACCACCGGACTGGGCGTCGCCAGCATGCACTACCTCGGCATGGCGGCGGTCCGGCTGCACGGCGACGTGCGCTACGACCCGATGCTCGTCGGACTCTCCGTCCTCATCGCCGTGGTCGCCGCGACCGCGGCCCTGTGGGCGGCCCTCAACATCAAGTCGCCCGTGGCCGTCACCGTCGCCTCCCTGGTCATGGGCGCGGCCGTCAGCAGCATGCACTACACCGGGATGTTCGCGGTCAGCGTGCGCGTCACCCCCTCCGGCACCCCGCTGCCCGGGGCCACGGCCATGCAGTTCATCTTCCCCCTGGCCGTCGGCCTCGGGTCCTATCTGTTCCTCACCTCGGCCTTCGTCGCGCTCTCGCCCACGGCCGGGGAGCGCGAGGCCTCCGCCTCCGCCCAGCGGCCCGTCACCGGCGTCGCGCGCTGACCCGGCCCGAACCAGTTCCCCAGATGAGCGAGGAGGCCATGCGTACGCCCCGTAGGACCCCCAGCACAGGCCCGGAGACACCGTCCCCGCGACCTCCGCGCGGCCGTCGCGCGCACGCCGGACCACCCGCCGACGAACCGGTCGCCGACCTCGTCGACGCCGCCGACGGCACGCCCCCGCACGCGGGCGGTTGGCGGATCCGCCCCCGGACCGTCCGGGCCAAGGTCGTCTGCCTGCTCATGGTTCCGGTCATGTCGCTGCTCGCCCTGTGGGCGTACGCCACGGTCACGACGGCCCAGGACGTCTCCCGCCTGCGCCAGTCCCAGCGCGTCGACACGGCGCTGCGGACCCCGGTCGCCACCGCCGTCGCCGCGCTCCAGGCCGAGCGCGCCGCGGCCGTCCGGTACGCGACCGATCCCACCGCCGAACAGACCGGGGATCTCAGGAGACTCGGCGCCCGCACCGACCGGGCCGTGGCCGGACTGCGGCTCGGCAAGGGCAGCACCGTCGCCGACAGCGAGGAGCTGCCCTCCGGTGTCGCCCGGCGCCTGGAGACCTTCGTCTCCGGCGCGGAGCAGCTGCGTACGCTGCGGACCGCGATACAGGACCGCGGCACCGGCTGGGACGAGGCCTACGGGCGGTACACGCGGACCATCGCCTCGGCCTTCGCCGTGGACGGTGCCCTCACCGGCATCCAGGCCGACGACATGGGCTCCGACGCGCGCGTGCTGCTCGAATTCTCCCGCGCGGGCGAGGCACTGGCCCAGGAGGACGCGGTCCTCGCCGGCGCGCGGCTGGCCGGCGGCCTCGACGGCGAGCGGCTGCGGCTGTTCACCGGCGCCGTCGACACCCGCCGTGCTCTCACCGACACGGCCGTCGCCGACCTGCCCGGCGCCCAGCGCACCGCCTGGCGCCGGCTCACCGGCGGCGACGACTACACCGCGCTGGGCGCCGCCGAGGACCGGATCCTCGCGAGTCCACCTGGCGCCAAGGCCCTGCACGCCGCTCCGGAACCCGCCTGGGACACCGCCCACGCGCGCGTGCAGGACGGCATGCGCACCATCCAGACCGACACGGCGCGCACAGTCGCGGGCCGGGCCGATCCGTTCGCGCGCGGGCTGCTCACCCCGGCCGGTGCCGCCGTCCTCCTGGGACTGCTCGCCGTGGCCGCCTCGCTCGTCATCTCCGTCCGCATCGGACGCGGTCTCGTGGTGGAGCTGGTGAGCCTGCGCAACAGCGCCCTGGAGATCGCGCGCCGCAAACTCCCCGAGGCCATGCGCAGACTGCGGGCCGGCGAGGAGATCGACATCCGCGCGGAGGCGCCCCCGGGGCCGGCCGCGGAGGACGAGACAGGGCAGGTCGCCGAGGCCCTCGGCACCGTGCACCGCGCCGCCCTGCGCGCGGCCATGGAGCGCGCCGAACTCGCCAGCGGCATCTCGGGCGTGTTCGTCAACCTCGCCCGCCGTAGCCAGGTCCTGGTCCACCGCCAGCTGAGCCTGCTGGACAGCATGGAACGCCGCTCCGACGACCCCAACGAACTGAGCGACCTCTTCCGCCTCGACCACCTCACCACCCGCATGCGCCGCCACGCGGAGAGCCTGATCATCCTCTCCGGGGCGGCCCCCGGCCGGGCCTGGCGCATGCCGGTGTCCCTCACCAACGTCGTACGGGCCGCCGTCTCGGAGGTCGAGGACTACGCGCGCGTGGAGGTACGCCAGCTCCCCGAGGCGGCCGTCGTCGGCGCGGCCGTCGCCGACCTCACCCATCTGCTCGCCGAGGTCGTGGAGAACGCCGCCCAGTTCTCGCCGCCGCACACGCGCGTGCGGATCACCGGAGAGCCCGTCGGCAACGGCTACGCCCTGGAGGTCGAGGACCGCGGCCTCGGCATGGGCCAGGAGACCCTCGCCGAGGCCAACCGGCGCATCGAGCAGTCCGAGGCCCTCGACCTGTTCGACAGCGACCGGCTCGGCCTCTTCGTGGTCAGCAGGCTCGCGGCCCGCCACGGGATCAAGGTGCATCTGCGCACCTCCCCCTACGGCGGCACCACCGCGGTGGTGCTGCTGCCGAAGGCCCTGCTGCACGGCGGTCCGGCGGAACGTTCCGGCCGTCCGGCGACCGACACCGAACCGGCCCCGGAGCGCGCGTACGCGCGCGTGCCCGACGCCGCCCTTCCGGAGGCCGTCCCCGCCGACCGGCCCGCCCTGACCGTCACCGCCCGCCCGTCCCCGCAGCCGGCGGCTCCCGAGCCGCCACCTCCCGGAGTCACCACCTTGAGGCCGCACCGCCCACCGCACGACTCCGAGCCCCTGGACGACGACCTTCCGCGCCGGGTACGGCAGGCGAGCCTCGCCCCCCAACTACGCGCTCCGCGCGCCGAGGAGCCCGCGCCCGCCCGCCGGGGCGACGAGCGCACCCCCGAACTCGTCCGCGACCGCATGGCGGCCTACCGCGACGGCTGGGCACGTGGCGGCGGCAGGAAACCCGGCCGCGGAGCCGCCCCGGAACCCGCCGAGGGCACCGACAGCACCGAAGGAGACCGCGCATGATCCAGGACCCGAGCACAAGGGCGGACCGGCGCTCCGGCGAACTCGACTGGCTGCTGGACGACCTGGTGCTGCGCGTCACGGAGGTAC
The DNA here is from genome assembly GCF_042959465.1 of Streptomyces sp. NPDC007901. Classification (NCBI taxonomy): domain Bacteria; kingdom Bacillati; phylum Actinomycetota; class Actinomycetes; order Kitasatosporales; family Streptomycetaceae; genus Streptomyces; species Streptomyces sp. NPDC007901. Next base: position 110,383 of record NZ_JBIBKW010000008.1, on the reverse strand, counting down.
GGCATGCCGTCGTGCTGTCCAACGACGGCCTCGCCGTCGGCGCCTCGACCGGCCTCAAGCGCGAGGACGCCGAGCACCTCGCCGCCGTGGCCTCCGGCTTCAACAGCCTCGCCAAGGGCGCCGGACGGCACTTCGGGGCGGGCGGGGTGCGCCAGACGATGGTCGAGATGGACGACGCCTTCCTCTTCGTGGCCGCCGCCGGCGACGGCTCCTGCCTCGCCCTGCTCACCGACGTCACCGCCGACATCGGCCTGGTCGCCTACGAGATGGCCCGCCTGGTCAAGCGCGTCGGAGAGCACCTCTACACCGCGCCGCGCGTCGGCGCGCGGCCGCCCGCCGCCGGATGAACCGGAAGACCGCCCCCGATGACCGAGTACGCGAGCGGCACCCCGCACGAGCCGGGCAGCCAGTGGTACGACAACGAGGCCGGGCCGCTGGTCCGCCCCTACGCCATGACCGGCGGCCGCACCAGACCGGGCCCCACCGGGGTGCGGTTCGACCTGATCGCCCTGGTCACCCTCGACCCGGGCGCACCCGGCGTGGACGACGACACCCCGCTCGGCCCCGAACACCGGGCGCTGATCGACCTGTGCCGGGTGGAGACGCAGTCCGTCGCCGAACTCGCCGCCGGAGCCGACCTCCCCGTGGGGGTGGTCCGGGTGCTCCTGGGCGATCTGCTGGAACTGGGCTGCGTCACCGTGAGCCGCCCGGTGCCACCGGCGCAGCTCCCCGACGAACGGATTCTGCGCGAGGTCATCGAGGGATTGCGGGCACTGTAGATGACCATCCGGAACCAACCGGGCACGAGCCGGTCAGCACCGACGCGTTCCGGTCCAACCGTCCGCGGCCGAGCGGCAGTTGTCATGATGCTGGCTTCGCGTCCTGACCACCCGCAGTGTGCCGAACCCCCAGACGTCGACCGAAGCCGGCCCTCCCGAGAGAAGTGATCATGGTCTCCGAGCACTCCGAGCCCGCCGCCGACGACACGGCGGCCATGGCGCTCAAGATATTGGTCGCCGGCGGCTTCGGCGTCGGCAAGACGACCCTGGTCGGTGCCGTCAGCGAGATCCGGCCGCTGCGCACCGAGGAAATGCTGAGCGAAGCGGGCCAGTTGGTAGACGACACGGACGGCGTGGACCAGAAGGTCACCACCACCGTCGCCATGGACTTCGGACGCATCACCATCCGCTCCGGGCTCTCCCTGTACCTCTTCGGCACCCCGGGGCAGGACCGGTTCTGGTTCCTCTGGGACGAGCTGTCGCAAGGGGCCCTCGGTGCCGTCGTCCTCGCCGACACCCGCCGTCTGGAGGACTGCTTCCCGGCGGTCGACTACTTCGAGCACCGGCACATTCCGTTCGTCGTCGCCGTCAACTGCTTCACCGGCGCCCGGGCCTACGGCGCCCACGACGTCTGCCGGGCCCTCGACCTGGACCAGGGCACGCCGGTGGTCCTGTGCGACGCCCGCGACCGGGACTCCGGCAAGGAGGTGCTGATCCGCCTCGTCGAGTACGCCGGGCGGATGCACACCGCCCGGCTCCTCGACTCGGTGGGCTGAACCTCAGTCAGCGAGGTCCTTGAGCGCCACCACCTTCTCCACGGCGACCCGGACCACCAGCTCGCCCGGGACGCCGTTGCGGGCGCCGAACTCCTCGGCCCGCTCCTCTCCCATGTACCGAGCGGAGATCCGGGTGGCCCAATCACGTACTTCGTCCAGCTCCTCCGACAACCGGGCACGCCCGCTCAGCACCACGAAATGGAAGGGGGGCCGGTCGTCGTCCACGCACAGGGCGACCCGCCCGTCGCGGGTGAGATTGCGCCCCTTCACGGTCTCCTTGCCGGTGTTGAAGACCAGATCGTCTCCCTCCAGCAGGAACCAGATGGGGGCCACATGCGGGCTGCCGTCGGCGTTGACGGTGGACAGCTTGCCGGTGCGGGTGCCGTGCGAGACGAACGCCCGCCATTCCTCGTCGGTCATCTTCTGTGCCATGTCCCCATCCTCCTTGCCCGGACGCCGGTGGTGGGGAAGGCTGGCGGGGAGATCCTCCAGCCAGGGGGAGAGGGCACACGGGGAGACGCGGGACATGGCGCAGAACCAGGGACTCGGCTGGCTGCTCGACGACCTGACCGAGCGCGTGGAGCACGTACGGCACGCGCTGGTCCTGTCGAACGACGGGCTGGTCACGGGCGCGAGCACGGGCCTTCGCCGGGAGGACGCGGAGCATCTGGCCGCCGTTGCCTCCGGGCTGCACAGCCTCGCCAAGGGCTCCGGACGCCACTTCGGCGCCGGTCAGGTCCGCCAGACGATGATCGAGTACGACGACGCGGTCCTGTTCGTCACCGCCGCCGGAACCGGCAGTTGTCTGTGCGTGCTCAGCGGCGCCGAGGCCGACATCGGCCTGATCGCCTATGAGATGACCCTGCTGGTGAACCGCGTCGGCGAACACCTCGGCGTGGGCGCCCGGCAGCCGGAGAGAACCTCCGTGATGGACCTCTGACCTGCGGATTCATCGTAAGCCGCGGGGTTATCCACAGGTCTGCCACGAGATTCGCCGCAGCGGCTACGGTCTTTTCCACGGCGAGCGCACCCGGCGCGAGCCACCCGCTCCACGGGGGAGAACGACCATGCCCGGCAGCCACGCCATCACCCAGCCCCGCCCGCTCACCTGCGCGTCGAGCCGCGCGGCTCGAGAACTGGGCCTCAAGCGAGGCGAGTTCGACCTCGCGGTGCATCTTGGCCGAATCCGTACGGTGCCCGACGAGGGCGGCGGTGGAGGCCGCCGCGTCCCACGCGCCGAGATCGACCGGCTCCTGGCCCGGGCCGATTCCCTCCGCGAGAGCGTGCGGGTCGTGGGGACGGCCGAGGGCGCGGCCCTGATGAAGATCCCGGCGAGCAGGTTCACCCGGTTCGCCAAACTGGGCCTGACCACCCCCGTGAAGTGGTATCCCAATCGCTATCGGGCCGTGGTCTGGCTCTATCTGGCCGAGGAGCTACGGCGGTTCGCGGCCGACGAGAAGAACGCGCGGCTGCTCACCGGCCGTACCCCCGAAGACCTGCGCGACCGGCTGAACGCGGGCGCGGACCAGCGGGCCCGGAACTGGCGGGGACGCCACTGCGGCTTCCTGTTGAGGCAGGCGGACGGGCCGTGGGAGCGGGCCGGTGCGGTGGCGGGCTTCCTGGACCCCGAAGAGATCGACGAGGTTCTGACGGACCTCCACGAGCGCGCGTACGTCAGGTCCCTCCGTTCGGCCCCACCCGCCCACGGTGCGCCGGGCTCGTCCGCCGCGCAGCTCGCCGAGGAGCTCATGACGGCGGACGACCCGGACGAGATCGGCTGGTTCCGGAGCGAGCTGGCACGGGAGGTGGCCCAAGCCCGCACGCTCCGGCCGGCACCCCGCGCTGCCGCACCGGCCCACAACCCTGCCGCACCGACTCAAGACCCTGCCGCCCCGGCTGAACACCTTGCCGCACCGCCTCGCCCCCCGGCACCGCCCCGGCCCGCGCACGGCCTGCGCGCATGGCTGCGCCGCAGAAGCCCCCGCCTCGCCCACTGAACTCGGCACTCCGAGCCCGAACTACAGGGCCCGGAAAAGCCCTTCCTGGACGACCGACACCAGCAGCCGCCCCTCCAGGTCGTAGACCCGCCCGCGGGCCAGACCCAGCCCGCCCGTGGCGACGGGGGACTCCTGCTCGTACAGGAACCACTCGTCCGCCCGGAACGGCCGGTGGAACCACATCGCGTGATCCAGCGAGGCGATGTCGAAGTTCCGCGGCCCCCACAGCGGTTCGACCGGGACGCGCACCGCGTCCAGCAGGGTCATGTCGCTGGCGTAGGTCAGCGCGCAGGTGTGCACCAGCGGGTCGTCGCCCAGCGGGCCGACCGCGCGCATCCACACCGCGCTGCGGGGCTCGGCACCCGCTATCTCCTCGGGGTGCCAGCGCAGCCGGTCCACGTAGCGGATGTCGAAGGGCTGCCTACGCGCCATCCGCTCCAACTGCTCCGGCAGCTCGCCCAGATGCTTGCGGATCTCCTCCGCGAGCGTGGGCAGCGACTCGGGGTGCGGCACCTCCCGGAACGGCGGCAACTGGTGCTCGAAGGCTCCCACCTCAGGCTTGTGGAAGGAGGCGGTCAGATTGAAGATCGTGCGGCCCTGCTGCACGGCGGTGACCCGGCGCGTCGTGAACGACCGTCCGTCCCTGACCCGTTCGACCTGGTACACGATCGGCACCCCCGGCCGGCCGGGACGCAGGAAGTACGCGTGCAGCGAGTGCACCGGGCGGTCGTTCTCCACGGTGCGGCTGGCGGCGACCAGCGCCTGCCCGGCCACCTGGCCGCCGAAGACCCGCTGGAGGGACTCCTGGGGGCTGCGGCCGCGGAAGATGTTGACCTCGATCTGCTCCAGGTCGAGCAGGTCGACCAGTCTCTCGGCCGGGTTCGTCATGGGTGGGGTTCTCCTGTGGTCGGGGCAGGCCGGGTCAGAGCTGGCCGACATCGGTGACGCGGACGATCGCGCGGCCCTCGGCGTCGGAGGCCGTCAGGTCGATCTCCGCGCTGATGCCCCAGTCGTGGTCGCTGTTCGGGTCGTCGAAGATCTGGCGGACCCGCCACAGCGCGTTCTGCGGCTCCTCCTGGATGACGAGCAGCTTGGGGCCGCGGGCGTCGGGGCCGGTGCCCAGGTCCTCGTACTCGTCCCAGTACTTGTCCATCGCGTCGCCCCAGGCGTCGGCGTCCCAGCCGGACTCCGCGTCCATCTCGCCCAGTTCCTCGACCTGGTCGAGTGCGGCGAGCTCCACGCGCCGGAACATCGCGTTGCGGACCAGGACCCGGAAGGCGCGCGCGTTGGCGGTGACTGGCTTGACCTCGTCGGCCTTCTCCTGGGCCTCCTCGGCGGTCATCTCCTCCGGATTGGCGAGCTGCTCCCACTCGTCCAGCAGGCTGGAGTCGACCTGGCGCACCATCTCGCCCAGCCACTCGATCAGGTCTTGCAGGTCCTCGGACTTCAGGTCGTCCGGGATGTTGTGGTCGAGGGCCTTGTAGGCGCTCGCGAGGTAGCGCAGCACGATGCCCTCGGTGCGGGCCAGCTCGTAGACCGACACCAACTCGGTGAAGGTCAGCGCCCGTTCGTACATGTCCCGGATGACCGACTTCGGCGACAGCGGATGGTCGCCGACCCAGGGGTGGCTCTTGCGGTACGTGTTGTACGCGTGGAAGAGCAGCTCCTCCAGGGGCTTCGGGTACGTGACGTCCTGGAGGCGCTCCATGCGCTCCTCGTACTCGACGCCGTCCGCCTTCATCGCGGCCACGGCCTCGCCCTTCGCCTTGTTCATCTGGGCGGCGAGGATCTGGCGCGGATCGTCCAGGGTGGACTCGACGACGGACACCATGTCGAGAGCGTAGGACGGCGATTCGGGGTCGAGGAGTTCGAACGCGGCCAGGGCGAAGGTCGACAGCGGCTGGTTGAGCGCGAAGTCCTGCTGGAGGTCGACGGTGAGCCGGACGATGCGGCCGGTGGCGTCGGGCTCGTCGAGCTTCTCGACGATGCCGCCGTCGAGCAGCGACCGGTAGATCGCGATCGCCCGGCGGATGTGCCGCAGCTGCTGCTTGCGCGGCTCGTGGTTGTCCTCCAGAAGGTGGCGCATGGCATCGAAGGCGTTGCCCGGGCGGGCGATCACCGACAGCAGCATCGTGTGCGTCACGCGGAAACGCGAGGTCAGCGGCTCCGGTTCGGACGCGATCAGCTTCTCGAAGGTGTTCTCCGTCCAGCCGACGAAGCCCTCCGGCGCCTTCTTGCGCACCACCTTGCGCCGCTTCTTCGGGTCGTCGCCCGCCTTCGCCAGCGCCTTCTCGTTCTCGATGACGTGCTCGGGCGCCTGGGCGACCACCAGACCTGCCGTGTCGAAGCCTGCCCGGCCCGCACGGCCGGCGATCTGGTGGAACTCACGGGCGCGCAGGGTGCGCACCCGGTTGCCGTCGTACTTGGTGAGGGCGGTGAACAGCACCGTGCGGATGGGCACGTTGACGCCCACGCCCAGGGTGTCGGTGCCGCAGATGACCTTCAGCAGACCGGCCTGCGCGAGCTTCTCCACCAAGCGCCGGTACTTGGGGAGCATGCCGGCGTGGTGCACGCCGATGCCGTGCCGGACGTAACGGGAGAGGTTCTGGCCGAACTTGGTGGTGAAGCGGAAGTTGCCGATCAGCTCGGCGATCTGCTCCTTCTCGCCCTTCGAGCACATGTTGATGCTCATCAGCGCCTGCGCCCGCTCCACCGCCTGGGCCTGCGTGAAGTGCACGATGTACACCGGCGCCTGCCTGCTCTCCAGGAGCTCGGTGAGCGTCTCGGTCATCGGGGTGAGCTGGTACTCGTAGGAGAGCGGCACCGGACGGGTCGCCGAGCGGACCACCGCGGTGGGGCGACCGGTGCGGCGGGTCAGGTCCTTCTCGAAGAAGGAGACGTCGCCGAGGGTGGCCGACATGAGGATGAACTGCGCCTGGGGGAGTTCGAGGAGCGGGATCTGCCAGGCCCAGCCGCGGTCGCCCTCCGCGTAGAAGTGGAACTCGTCCATGACGACCTGGCCGACGTCCGCCTGCCTGCCGTCGCGCAGGGCGATGGAGGCGAGCACCTCGGCGGTGCAGCAGATGACGGGCGCGTCGGAGTTCACGGAGGCGTCGCCGGTGAGCATGCCGACGTTCTCGGTGCCGAAGATCTTGCACAGCTCGAAGAACTTCTCCGACACCAGCGCCTTGATCGGAGCCGTGTAGAAGGTGACCTCGTCACGGGCGAGCGCGGCGAAGTGCGCGCCCGCCGCGATCATGCTCTTGCCGGAGCCGGTCGGCGTCGACACGATCACGTTCGCCCCGGAGACCGCCTCGATCAGCGCCTCCTCCTGGTGCGGGTAGAGCGTGAGGCCACGCTCCTCGGCCCAGGACTCGAAGGCTTCGTAGAGGGCGTCGGGGTCGGCGGTCGGCGGCAGTCGATCGATGAGGGTCACGGACCCATCTTGCCTGGCCTTGGTGGTGAGAGGGGAATCGGCTGCGAGCACGAAGATCATGGCCGCTACGCTGTGTCGCCGACGGAGCGTCATCGCACCCGGTCAACTGGACAGCGGCATACGAGGAATGGGGCGGGCAACGGCCATGATGGGACCAGCACACTCACTGTCGGGGGCCGCCGCCTGGCTCGGCGTAGGAGCCGCGGCGGCAGCGGCCGGGCATGCGATGCCCTGGCCGGTGCTGCTGGTCGGGGCGCTGATCTGCGCCGGCGCCGCGCTCGCCCCGGATCTCGACCACAAGGCCGCCACCATCTCGCGCGCCTTCGGACCGCTCTCGCGCTGGCTCTGCGAGATCGTCGACAAGCTCTCCTACGCCGTCTACAAGGCGACCCGCAAGCCCGGCGACCCGCGCCGCAACGGTGGGCACCGCACCCTGACCCACACCTGGGTGTGGGCGGCGATGATCGGCGGAGGCTGCTCGGCCGCGGCGATCCTGGGCGGCCGGTGGGCGGTGCTGGCGATCCTCTTCGCGCACATGGTGCTGGCGATCGAGGGTCTGCTGTGGCGGGCCGCCCGCGGCTCCAGCAGCGATGTGCTGGTGTGGCTGCTGGCGGCGACCAGCGCCTGGATCCTGGCGGAAGTCCTGGACAAGCCGGGCAACGGCGCGGACTGGCTGTTCACCCAGCCCGGCCAGGAGTACCTGTGGCTGGGGCTGCCGGTGGTGCTGGGGGCGCTGGTGCACGACATCGGGGACGCGCTGACGGTCTCCGGCTGCCCGATCCTGTGGCCCATCCCGATCGGCCGCAAGCGCTGGTACCCGCTGGGCCCGCCGAAGGTGATGCGGTTCCGCGCGGGCAGCTGGGTCGAGCTGAAGGTGCTGATGCCCGTGTTCATGGTGCTGGGCGGCATAGGCTGCGCCGCCGCCCTCAACGTGATCTGACCCCGAGGGAGCCCCGAGGGCCAGGGTCAGCCGGCCTTCCCCGAGCCGTTCCCGTAGCGGCGCTCGAAGGCGGCGACGCGGCCCTCGGTGTCCACCGTGCGGGCCTTGCCCGTGTAGAAGGGGTGGCTCTCGGAGGAGATCTCCACGTCGACCACGGGGTAGGTCTGGCCGTCGTCCCACTCGATGGTCTGCTCGCTGGTCGCGGTCGACCGGGTCAGGAACGCGTAACCGGCGGCCCGGTCGCGGAAGACCACGGGATGGTAGTCGGGGTGCTTGTCCTGCTGCATGGCGGCTCCTCGGACAGAGCGGTCGGGGCGGTCGGGCGCGGACGGAAGGGCTCAGCCGTAGGCGGTGTCCTCGTCGACGATGTGCATCGCGGCCTCCTCGGCGGAGGCCCCGGCGCCGTCGATGCCGATGTCGGTGGCGACCAGGCCGTTCTCGTCGTCCTCGTGCGCCCCCTCGTTCGGGGCCACCAGGCGGCCGGAGCGCAGATCGCCGACCTCGTTGTCCAGGGGTTCGCCGTCGCTGCCCTGGCAGTCGCCGATGCCGTCGTCGTCCGGGACGCCCGGATCGGGCAGCTCCTCGGCGAGCCGCTGGTCCAGGGTCTCGCCCCGGTGGCGCTCCGCCGCGGTCACCCCGGTGTGCTCCACGGCCCACGGCCGTTCGGGCGGGGACCAGCCACGGTCCAGGGGATCGCTGACGCCGTCGGACTCCAGCGTGTCCTCCACGTCGAGCAGTCCCGTGTCCTCGCGGATCTCGGATCCGTCGGGCTGGTAGACGTCGTCCCCCCATCCGTCGGCGGTGGTCACGGCTACCTCCAGGGAGTGAGGACGCGGTCCGCGGGGCGGGCCGCCGGCACGCTCGGCACGGGTCTCACACGGCGCGAACCCTGCGGTTCCCGGTCGGTTTCCGCACCGGTGCCGCTCTCCAGCCTTCCACCCCTGCTCGCACCCGCGCAACGGCACGGGGCGCGACCTGCGGCGCGCACCCCGTGCCACGGCCCGTCACCCGTGCCACGACCGCCACAGCGCCGCGTAGGGCCCGCCGGCGGTCACCAGCTCGTCATGGCTGCCGAGCTCGCTGATTCGGCCGTTCTCGACCACGGCGATGACGTCCGCGTCATGGGCGGTGTGCAGCCGGTGGGCGATGGCGACCACGGTGCGGCCGTCCAGGACCCGGGCCAGGGACCGTTCCAGATGGCGGGCCGCCCGCGGGTCCAGGAGCGAGGTCGCCTCGTCAAGGACCAGGGTGTGCGGGTCGGCCAGCACCAGCCGGGCCAGTGCGATCTGCTGGGCCTGCGCCGGGGTCAGCGCGAGGCCGCCCGAGCCGACCTCGGTGTCCAGGCCCTCCTCCAGGGCCCGCGCCCAGCCGTCCGCGTCGACCGCGCCCAGGGCGGCCCACAGCTCGGCGTCCTCGGCGTCGGTTCGGGCGAGCAGCAGGTTGTCGCGCAGGGAGCCCACGAAGACGTGGTGCTCCTGGTTGACGAGGGCCACGTGCGAGCGGACCCGTTCGGCGGTCATTCGGGACAGCTCCGCGCCGCCCAGCGTGATCCGGCCGTCCCGGGGCGCGTAGATCCCGGCGAGCAGCCGGCCCAGGGTGGACTTGCCCGCGCCCGAGGGGCCGACCAGGGCCAGCCGAGTGCCGGGCGCGACCTCCAGGGAGACCTGGCGCAGCACGTCGACGCCCTGCAGGTAGCCGAAGCGGACCTGGTCCGCGTGGACCTCCCGGCCGGAGGGGGCCAGCGCGGCGTCCCCGGCGTCGGGCTCGATGTCCCGCACGCCGACCAGCCGGGCCAGCGACACCTGGGCGACCTGGACCTCGTCGTACCAGCGCAGGATCAGGTTGATCGGCTCGACGAGCATCTGGGCGATGAGCGCGCCCGTGGTCAGCTGGCCGACGTCGATCCAGCCGTGCAGGACGAACACCCCGCCGATCATGAGCACCGAGCCGAGCACCACGGTGTGCGTGGCGTTCAGCGCCGGGAAGAGCACCGAGCGCAGCCACAGCGTGTAGCGCTCCCAGGCCGTCCACTCCTTGACCCGGCGGTCGGACAGGGCGATGCGCCGGGCGCCGAGACGGTGCGCCTCGATGGTGTGACCGGCGTCCACGGACTCCGCGAGGGCGGCGGCCACGGCCGCGTACCCGGCGGCCTCGGAGCGGTAGGCGGAGGGCGCCCGCCTGAAGTACCAGCGGCAGACGGCGACCAGGATCGGCAGGGCGAGCAGCACGGTGGCGGCCAGCGGTGGCGCCGTGACGACGAGCCCGCCGAGCAGCAGCGCCACCCACACCACGCCGATCGACAGCTGCGGCACGGCCTCCCGCATCGCGTTGCCGAGCCGGTCGATGTCGGTGGTGATACGGGACAGCAGATCGCCGGTGCCGGCCCGCTCCAGCACGCCCGGCGGCAGCCCGACCGAGCGGATGAGGAAGTCCTCGCGCAGGTCGGCCAGCATCCGCTCGCCGAGCACGGCGCCCCGCTGCCGCACCTCTCGCACGAAGACGGCCTGGACGGCGAGGGCGAGCGCGAACAGGCCGATGGTCAGGCCCAGATGGAGCTCACGGGTACCGTCCGAGACCCGTTCCACGAGCCCGCCGAGCAGGTACGGGCCGACCATGGAGGCGACCACGGCCACCGCGTTGACGGTGATCAGGAGGAAGAAGGCCCGGCGGTGCCGGCGGAACAGTTCGGCCACGTAGGCGCGGACGGTCGCGGTGGCGCCGACGGGCAGGGTGGTGGCCGTGGTCGGGGCCGCCGGGTCGTATTCCGGTGGCGCGACGCCGATCATGCGCTCTCCTCGATCTCTTCCAGTGCCGCGCCGCGCAGCGCGACCTCGTCGTCCGCGGGGTTTCGACGGGCGGTTTCCTCAGCCGTCTCCCGGGTCACCACCGCCCGGTACTGCGGCTCGGTGCGCACCATCTCGCGGTGCACGCCGACCGCCACGACCTCGCCCTCGTGGACGAGGACGACCCGTTCGGCCCGGTCGAGCAGCAGCGGCGAGGAGGTGAACACCACGGTCGTACGGCCGGACCGCAGCTCCCTGAGGCCCTCCGCGATCCGTGCCTCCGTGTGGGAGTCGACGGCGGAGGTGGGTTCGTCCAGGACGAGCACCTCCGGGTCGGTGATCAGCGACCGGGCCAGGGCGAGCCGCTGGCGCTGCCCGCCGGACAGGGAGCGGCCCCGCTCGGTGATCCGGGCGTCCATCGGGTCGGTGACGTCCAACGAGCCCTGGATCAGGGCCTCCAGGACGTCCGCGCACTGGGCGGCGGCCAGCGCGTCCGCCGCGCGCACCGCCCCTGAGGCCGGCACGTCGAGCAGCTCGCGGAGCGAACCGGACAGCAGCACCGGGTCCTTGTCCTGGACGAGGACGGCGGTCCGGGCGGCCTCCAGGGGCAGTTCGTCCAGCGGTACCCCGCCGAGCAGGACGGAGGTGCCGGCCTCGGCGGGGTGGCCGCCCAGCCGTGCGGCGAGGAGACCGGCAGCGTCGGGGTCGCCGCAGACCACCGCGGTCAGCCGGCCCGCGGGCGCCAGCAGACCGGTGGCCGGGTCGTACAGGTCGCCGTCCGGTACCGTCTCCGCGCGTGAGCCGCCGGTGTCCGTGGCCCGCTCCAGGGAGAGCACCCGAGCGGCCCGCTTCGCCGAGGGACGGGAGAAGGAGTAGGCCATGGCGATCTCGGTGAAGTGCTGCAGCGGATAGTTGAGCATCATGACCGCGCTGTAGACGGTGACCAGTTCGCCGACGGTGACGCGGCCCTCGCGGGCGAGCTGGACACCGCGCCAGACGACCGCGATCAGCAGCAGCCCGGGCACCAGCACCTGGATGGCGGAGATCAGCGACCACATCCGGGCGCTGCGCACCGCCGCGCGCCGTACCTCCTGGGAGGCGCGCCGGTAGCGGTCGAGGAAGAGGTCCTCGCCGCCGATGCCGCGCAGCACCCGCAGCCCCGCGACGGTGTCCGAGGCAAGCTCGGTGGCCCGGCCGGCCTTGGTGCGCTGGAAGTCGGCGCGCCGGGTCGCCCGGGGCAGCAGCGGCAGCACCGCCAGCGCCACCAGGGGCAGACCGGCGGCGACCATCCAGCCGAGCGCGGGCTGGTAGAAGAGCAGGGCGACGCCGACCACGACCACGGTCACCGCGGCCGCGGTGAAGCGGGAGACCGCCTCGACGAACCAGCCGATCTTCTCGACGTCGCCGGTGGAGACCGCCACCACCTCGCCGGCCGCGACCCGGCGGGTCAGTGCCGAGCCCAGCAGGGCGGCCTTGCGGGCGAGGAGCTGCTGGACGCGGGCGGCGGCGGTGATCCAGTTGGTGACGGCGGTGCGGTGCAGGAAGGTGTCGCCGACGGCGATCGCCGTACCGCACACCACCAGCAGACCGCCCGTCAGGGCCAGCCGGGTGCCGGACCGGTCGACGACGGCCTGGACGGCGAGGCCCACACAGAACGGCAGCGCGCAGACGGACACGAAGTGCAACAGGCCCCAGGCCAGCGACTTGAACTGGCCGCCCAGCTGGTTCCGCCCGAGCCACCACAGGAATCGGGGACCCGAACGCGCGTCGGGCACGCCCGGATCGGAGTACGGAAGATCTTGAATCTGCATGACGTCCCAGCGGCTTGTGTCGGGGGAGGGGGAGGTGGCGACAAGCCGTGAAAGGTTCGCGTCGTAGCGTGGTCGAAATCAAACGGTTTTCCCGGGCGGCCGTCGAAATCCACTGCCTTCCGGACAGGGTCCGCCGCCCACCGCGCGAGGAATGGTCGGTGGTTCACGGCCTGGTCGAGCCGTTCTGCTGCCCGGCCCCACCCGCCGCGCCGGCGGGGGCGGTCACCAGGTCCACGTCGTCCGCGCGGACGTAGGCGAGCCGGTGACCGAGCTGGATCTCGTAGTACTTCTCGTGGCCCAGCACCACGGGCTGCGGTGTGTCGGAGAAGAACGACCTGTCGACGTAGGAACTGCCGACGGCGGCCTGGGTCACATACCGCTGACCCGCCCGGATGGTGTAGGGGAGCGGCGCCTCCGATTCCTCCTCCACGCCCTCCGGGTAGGCCTCCTCCTCCGGGAGGGCCCGGCCGAACGCCGGGATCTCGTCCAGTCCCTCCTTCGGCGTGATCATGCGCCCGCTCGCGCCGACGGCCGTCGGGTGGTCCTTGGGGTTCCTGAACCAGGCCTTGTTGCCCTGGAACCAGATCGCCGTCCACTCGCCGCTGCGGTCGGCGACCGCGAAGACCTGGCCGGTGGAGACGCGTGAACCGAGGTCGCTGACGTCCTCGGTGGAGTCGTCGCCGTCCGGTCTGCGGCCCGGGTCCTGGAGCAGCGGGGCGTTCTCGTCCGGTTCGGTGTGCAGGCGGACGGCGCTGGAGCCGTGCGGCTTGCACTTCTTGCCGTCACCGTCGCACCCCGTGTACCGCGGCTGGTAGGTGGCGTAGTCCGGCAGGATCATCACCATGTCGCTGTCCGGTCCGGCGGTGGCCTTCAGCGGTGCGCCCAGCAGCTCGAAGTAGTGCCGCCAGTCCCAGAACGGGCCGGGGTCCTCGTGCATCTCGGGGATGCTGTCGGCGGTCGGGGAGGGCACGTTGTCATGGCCGAAGATGTGCTGCCGGTCCATCGGGACGCTGTACTTCTTCGCCAGGTAGCGCACCAGGCGCGCCGAGGACCGGTACATCTGCTCCGTGTACCAGGTCCCGGGGTGGGCGAGGAAACCCTCGTGCTCGATGCCGATCGAGCGGGCGTTGACGAACTTGCTGCCGGAGTGCCAGGCCTCGTCCTTGGTCCTGACGTGCTGGGTGACATGGCCGTCGCTGGAACGGATCGAGTAGTGCCAGGACGCCTCCGTCGGATCCTGCACGGTCTTGAACATGTTCGGCAGGTTCGACTCGGTGTCGTGGATGACGATGTACTCGATCCGCTGGTCCCGGGGCCGGTCGGCCAGGTCGTGGTTGCCGTAGTCGCCGTCGTCGTCGATCTCCTCATAGGGCGCGGCGAGCCAGTCGCAGGTCAGGTCGGCGGGGCACTCGACGTTCTTCGGCCGCCGCGCGGACTGCGGGCCGGGGTGCAGGCGGACGCCGGGGGAGGCCGGCAGCGTGACGTCCTGCCCCTCGGCGGTGGTCCGGTGCGCTCCCCGGCGGATCAGGCCGAAGACGTCGTCGGCGTAGGTGGCGGCCGATGTGACGTCAGGTGTGCCGGGGAAACGTTCCACCGCCTGCCACCAGTCCTCCGGGCGGGCACTGAGCGGCTTGCCGAGATGCCGCTGTGTGGCGGCCAGCAGGGCCGCGCCGCCGCGCACGTTGGCGACGGCGTCCGTCCGCAGCTGCCCGGCCGGGGTCTTGATCAGCCGTGCGGCGCGTCCCAGGTCCGCCGGCTGCACGGTGTGACCGCCCGGAGCGCCCGAGGCGCCCGAACCTCCCGTACCGCCCGCCGTCAGGTCGCGCGGCATGGTGGTCCGCCCGTTCGCCTCGACCGGGCCCGCTGCCGGTGCCTCGGCCTGGACCTGGCCGGTGTCCACCAGGTGCATCGGCCCGTAGCCGCCCGCGACGCTGGGCGCGCCGGGATGGGCGTCCCAGCGCGACTGCATGTAGGACACGCTCATGAGCACACTGCGCGGTACGTGGAACTCGCGTGCGGCGTCCGTGAAGGCGTTCTGCAGTCGTTGGCCCTCCGCCTCGTCGTCGCCGGACGCAGGGAGGATGAGCAGCGGTGGCAGCATCGCCGCCGTCGCGAGCAGGCAAGCCGTCCGGCGGCAGATCCGGGCGGCGTCGGGCACACGTGGAGCGACAGTTCTTCTCATTACAGAGGGTCTCCAACCGCTTGCAGAGGGTCTCCCACCACGCTTGTCGCAACCAAGGCAGAGGAGTTGCCCTTCACGTCACCCCCTGTACGTTTCCGTGCCCGGCGCGATGCGGCGCGCCGAGCTTCACCGGGGTGGCCCAGCGGTCCGGCAGAGGCCACCCGGTCGGCGGGCAACGGCCCGTCATCCGTGGGCGGCCACGCATCGCGCGGCCTCAGTCCTCGACCGGGTCCACCTGCCAGTCGGGGTGACCCGGCATCGGCGGGGTGTCCGGCCCGTACAGCCACGGGGTCAGAAACGGCGTCAGATCCTCACCCGCGACCTCGGAGGCGAGGGCGACGAAGTCCCGGGTGCCGGCCGCGCGGCCCCGGTACCTGGTCACCCAGGTCCGTTCGATCCGGTCGAACATCTCGTCACCGACCTTCTCCCGCAGGGCATACAGCACCAGCGCCGAGCCGTCGTACCGCATCACCTTGAAGAGCGTCGGCTCCGTGGGCTCGGCGGGCGCCCCGTCGTCGTGCCGCCACTGGTCGTGCTGCTCGTACGCGGCCCGCATGGCGTCCTCCATGCTGACTCCGCCGTGCTCGGCGGAGTAGAGCCGCTCGTAGAAACGGGCGTGACCCTCACTCAGCCACAGGTCGGACCAGCGCCGGATGGCGACGCTGTCACCCGTCCAATGGTGTGTCAGCTCGTGGACGAGGTTGCGCTCGGCGTCCACCCGGTCGCCCAGCAGGTCGTCCTTGGGTACGACGGACAGCGACTGCGTCTCCAGCGCCACCGGCAGGTCCGTGTCCCCGACCAGCACGCCGTAGCGCCGGAACGGGTACGGGCCGAGCCGCTTCTCCAGCCAGGCGAGGTGCTCCGGGGTCAGCGAGCGCGGCTCCTCGGTGTCCGCGACCAGGCCGTCCGGCACGACGTCCCGGACGGGCAGCCCGCGCGGGCCTGTGCTGTCGAGGACCGTGAACCTCCCGATCGCCACCTGGACCAGCTGGGCCGCGATGGGCTCCTCGGAGTCGTAGGTCCACCGGACCCGTCCGCCGGGGCGCCCGGCGCGGTCGACGAGCCGGCCGTTGGCGACGGCGCGGACACCCGGCGGGGTGGTGATGCGGAAGGTGACGGGCGCCCGCAGGCTGGGGTGGTCGTCCACCGGGAAGACCAGCTTGGCGCCGTCGGGCTGAGCACAGATCAGGGTGCCGTCGGGGGTGGGCACCCAGCCGTACTCGCGGATCGCGTCGCCGCGGTGCCGGCGCTGGGTCGGGTCGGCGGTGTAGGCGACGCGGACGGTGAACGTGCCGCCGCGCGGGATCGCCCGCGCGGGTGTGACGATGAGTTCGTCGCCGTCGCGGACGAAGGAGGCCGGAGCCCCGTCGACGGTGACCTTGTGCAGGGTGTTGCCCGCGAAGTCGAGGTCGAACCGGGACAGGGCCTGGGTGGCGGTGGCGCTGATGGTGGTGCCGGCCTCGAAGGGCGTCCCGGGTGCCCGCCAGTCGAAGTCGAGGGTGTAACGGCGGACCGTGTAGCCGCCGTTGCCGTCCAGCGGCATGAGCGGATCGCCGATGCCCGGCGCGCCGGGGGCGGGGGCCGGTCCGGACGGGGCGGCCGAGGGGCCCGGAGCGGGGGAGCCGGGGCCCTCGTGCGGGAGGCCCGCGAGAACGGCGTCGCAGGTGAGGGTGACGGCACCGCCGAGGGCCAGGGCGAGGGCCGCGCGGCGGACACGAGCGGTGGTGATCTCCATGGGCAGCACTGTGGCAGGAGTATCCACTTATAGCACCATATGCACCTATCGGGTGCGCCCGTGCGGGTCGGGTGGCCGCCGGTCCGCCGTCGGCCGGTCTCCCCATTGCGGTCGATGGTCAACTCCCCGTAGAACACCGGCCATGAGAAGACGGATCGTCATGTCCATGCTCGCAGGGGCGACACTCCTCGCGAGCGCCCTCCTCGGTACCGGTGCTCCTGCCGCCCGGGCCGCCGACGTCCCGGCCGAGTTCGGCACCGACTGGCACGACCCGGTGACCGCGGCTCCGCCGGTGTCGGTGCCCAAGGGTGCCAAGTCCTGCCAGGTCACCCTGGCCGAGGCCCAGTTCCGCGACTTCACGCCGTACCAGGGGACGTACACGCCACCCCGAGGCTGCGGTGACCGGTGGAGCAAGGTGGTGCTGCGGCTCGACGGCAAGGTGAAGGGCCGTCAGTACGACCGCCTGGGCTATCTGCACGTCGGCGGCGTCGAGGTGCTGCGCACCTCCACGCCCGAGCCCTCCCCGGACGGCATCGAGTGGCATGTGGAGAAGGACGTCACGCGCTACAGCGACACCTTCCGCACGGCCCAGGACGTCGAGATGCTCATCGGCAACGTCGTCGACGACACCTACACCGGGGTCATCGACGTCAAGGCCACGCTCACCTTCTACGAGGGGCGCGCGCGGGCCGCCGCCGTCCCCGACAAGGTGCTGACCCTGACCGACGGCACCACCCTCACCGCCCCGCGCAACAGCGAACGCATCGTCGCCGAGGTGTACGCCACCGGATCCGGCGGCGGCTGCGAGGAGTTCTGGTACCTGACCGTGGCCGACCCGGCGTCGTACTCCTGCAAGGCGGACAAGGGGCCGTACCGGGAGGTGCAGATCAAGGTCGACGGCCAACTGGCCGGAATCGCCGCGCCGTTCCCGAACGTGTGGACCGGCGGCTGGTCCAACCCCTTCCTCTGGTACGTCATCCCGGGCCCCCGCGCCTTCGACGTCAAGCCGATCGAATACGACCTGACACCGTTCGCCGGACTGCTCGACGACGGCCGCCCGCACCAGGTCGAGGTCTCCGTCGCCGGGGTGCCCGAGGGGCAGGCCGGGTGGAGCGCGCCGGTGAACGTGCTGGTCTGGCAGGACGCGCACCGCGCCCACCTCACCGGGAGGCTCACCGGGGCCACGGCCTCGGAGCCCGCCAACTCCTCGGTGTACACACCGGGTTCGGGGGAGTACCGGGTCGACACCGACGCCGGGCACCGGTTCGCCGTCTCCGGATACCTCGACACCTCGCACGGCCGGGTGACCACCGCCGTCAGCCGGACGCTGGCCAACACCTCCGTCCACCGCTGGAACGACGGCGAGACCACCGACGCGCTCGACGCCACCTGGACGGACGACCAAAAGGTCACCGTGACAGCGGTGGGCGGGGCGCCCCGGACGACCGCCACCCACCGGACGTACACCATGAACGGCGCCATCACCGTCGGCGCCGACGACCGGCTGCGCACCGAACTCACCCTCGGCGACCGGGCGACGGTCGTGGGAGCCGGAGGTGGCCGGTCGCGGCTGGACGACACCTACCGCGGTGACGCGACGTACACCCTGGGCGTACCGCGCGACCAGCGGCACGCGGTCGGCACGTCGAGCGAGCGGTACCGGCTGTACGGCTCCGGCGGGTGCTACGACCGTTCGCTGGCCACCGAACAGGGGGTGCTGACGGAGGATCGCAGCGGCTGCTGAGCCGAGTTGTGTGCGATGTGTCACTCGGAACGTGATTTACACGGCTGATACACGGTGGTCTCGGACGGGATCAAGAAGACCTCCAGAGTGATCGACGCGGAAGCCGCTTTCCGTATCGCAGAAGTCCCGCTCGGCTTCCGCGAGTCGATCCCCCCACCAGGAGTGCCCGTGCCGCAGTCCGTACCGTCCCTGCCGGGACGCGCCGCACGCATACTGCGTACCTCTCTCTTCGCGCAGGTCGCCTGCGCGCTCGTGCTCGGAATCGTCGTCGGGCGGCTGTGGCCCGGGTTCGCCTCGGACCTCCAGCCGCTCGGCGACGGTTTCACCCGGCTCATCAAGACGATCATCTCGCCGCTCGTCTTCTGCGTGGTCGTCGTCGGCATCGCCAAGGCCGGTGATCTGAAGGCCTTCGGGCGGATCGGGCTCAAGGCCCTGATCTGGTTCGAGGTGGCCAGTACGCTCGCGCTGGTCATCGGCCTCGCCGCCGCCAACCTCGTCCAGCCCGGCTCCGGGATGCACGTCGACCCGGCCACGCTGAGCGCCAAGGCGGTCGACGCCAAGACGGGCGGCGGCTCGCTGCCCTCGACCACCGAGTTCGTGCTCAACGCCCTGCCCACCAGTTTCATAGGCGCCTTCGCCGAGAACTCCCTGCTCCAGGTGCTCGTCCTGGCCTGCCTGGTGGGCGCGGCCCTGCTCCACCTCGGCCACACCAAGGTGCCGCAGGTGCTGCCGGCCATCGAGCAGGCCCAGGAGATCATCTTCGCGATCGTCGGCTTCGTGATGCGCCTCGCCCCGATCGCCGTCTTCGGCGCGATGGCCGTCCTGATCGGCCAGTACGGGCTGGGCGTCATCGAGACCTACGCCAAGCTTATCGTCCTCTGCTACGCGGCCGCCGCCCTCTTCATCGCCCTGCTCGCCGTCGCCCTGAAGGCCCTCACCGGGCTCAGCCTCTGGAAGTTCGTCCGCTACATCCGCGAGGAGCTGCTGCTCGCGCTGGGCACCGCCTCCACGGAGTCCGTACTGCCGCGCGTGATGCAGAAGCTGCGCAAGGCCGGCGCGCGGGACGACGCCGTCGGGCTGGTGCTGCCCACCGGGTACTCCTTCAACCTCGACGGGGCCTCGCTCTACCTCTCCATCGGCACCCTGTTCATCGCGCAGGCCGTGGGCGTCGACCTGAGCCTGGGTCAGCAGATCACCGTGGTCCTGGTGCTGATGCTCACCAGCAAGGGCATGGCCGGCATCCCCGGCTCGGCTTTCCTCGCCCTGTCCGCGACCGCCTCCTCGCTCGGGGCGATCCCGGCCGGTGCCGTCGCCCTGCTGCTCGGCGTCGACCGCATCATGGACTCGATGCGCGTCGTCACCAACCTGCTCGGCAACTGCGTCGCCGTGTTCGCGGTGTCCCGCTGGGAGGGTGCGCTGGACATCGAGCGGGCGAAGCGGGCGCTCGGCGGCGAGACCCCGGTCGTGACGGAGAACGAACCGGCCGAGGAGCTGGTGTCCGAAAGCTGACGGCCGGGCCGTACGGCGGAAGCGGCTTCCCCTCCCGGAAACGCCGGGCGGGGAAGCCGCTTTCTCATCTCTCGGCAGCGTGTCTCAGCAGCGCTTCGCCGTCACCGGCCCGTCGACCAGCGTGTCCAGCAGCCCGCCCAGCACCTTGCGCTGCTCCTCCGAGAGCGGAGCCAGGATCTCCTCGGCGGCGGACCTCCGGGCCGCCCGCAGCTCGCGCAGGGTCTCGCGCCCCTCGTCCGTGATCTCGATCCGGGTCACCCGGCGGTTCGTCGGGTCCGCCACCCGGCGCACCTTGCCGCTCGCCTCCAGACCGTCGACCAGGGTCGTCACGGCGCGCGGCACCACCTCCAGGCGCTCCGCGAGGTCGGCCATGCGCGGCGGTGCGTCGTAGTGCGCGAGGGTGCGCAGCAGACGGGACTGCGCCGGCGTGACGCCGAGATCGCGCGCCTCCAGATGGCGCTTCTGGATACGCCACACCCGGCGCGTCAGGCGCAGCAGCTGCTCGGCGAGCGGGCCGTCGGGATCGGGGGTGCTCATGCGGGAATAATATCAGGACCTAGTTCATTGTGAGCGTAGGTAACAGTGAGCTATGCTCCGCCAGTCCGCACACACCGCACCCATCCGTAGGAGCCATGCCCCGAGACGAGATCAACTGGACCCCCGACGGCACTTCGGCCGGACAGCCCCGCCAGGTACGCCGTATCCTCACGCTCTTCCGCCCCTATCGCGGCCGGCTCGCGATCGTCGGCCTGCTGGTCGGCGCCTCCTCGCTGGTCTCGGTCGCCACGCCGTTCCTGCTGAAGGCGACCCTCGACACCGCGATCCCGCAGGGCCGCACCGGACTGCTCAGCCTGCTCGCGCTGGGCATGATCCTCAGTGCCGTCCTCTCCAGCGTCTTCGGCGTCCTGCAGACGCTGATATCCACCACCGTCGGCCAGCGCGTCATGCACGACCTGCGCACCGCCGTCTACGGCCGGCTGCAGCGCATGTCGCTCGCCTTCTTCACCCGCACCCGCACCGGCGAGGTGCAGTCCCGCATCGCCAACGACATCGGCGGCATGCAGGCCACCGTCACCTCCACCGCCACCTCCCTGGTCTCCAACCTGACCAGCGTGGTCGCCACGATCGTCGCGATGATCGCCCTCGACTGGCGTCTCACCGTCGTCTCGCTGGTCCTGCTCCCCGTCTTCGTGTGGATCAGCCGCCGAGTCGGCAACGAACGCAAGAAGATCACCACCCAGCGCCAGAAGCAGATGGCCGCGATGGCCGCCACGGTCACCGAGTCCCTCTCCGTCAGCGGCATCCTGCTCGGCCGGACCATGGGCCGCGCCGACTCGCTCACCGCCTCCTTTGCCGAGGAGTCCGAGCAGCTGGTCGACCTGGAAGTGCGCTCGAACATGGCCGGCCGCTGGCGGATGGCCGTGATCACGATCGTGATGGCCGCGATGCCCGCCGTCATCTACTGGACCGCCGGCATGGCCCTCCAGACGGGCGGCCCGCAGATCTCGCTGGGCACCATCGTCGCCTTCGTCTCGCTCCAGCAGGGCCTGTTCCGCCCGGCCGTGAGCCTGCTGGCGACCGGCGTCCAGATCCAGACCTCCCTCGCGCTCTTCCAGCGCATCTTCGAGTACCTCGACCTGCCCATCGACATCACCGAGCGGGACGAGCCGGTGCACCTGGACCGGGTCAAGGGCGAGGTCCGCTTCGAGAAGGTCGAGTTCCGCTACGACGGCAAGAGCGGCCCCGTCCTCGACGGCATCGACCTCACTGTCCCGGCGGGCGGCAGCCTGGCCGTCGTAGGTCCGACCGGCGCCGGCAAGTCCACGCTCGGCTACCTGGTTCCCCGGCTCTACGACGTCACGGGCGGCCGGGTCACCCTGGACGGCGTCGACGTCCGTGACCTCGACTTCGACACCCTCGCCCGCGCGGTCGGCGTCGTCTCCCAGGAGACGTACCTCTTCCACGCCTCGGTCGCCGACAACCTGCGCTTCGCCAAGCCGGACGCCACCGACGAGGAACTCCACGCGGCCGCCCGCGCGGCCCAGATACACGACCACATCGCCGGGCTGCCCGACGGCTACGACACGGTCGTCGGCGAGCGCGGTCACCGCTTCTCCGGCGGCGAGAAGCAGCGGCTGGCCATCGCCCGCACCATCCTGCGCGACCCGCCGGTCCTCATCCTCGACGAGGCGACCAGCGCCCTGGACACCCGCACCGAACACGCCGTCCAGGAGGCCATCGACGCGCTGTCGGCCAACCGGACGACGCTCACCATCGCCCACCGGCTGTCCACGATCCGCGGCGCCGACCAGATCGTCGTCCTCGACTCCGGGCAGGTGGCCGAACGCGGCACGCACGAGGAACTCCTGGAGCTCGACGGGCGGTACGCGGAACTGGTGCGGCGGGACGCCCGGCTGGAGACGGCGGGGGACCCGGCGGTCGAGCCGGGCGGGCCGGGTGTGCCGGTCGAGCCGGTCGGGACCGAAGAGGCGAGCCAGTGGGAGGCGGCGCGACGGCCGGGGCGCCGACGGGGCGACCGGGGGCGCCGACACGCGACTCCGCCGACAAACTGAGGTCGACAAGCTGAAGATATGTCGGGTTTGGGGCAATATGCGGGCTAACGTTCCCGCATGCAGACGAACACTCCGCCACGGAGCACGATCCGTCGGAACACCGGCCGACCGCACCCGACTCGGCGCAGGACGGTCCGGCTCACGCGCCGGGGCAGGCTGGTGCTCGGTGTGACCGGCGCCGTCGTGGCGGGCGCCGCCGTGGCGGTGCCGCTGCTGTACCTGGCCCACAGCGGGACTTCCCGGCCCGCCACCCTGGTCATCCCGGAGGGCTGGCGCGCGTCCCAGGTCTACGACGCCGTCGACAAGGCCCTCGCCCTGCCCGCCGGCAGCACCAAGAAGTCCGTCGGCACCGCGGGCCTGAAACTGCCCAGCGACGCCGGGGGCAACCCGGAGGGCTACCTCTTCCCGGCCAGCTACCCCCTGGACAAGGACGCGACCCCGCAGTCGGTGCTGCGGTACATGGTCGACACCGCCAACCAGAAGTTCGAGGGGGCGCCCGTCGCGGCGGGCGCGCAGCGCAACGCCATGAACGTCTACCAGGCGGTGATCATCGCCAGCATCGCCCAGGCCGAGGCCGGGAACAAGGCCGACATGGGGAAGGTGGCCCGGGTCATCTTCAACCGGCTGCAGAACGGCATGCCGCTGCAGATGGACTCCACCCTCAACTACGGCCTCAACCGCAGCACCCTCAAGACCACGCTGGACGACACCCGCAGCGAGAGCCCGTACAACTCCTACCAGCGCATGGGCCTGCCGCCCAGCCCGATCGACAACCCGGGCGAGGACGCGATGCGCGCCGCGCTCAACCCGCCGCCGGGCAACTGGCTGTACTTCGTCACGGTCAAGCCGGGCGACACACGGTTCACCGCCGACTACGCCGAACAGCAGCGCAACGTCGCCGAGTTCAACGCCGTACAGAGCAGCAAGGCCCAGCAGTCGCCCCAGTCGCCCCAGTCGCCGCAGGCTTCGCAGCCGTCGCAGTCGTCGCGCTGAGCCGCTGCCTGCCGGTCAGGCGGCGGCGACCGGCTCCCCGGTGAGCAGCCTCCTGATGTCCCGGACGGCTTCCCGGCCCGCGCGGTTGGCGCCGATGGTGCTCGCCGAGGGGCCGTACCCGACGAGGTGGACGCGCGGATCGGCGACCGCGCGGGTCCCCTCGACCCGGATCCCGCCGCCAGGCTCGCGCAGCCGCAGCGGTGTCAGATGCTCCAGGGCGGCGCGGAAACCGGTGGCCCAGAGGATGACGTCGGCCTCGACCCGCCGCCCGTCGTTCCACTCCACCCCGTCCGCGGTGATGCGGTCGAACATCGGCTGCCGGTCCAGGACGCCGTCCTTGAGGCCCTGCCGGATCGCGTCGTTGAGGGGCAGCCCGGTGACCGAGACCACGCTCCGCGGCGGCAGCCCCTGCCGTACCCGCTCCTCCACCAACGCCACCGCGGCCCGGCCCGCGCCCTCGTCGAAGGGGCCCTCGCGGAAGACCGGCGGCCGCCGGGTGACCCAGGTGGTGGACTTCGCGAACGGGGCGAGCTCCAGCAGATGCTGGGTGCCGGAGGCCCCGCCGCCGACGACCACGACCCGCTTCCCGGCGAACTCCTCGGGCCCGGCGTACTGCGCGGTGTGCAGCTGCCGCCCGCGGAAGGTCTCCTGACCCGGATAGCGCGGCCAGAACGGCCGGTCCCAGGTGCCGGTGGCGTTGATCAGCGCTCGCGTCGACCAGTCGCCGTGGTCGGTCTCGACGAGCAGCCGCCCCTCCTCGCCCTCGCGCACCGCGCGGACGTCGACGGGCCGTCGTACCCGCAGGTCGAAGGTGCGTTCGTACTCCGTGAAGTACCCGCCGATCACCTCGGCGGACGGCCGCGCCGGATCGGCCCCGGTCAGCTCCATGCCCGGCAGCGCGTGCATCCCGTGCACCTTGCCGTATGTCAGCGACGGCCACCGGTACTGCCAGGCGCCGCCGGGGGCGGGGGAGTGGTCCAGGACCACGAAGTCGCGGTCCGGCTCGAAACCGGTGCGCCGCAGGTGATAGGCGCTGGACAGACCCGCCTGACCAGCGCCTGTGACGACTACCTCGACCTCACGCACATTGTTCACGCTTCTACCAACAGAGGGGCGGCCATGGACCTTCCCGTCACGGCCGCCCCGCTGCCGGCCCGGCGCATGGGCCAGGATGGGGGCATGTCGGATGCCTTCACCACACGCGAGATCCATGTCGCCACCGGAAGCCGGGAGCGGGTCGTCGACCTGACCGGCGACTGCGAGGCCTTCCTCCGCGAGGCCGCGGCCGGCCGCGACGGACTGCTGAACATCTTCGTCCCCCACGCGACGGCCGGCATCGCCGTCATCGAGACCGGCGCCGGCAGCGACGACGACCTGCTGGCCGCCCTGCACACCCTGCTCCCCGCCGACGACCGCTGGCAGCACCGCCACGGCACCCCCGGCCACGGCCGCGACCACGTCCTCCCGGCGCTCGTCCCCCCGCACGCCACCCTGCCGGTGATCAACGGCCGCCTGGAACTGGGCACCTGGCAGTCGGTGTGCCTGGTCGACACCAACATCTCCAATGCCAACCGTCAGGTTCGACTGAGCTTCCTGGGCTGAGCGAGATCACCCTGGGTGTGGCCGCCCAATCTCCGTACCTCGCGTGTTCGGAGCGGAGAAATCTTGCGCGGTGCGGACCTGAACATGATCGAACGCCCCTACGACGGATGCGGGAAGTGTGCCTGCTCGGCGTACGACGGGTTGGTCGCTCCTCCAGGCGCACGACGCGCGGTGACCCGCGACGTCTTCACCCACCCGGCGGCCGGTACCTACGGCACCCCTCGTGACGCCTCGGCGGGTGCGTGAAACACGCCACTTTCCGGAACGTCAGCGTCCGCCCTGCTCCGTACGGGTGGTCGCGCATTCGCCCAGACGACGGACATCACTGAGAGCGAATGAGACCGTGCACGCGCGTCGGCGCGGGCTACCGCACGGGCAACCAGGGCATCAGGAACTCCTCCTCTCTCCCAGCGGCCCGAAGCACGGTGCACTACGTTGGGGCGGTACAGCCGAGCGGCATCCACGTTTACCCGATTCTTGCCACATGAAGCCAAAACGGCTGAGCAGTTACTAGAGGCGGGACCTCCCATGCGGGATGCTGGGAGGTCCCGCGCTTCACTCACAGCCGGCTGGCACGGGAGGGCATCGGGTGGTTGAGACAGCGAGGACGCACTCCGGCGGACGGGCGATCGCCTACGAGACATGGGGCGATCCGGACGCGCACCCGGTGTTTCTCCTGCATGGGACTCCCGGAAGCCGACTCGGTCCGCGACCTCGCACCTTCGATCTGCACAAACTCGGTGTACGCCTCATTGCCTACGACAGACCAGGCTACGGCGGTTCCGAACGCCATGCGAAGCGCACGGTCGTCGACGGCGCCGAGGACATCGACGCCATCGCCCGGGATCTGCAACTCAAGAAGTACTCCGTGGTGGGCAGATCGGGCGGCGCACCGCATGCCTTGGCCTGCGCGGCACGGAATATCGGCAGCCAGGTGGCGAGTGTCGCCGCGATGGTCTCGCTCGCCCCGCCGGACGCCGACGGCGATGGGCTCGACTGGCACAAGGACATGTCCGAGTCCAATGTGTCGACTTATCACCTGCTCGACCGTCATGCACCCGATGTGACCGAGTTGGGCGCGCTGTTGGCCCGTAACGCGGACATCATCCGGCGTGATCCCACTGTGTTCCTCGCGTCCCTCCGCGAGGAGATGCCGACGGTGGACCGGGTGATCGTCGAGGACGCCGGCATCCGCCAACACCTCCTGAGGAACTACCTCTCCGCAGTGGACCAGGCCGAACAGGGCGAGGGGGAGAAGGACGATCCGCGCGCGCCGATGGGCTGGGTGGACGATCTGGTCGCGTTCCGCTCGCACTGGGGGTTCGATCTCAAGGAGGTCGACGGTTCGGTACCTGTCATGCTGTGGCACGGCGAGCGCGACATCTTCGCGCCCGTTGCCCATTTCCACTGGCTGGCGAAGAAGATCCCCTCGGCCAAAGCCGTTCTGCAGCCGTCCGCGGCCCACTTCGCGGCCCTGCCCGCACTGCCCCACGTACTCGCCTGGGTCCGGGACAAGGCCAACGTCTGATCCACAGGCGCCGGCATCCGATCCCACTACCGTCGCTCATGCGGCCCGATGGGGCAGCGCTGGATGTATAGCCCTGTGAGGTTGGGGACGCGGCCGGCGGGTGGGTTCTCTGCGAGCGCGGTGTGTCCGCGGTGGAAGCGAGCGACCCGGGAACTCCAGCGCTGTGGGGAATATCGCCGTCGTCGACATCGATGTCGGTCAGGGCGCGTTCGACGATGATCCCGCGGTCGGCGAAGAAGGCGTTGGCGCGGGTCCAGAAGCCGGTGGCGGTCTGCTTCCTCGCGTCCGTGTGGATCTCGCTGTAGGCGAGGCGGGCCAGGCCGTGGTGGGCAAGGACGCGGTGCACCGCGGCCGGGTCGGACCTTGGCGATGCGCCGCTCGGTGCGGGCCGGGGGTCCGCCACGGGCTGCGGTGCCGACGGCTGGAACGGTCGGCCATGCCTGCTTCGCCGGACATCCGGTAGCGGTCGGCCCACCGCAGGGCCGGCCGTCCTCGACCACGCATGAGGGCCTTTCTGGTCACTGTGCAGAAGTCGCAATCCACACCAGGCCAGAAGGCCCTCACCCATTTCAGGATCCCGGTAATTGCTAGATCGGGTGTGGCTCCAGGTCCAGGCAGCTGAGCTTCCACTCCTTGAGGGCCAGCACCCGGGGGTGCTCCCTGCCGATGCGCTTGCTCAACTCGGCCAACGCGTCGTGGTGTTTGGTGCGGGCCTCGTCCGCCCTGCCCACATGGCTCAAGATGACGGCGAGGTTCCCGGCGCAGGTCAGCGTCGACGGATGGGAGGGCTTGAGGACCTCCCTGAGCAGTTCGTACGCCCCGATGCTGGTCTTGCGGGCTTCCTCCCAGTCGCCGAGTGCCGCCTCGGCGATGGCCAGGTTGGCACGGCAGATGAGCACGAAGGGGTGGCCCTCACCGTTGAGTTCGGAGAACCTGTCCCGGGCCCGGCTCAGCAGCTCCCGCGCCTCGGCCGCCGCCTCGGAGCGCACGGACATGCCGTCGTCGAGCAGCAGAACGGCGTAGTTGACCGAGCAGGCGATGGTGTGGGAGTGGGCTTCCCCAAGGTTGTCCCTCAGCTCTCCCAGGGCCCGGCGAATCAGGCCCAGTCCCTCGTCGACCCTGCCCTGGGCGGCCATGTCGCCGGCCAGGCTCATCTCCAGCAAGGGCCGCTCCGAGGTCGATCCCTTCTCTCCCTCGGGGGTGCTCCGCAGAACATGGCGTACGAGATCCTCGGCCTCCGCCGCCCGTCCCGCCCTGCGCAGTGAACCGGCCAGCCCCTTCGCCGTGTTCAGCACGGTGGGCGAGCCCTGGGTGAGGCGGGCGTTGCGCAGACAGCGTTCGTAGGCGCTGCTCAGCAGCGTGACAGACTCCTCGTAGTCTCCGCAGTCACGCAGGTCCCGGCCCAGGTTGACCGCCGACTCGATGGTCAGGGGATGGTCCTGAAGCTGGATCGCCTCACGCAGTTCCAGCGTCCTGCGGTCGAGATCGCGGGCCCTCTCGTAGTCGCCGGACAGGCGTAGGGCGACGGCCAGGTTGTTCGCCGCGCTGAGCGTGCGGGCGTTGTCCTCGCCATAGATGTCGCTGTACCTCTCGTAGGTCTCCTCGTCGTAGCGCAGTGCCTCCGACAGTCGGCCGAGCCCTCGCAGATCGGCCGCGATGCTGCTGGTGGTCATGAGGATGTGCAGATCGTCGACATCGTCGAGTACCTGGAGCTGCCGGTCCAGGACCTCCTGGTCCAGGGCCAGCGACTCCTCGTATCTGCCCTGGGCGCGCAGGATGTTGGCGATCTGGAAGCGCATGTGCAGCGTCCAGCGCTCGTCCGACGAGCCTTCCTTGGACCACGTGGCCACACGCCTGTCGCTGTACTCCTTCGCCAGGGTCAGCTCGCCCCGGCGGCGTAGCTGGCGGACCCGGTCCACGAAGAGTTCCTTGATGCCTTCGTCGGGCGAGCTCTCCGCCCACGGTGTGCCGAGATGAGGCCAGATGACGCGGTACTTCTCCCAGGTATTGGGGTTCTCGGGATCGTCCCCGCTGGGCCTCGCGGCGATCAGCGAGCGGTAGACCACTTCCTGCGCCGCCTCGTACTCCGCCTCGCTCATCTCCTTCCGCATGGCGGCCTGCAACGTCCGGTGCACCGTCAGCGTCCGCGCCTTGCGGTCCACCGTGGCCAGCGAGAAACGGCTCAGTTCCTTGTACGCGCGGGAGACCATACGGACCCCGCCCAGGGCACGGGAGACCTCGTAGCCCTCCAGCAGGTCCATCGAGATCGGCTCGGCACTGTAGTAGGAGCAGATCTGCAGGAGTTTCACCGCGTGCGGGAACTTCTCCGCCAGTTGCCCGAGCGGGAATTCCCAGGTGTTCTTGACGACTTCCCCGACCGTGTTGTCGTCGGGAGCTCCGGTGGCCTGGGGCTGGAGCTGATTGATGTAGTCGCGGACGTCGGCCCTGGCCTGCTCGATGTAGGCCGCGGCCCGTTCGATGGCGCTCGGCAGGTCGCCCAGGGCTTCCGCGATCTGGTCGGCCTCCGCCCACCCGCAGTCGGGCAGTCGGCTGTGCAGGTGGGCGATGCTCTCCGGCCGTTCGAAGACGGGGACGTCGAGGGTGTCCACGAAGCGTCCCCAGCCCTCGGCACGCTGGCTGGTGACCAGAATGTGGCCGCGGCGGCCGTCCATCATGAAATCGGGGAGGTGGTCCGGCTCAGGGACGTTGTCCAGGATCAGCAGCCAGCTGTCGTAGCTTTCGCCGTCGTTGAGGGCGTCGTACACGGTCTTGGCCGTGTCGGTCGGATTCGTCCGCTCCGGCAGATGGAGTGGCTCGGCCAGGCCCGCGAATGTCTCGACGGCCAGCATCCGCTGCTCTGCCTCGATGTGCCAGACGACGTCGTAGTCGCTTTTGTAGCGATATGCGAACTCCTGGGCCAGCAGGGTCTTGCCGACCCCGCCCATGCCCTTGAGCACGAGGGACCGGGTGTCCGCCTTCCAGAGCTTCTCCCGGATGCTCTCCAGCAGTTCCGTACGGCCGGTGAAGGACGACGTACGCAGCGGGACCCCGAAGACCAGCGGCTCGGACTTCGGGAAACGGGGCAGTTTCGGCTCGGCGCCGGTGAAGTGATTACCCGTCAGGGACTCCCCGCCGCGACCGAACCAGGTCAGCAGAGCGGCCCGTCCGGCTTCCCCGCTGTCGCAGCGGGTCATGTCGGCGAGTTGTTCCGTGAAGGGCGCCTCCAGGACCACCTGCCGGTCGACCTTTATCGAGACGAGTTGGTGGGCGCGCCGGTCGCTCTCCGCGAAGACCGTCTCCCAGGTGGTGCGGAAACGGGGCGACCTGACGTAGTCCTCGGAGAAGATGATCAGCGTGTGCGAGGCCGACTCGACGCCGTGCTCGATCTCCTCGCGCGCCTGTGAGCCCTCGTCGGTGCCCTCCTGCGCCAAATGGACCTTGAACCCGGCCTGTTCCAGGACCGCGCCGGCCCAGTTGGCCCAGCTCCTGTCCTGGGGCACGAAGCTGACGTACACATCGGAGATGCGCGGCGGGCGATGGCGGGTGTACCGATCCAGGGTCTTGCGGCGCAGTGACTCCTCGATGCGCGGCATCGAGTCGACCTGACCATCCGTGATGACCGCGGTGAGCCTCTCGTACGCGGAGAGCAGACTCTTGGGGTCCCCCGGCTGCTCACGGAACGGGGCCAGCGTCTCCTCGTAGGAGTAGATGGGCCGGTAGGGGATCTCCACGCTCCCCCAGTAGTCCTCCGGGTCCTGCTCGGGCAGGTGCTTGCGTACGATCCGGTCGAAGCGGTACTGGATCTGTCCACGGGCGGCGTCCAGCCGGTCGGCCTCGGCGTTCTCCACCCGCATCGGCACGGGCAGGATGCGGATGTCCCGGTTGCCGTACAGCATCCCGTCGATGCGCTCGGCGACACCGGCCGCGCCCTCGATGCTCTGGCTGCTCGGGGTGAAGCAGGTGACGACGGTGTGCGGCAGATTGACCGTGCAGATGTCGGAGATGTCGTTGAGTCCGGTACGGCTGTCGATGAGGACGTAGTCGAAGTTCTCGACGAACTCGCGTTTCAGCCCTTCCATGAACCGGGTGGCCAGCGGGCCGTCCATGAATTCTTTCCAGTCGAACTGCGAGAACGCCGAGAGGTAGCCCTTGTTCTTCGTGCCGGCCGGCAGATAGTAGAGCTGACCGCCTTCGGGGAAATTCCAGTCGACCTGGATCAGGCAGCTGTTGAGGGTGATTCCGTCGGGTGCCACCAGGTCGGCCGTACCGGGGTATTCGGAGCCCGGCTCCCGGTGCTGCGCGGGCTCGCCCAGACCCTGTGCCGAGCTCATGAACTGGGTCGACCGGCTGACCAGTTCGAGCACTCCGGGTGTCTCGCGCAGCTGCCTCTCGCTCAGGAAGGGATGCAGGAAGCGGTCGAGACCTGGAGCGTCGAGATCCCAGTCGACCACCAGCACACGATTGCCCGAGGAGGCCAGAATCCATGCGGTATTGGCCAGTGCCATCGTCCGCCCCGTACCGCCCTTGTACGAGTAGAACGTGATGATCCTGCGCATGTCCTCGCCGGTCATGGCCTGCCCTCCACGCGACCTCCGCCGCTCGATGCCCCGTTGTCCCGGCCTGCGTCGGGCCGTCGGGGCAGGTCCGGACCGGACTCCGGAACACCCCGGGCGCCAGCGTCACTCCGGGACAATTGCGAATGAATGTACCGCAAATAGCGGATCTTGGTTGCCTCGGCCAGCTCACCGAACCAGCGGGTGAAGACATCGGCCCCGGCCAGCCCGCGGACCGCTTCCTGCTCTCCCACCCGGCCCTCGCTGAGGAAGCGGGGGAAGTGCTGCATCAGCAGCCCGTGCAGCCGATCGGAGTGCTCCTTGGTCTGCAGATCGTCCCCGGCAAGGGTACTCAGCACAGCGGTCCACGGTCGTCGGGCCCTGTCGAACTCCCGTGCTTGGCTTGCCATTTGGGGATTCTCCAGTGCCCAGGGGTCCACCACCAGGATCCACGGGGCGGTGGGGAGTTCCGTGCTCCGCAGCTCCGCCTGGATCTTGTGGAAGGGCACCACGGTGGGTTCGAAGCCGAGGTTCCGGGCCAGGGCCTCCATCTGTCCGACCAGCGGGCCGACAGCGGGACCATAGGGTCGCCAGTCGTCGGCGCGTGGTCCGTAACGGCTGCTGTCCCGGCCGACCGGTAACTGCTCCTCGGTCGGGGCGAGCACGGTGATGTGCAGCGGGGAGGCGAAGGGCGGGTCGGCGAAGGCGTCGTCCAGCCCCGCGAGCGTCATCGGCCGCACCGGATTCCCCCCGCCGGGCGGGGTCTGCGACGGCTCGGGAACCGTGGCGGCCTGGTCGACGATGCGCCGGGCCAGCCAGTCGGTCACCTGGGCGAGCTGGGCGGAGGCCTGGGCCGCCGCGTCCTCGTCCTCCGGGTCCGGTCGTTCGGTCAGCTCCAGCAGCTCGTCGAGCAGCCGGTGCAGTCCCATGAGCCCCTTGGCTGTGTAGTTGTCGGCCGCCTCACCGATATCGTCCGGCTTCTCGGGGTAACGGTCCTTGACCTTCTTGGGGAGCGACGTGGGCAGGACCGGCGTCCACAGCACGGGCACGATGCTCGGCCGGGGTCCTTGAACCGTGTACTGGGTGACGGCGGTCCACTGGCGCCCGCACTGGGGGTTGCTGAAGTACCTCTGCGAATACAGCGGAACGAAGACCTTGCATCCGAAGAGTGCGTCGATCGACTCCTCGCCGGGTGTCCCGAGCCGCTCGACGAAGCCCGCCTCCTCCCGCGGCACTCGCGCCAGGCGCGCCACCTTTCCGCACAGTTCGTCGAAGAACTGGAAGACCAGGCGATTGGGATCCTGCGATGCGTCCCGGTGTCGGGGGGCAGGGACCCGCGCATAGCTCATGAAGAACATCGGCATCCTGCTAGTCCCCCTCGAAGACGTTCCGGAGGTCTTTGAACAACTCCACGTCGCACGGTTCAAGGCTGGTCTGCTGAGCCACTTTGACGATCATCTGGGCGAGCGCCCACACAGAACTGCGGTACTTGACGTGACGGCCGGCCTGCTTCAGCCCGTAGAGACCGGACTGCAGATAATCCTTACCCAGATCGGGGTGGGCGTACTGCACCTTCGCGACCACGGACGGCAGGGCCAGATGCTGTTCCCCCACCCACAGAACGGGCACGATCGCGTTTCCGGTGTAGGGCCGCGTACGGAGTTGTTCCTCCTGACGCCGGGCGAAGGCGTCCCATTCCTTTCCGCACCATTCTCGGGTGAAGTACCTAATATTGTAGATCGGTACGAACACCCGGCAGGTGGCCAGAGCCTGCTTGAGCCGGTTCTCCCAGTCGGCGCCGACACCCATTCTCTGGTCGAGGAAACCTGGTGATTCCTCGCCGTCATGGTCGGTCAACTGCATGATGTCGCTGCATAACTGTGCGTGGAATTGCTCCAGTGCCACATCCGACGCGTCCTTCTTCGGACGTGCCCCCATCAGCGGCGTCCGGGCATAGCTCATGAAGAACACATACGGATCGGAGGAATCCGCCGATTGGGTCGCTTGAACAGCCGCTTGAACCATGGACTCGTCTTTCCCCTCCCCCGTCGTCCCCCTCGGGCCCCTCCCAGGCCCTGAACCTCGCGGCCGGATCTCCTCCGGATCCATTGGACGCGAAAAACACTGCCGGTGCCAGGGGCTGACCGGAGCAAGTTGTACGGACACCGGTACGAGGAGCGGAAGTCGGCCCATCATTACACCGCGACCGGGCCGGTTTCGGCCACCCCGCCCAGGGTTTCCGCCTCGCCCCGGAGTCCGCGGACGAAACGGTGTCCCAATGCGGTGAGGGAGCCGGATCCGGCCACGGCGTCGAGGGCGTCGAGAACGGCCGTGCGCCATTTGTCGGCTTCCACGCGAGAGCGTTCGTACAGAGCCGCACCCACCCCCGGCACCCCGCGCCGAAGCCTGATCCGCCACACATCGGCCACCGCGAGGTGGGCGTAGGCCCCCTGGACCACGGCGTCCAACGGCCTCGGGTCGGGGCGCCACAGCACTCGGTACCGGCGCTCGTCCACGCTGTCCAGCAGGTCGAACATATCGAGCATCGCACCCAGTTTGACGTGCTGATACTCATGGATGATCAGCATGGCCAGATCCTCCGCCGAGCGGGGCAGGGCGAGGCCGACCGCGCCGAAGGCGTGGCGGGAGGTGGCGCTGGTGTCGTCGCCGGAGGGGGCGGGGGCGAGGGGGGTCACCGTGGTGAGGCCGGCGGCAATGGCGTGGGTGTAGTCGGGGTACTCGGTCCGGATCAGTCGCCAGGCCTCCCCGAACAGCTGCTCCCAGCGTCGGAATTCGGCCTCGGAGAGGCGGGGCAGAGGTCGGTATCCGTAGCAGTCCCGGGACGGGTCCAGGTCGTCCAGCGTCACTTCCAGACCATCTGCGGAGAGTTGTCGCAGGGGCTGCCAGAGCATTCCGTCGGGGAGCCGCTCCCGGCCCAGAACGTGTCCCTCGGCCATGAGCTCGGTGTCGGCGGTCGTGACCGTGACCGTCCCCGGCCGTCGGTCGCGGCTGCCGCCGCGCAGCAACAGGCGTCCCATGCCGGGCAGATGGATCGACGGGCCCTCGGGGCCGTGGCGCAGCGGGACGGGCAGGGTCAGACTGCCGCCGGTGCGGGCGGTGGCCGACAGGGCGGCCTCGGCCGGGTGGCCCTGGGCCCGCCGCACCGACTGCACACAGCCCAGGGCCCACACGCGTAGATACGGGTCGGAGAGGAGGACGTCCAAGGCGGGCGGCGACAGGGCCGCTATCGCCTCCCAGGCCGCGGAGCGCTCCGCCGGAGGTGCCGCGATATGCCGTCGATCGTCTGCGGCACCGTCGCGGCCGACCGCTCCTTCATTCTCGACCGCGCTCGAACAGGAGGGACCCCCGTCGCGGCGGAGGCGCACATCGTTCCGCCCCGTGCTCCTTCGGGGGTGCGCTGTCGAACCGCGGCCGACTTCGTCCGATCCGCTTGGCGACAGTGCCTCCGTGTCCGCGCGGCGGGCCGCTGCCAGCAGGGCCCGGCGCTGGCTGTTCTGGGCCGCCGCGAGGGACCGTACGGCTGCCGTTCCACCGTATCCGGCGGCCAGTTCGTCGAAGTGGGTCCAGGTCAGGCCATGCCAGCCGTGCCGGATGTCGGCGTCGTCGCGTTCGGTGGTCTGGACGTACTCGATGATCTTGAGGAGGTCGGCGCAGTAGACGGAGGGGTTGTCGAAGCCGTTGGACGCGCGGTGGCGGTGTCCGTACAGGCCGCCGCCGCAGACGGCGACGACGGGGCAGGCTCGGCACTGTGCGCTCAGGCCGTCCAGGCCGGCGCGGCGGGCCTGGATGCCCTGGTGCTCGGCGGCTTCGTCGAGGCGGTGGGTGTCGATGCGCATTCCGGTCTCCGGGGCGCCCGGGTAGGCCGTCTTGAGCCAGTCCGCCTGTTCGATGGCGCCGTCGGTCTCCACCACCAGCAGATCCGAACTGCCCAGCCCCAGCGCCTCGGTGAGGCTGCTCCGGCCCCGGGTCAGCCGGCTGATCGACTCGAACATCCGGATGCGCATCGGCATGCCGTCCGCGGTCCACCGCTGGTGCACGGCGATCAGCCAGTCGGCGTAGGCGGCGCCGGTCGCTCCCCCGCTGTCGACCGCGTTCGAGCGGGAGGGACTCGCATCCCGGCGGGGTGGCGGGTGCTCCCAGGTGGCGTGTGGGAGCAGGAAGTCGACGGCGGGCGGGTGGAGGGCGGCGAGGGCCTCGTAGACGGCCACGGGGTCGTTCTCGATGTCGATGGTGCAGAGCAGACCGCCGAAGGCGCTCCGGTGGTCGGGGGCGGTCATGAGGCGGACGGCACGCACCACGTCGTGGTAGGAGCCGGTGCCGTTGCGACGCACGCGGTGGCGGTCGTTGGACGTCTCGTCGCCGTCGAGCGAGATGCTGGTGATGATGGATTCCTCCGCGAGCATCGCGCAGAAGGCGTCGTCGAGCCGCAGCCCATTGGTCTGCATCCGCAGGTCTAGTTCGGCCACGCCGTGCAGCGCGGAGCGCAGTTCGCGGGCGAAGCGGCGCAGCCGTTCCCGTCCGGCGAGCAGGGGTTCGCCGCCGTGCAGGACAACGTGTACGCGGGAGAGGTTGTGCGCGGAGGCGTGCTCGGCGATCCGGTCGGCCGTACGCCGGAACGTCTCCTCCGACATGGTCACCGGACGCCGGCTCCAGCTCTGGTCGGCGTGCTGGTAGACATAGCAGTGGTCACAGGCCAGGTCGCAACGACTGTGCACTTTGATCACGAACTGGCGGAAGGGCCGCGTCACCGCGATCATCGGTACGGTCCCTTGGGGTTGCGGTCGGCCGGTCAGAGCGACGACTGGAAGGCAGCCACCTGTTCTGCGTCCCCCACGAGCATTCTTGCCAGAGTCAATTCCTGAGCGGACTCCGGTACCTCGTCCAGCGAGGTGTCGTGCAAGTCTCTGACGACGCTCGTGGCAAAGAACTGCTCGTGGCTGTCCATAGGCGTCTCCTCGGCGTACGGCTCCGGGCGGCACATCTATGGTGACGGCCCGGTAACCGAACGGCAAGGCGATCGCCAGCCAAGTCCTCTTCAACAAGGCGTTGTCGGGCGCGGTCTCCTGGGCCGTACGAGGGGCCGTCCGACCGTCCCAGGCCTCCCTCCGGCCGGATCGAACGTCTCGTCAAGCACCGTGAAAAGGAAGGGACTTGAAGATCCGACACGCATGAGACGTACGGCACGAGCGAGGGCAGCCGGACCGGTGGATCCCCATGGTGTGATCCGGGCTGCGAGCGCGCGATGCCGAGCGGTCAGGACACCGCGTCGAGCAGGTCGAGCGCGCTCTGCTGGCGTGCCGCGTCCACCTGGTCGAGCGGCCCGTACCAGTGCAGCCCGTACTGGTCGAGGGCGTTGCGGTCGTTCGCCTGGGCGCTGTCCGCCTGGCGCTTGAGGTACGCGGTGTACGGGTGGTCCGGCAGCACCGAGTTCAGCCTGCCGAGGCCGCGCACGTCCGCGCCCTTGAAGGACGGTCCGTCGGCTCCGCAGTCGCCGGTCTCGCAGGGGTCGCGCAGGATGCCGTCGGAGGTGTGGAGCAGGGAGGTCGTGGTGGCGGCGTCGGCGATCTGCCGGGCGTTGGTGAGCAGTCCGGCGTCGCCCGTGGCCCGGTAGAGCTCGGCGAGGGCGCCGAGGAGGACGCCCTGGTTGTAGGACCAGACGGCCTGTCCGTTGTTGCCGCAGGTGGACAGGTCGATGCCGTCGTTGACCAGGTGGGAGCCGTTGACCATGCCGGTGCCCTGGAACCAGGTCCAGCCGGCGCGGGCGCGGTCGAGGTAGGTCGTGTCGCCCTGGACGCGGTTGTGGAGGGCCGCGTTGAGCTGGATGTAGAGGGAGTTGGCGATCGCGTTCTTGTACGTCTTCGCGGTGCTCCACCACACCCCGCCGCCGCAGGTGCCGTCCCAGTAGGCCGCCATGTGGTCGGCGTCCGCGCGGGCCGTGTCGAGATAGCGGGTGTCGCCGGTGAGGTCGTAGGCGGCGACCCAGGCGAGGCCCCACCAGCCGGTGTCGTCGATGTAGTCGTTGCGGAACTGGCCGCCCTGGGCGTTGATGTTGAGGTCGTAGGTGCGGGCGATCGCGTAGCGGTAACTGCCCATGCCCGTCACGCGGATGTTGTCGATGACCGCGGTCAGGGCGTTCGCGGAGTTCCACCAGCCGGTGGTGTCGAAGAGGCCGGTTCCGTAGTCGTAGAAGGTCATCAGGCCGGTGGCGGCGGCGGTGCGGGGCTCGCCCGCGTTCCAGGTGGTGCGGGCCCAGGGGGTGCACGCGATCTCGGCGCGGTCGCCGGCCTTCCCGCAGGCGCGCAGGGCTCCGACGCCGAGGTTGTTCCAGTCGTCCACGTTGTACATGAGGGTGCGCCAGCCGCGCTGCCCTGTGGGCACGGTGGTGTCGCCGAGCTTGCTGCCCGAACTCCAGGTGCGGCCGCCGTCGAAGGAACGGTCGAGCCACACCTCGTCGCCGGGGTTGCCGTTGTCGAGGGAGGCCCAGCCCATGGCGTCGGTGTCGTCGAAGTGCAGGACGATCGAGCGCCCGTAGACGCTCGCCGTGACCGGGGTGCGGTCGCCCGGGGAGAGCGCGGGGTCGCGGGTGTCGCAGTACTTGTTGCAGACGGTGGCCGCCGCGGAGGTGTCGGCGGCGGCCACCGGGGGTGTGAGGGGGACGAGGGCGACGAACAGAGCCGGGGCGAGCGCTGCCGCCAGCCGGCGCAGGGGACGGACTCGTGGTCGGTGGACGGGGGACATCGGGGCTCCCTGCGTCGGGGGACAGGTGTGAGAGCGCTCTCGGACCGTAGGGAAGGGGCAGGGAGGCGTCAATGTCGCTTACGGGTACGGAAGTTGCCCTCAGGACTGCACTAAAGGGCACCCGCCAGCACCTCGGCGGCGGCGACCCCGGAGGCGGCCGTGGCGCCGTGCGTGAAGATCTGGGCGGCCGAGGGGACGACGGTGCCCGGCAGGCCCATCTCCACGACGATCGCGTCGGGACGCGCGGCGACGAGGTCCGCGAGGGCTTGGGCCATCCACGCGTGCCGGGCGGCGTCGCGGACCACCACGACCAGGGGCCGTCCCGAGGCGGGCGCCAGCGCCTGTGTCTGGAGCGTGGTGGTGTGCGCCTGCAGGTCCTCGCGGCGCACTCGGACGGAGGTCGTGCCGGGCAGCCGCTCGCCCAGCGGGGCGGCCACGCCCCAGGGGGTCTCCTTGCCGATGGCGAGGTTGGTGGCGGGCGCCAGCTCCACCACGTGCGGTGCGGTGACCAGGGGCAGGGCGTGCCGTACGGCTCCGGTCAGCCGGATGGCGCGGCGGGCGGCGGCGAATCCGATGCCGCCGTCGCCCCAGGGGGCGAGGCCGGCCGGGGTGAGCCCCGCCGACCAGGCCGCGAACTCCCGGACGCGGCGGCTCGCCGCCACGAGTCGTTCCTCCGGCAGGCCCCCCGACCGGACGGCGTCGGCGAGGGTGTCCACGAGGAGGCCCACGGTGGCCTCCTCGGCGTTCTCGCCGCCGACGCAGACGGCGTCGGCACCGGCGGCGACGGCCCTGACCGTGGCTCCGCCGATCCCGTAGAGGCCGGTCACCGCGCCCATCTCGATGGCGTCGGTGACGATCACGCCGTCGAACCCGAGTTCCTGGCGCAGCAGTTCCTCCAGGATGCGCCGGCTCAGGGTGGCGGGCAGGTCGGGGTCGTAGGCGGGTACCAGCAGGTGACCGCTCATCACCGCACGGACGCCCGCCTCGATCGCCGCGCGGAACGGCGGCAGGGCCTGCTCGGCGATCCGGGCGCGGTCGGCGCCGTACACGGGCAGGCCGTGGTGGGAGTCGACGGCCACATCGCCGTGGCCGGGGAAGTGCTTGGCGCAGGCGGCGACCCCGGCCGACTGGAGCCCCCGGATCCAGGCCCCGGTGTGCCGCGCCACCACCTTGGTGTCGACGCCGAAGGATCTCACCCCGATGATCGGGTTGTCGGGGTTGGAGTTCACGTCCGCACTCGGCGCGTAGTCGAGGCTCACCCCGGCCGTGCGCAGCTGGCGGCCCAGGTCGGCGGCGACGGCCTCGGTCAGGTCGGTGTCGTCGACGGTTCCGAGTGCGAAGCTGCCCGGCCGGGTGGAGCCGGTCGCCGACTCGATCCGCGTGACGTCACCGGCCTCCTCGTCGATCGCGATGATCAACTCGGGGTTCTCCGCGCGTAGTTGCCCGGTCAGCCGGGCGACCTGTTCGAGCGTGACGATGTTGCGGGAGAAGAGCACGACCGACGCGAGCCCGTCCCCGATCTCGCGCAGCACCCAGTCGGGAGCCTCGGTGCCCACAAACCCCGGCTGCAGGACGGAGCGCGCCAGCTGACGCAACCCCTCGCTGTGCGTACGGGAGACCATAGCGTGCACCCTCCTGTTGGTACAGACCAATGCGTTGCCGCTCAGGCTAGCTGCGCTGTCAAGTGGGCCCGGATCGCGTCATGTTGGCGCAGAAGCGCCCTCAACTGCGGTGTTTGACAGTTCGAGTTGGTCTAGTCCAAGTTGGTTGCAACGCGAGTTCGAAGAGGGGCTGGTGCGGCCCGTGGTGCAGTGATGCTGCCGCGCGTCCCCGCCCCGCACTCCGCGCAGTTGGTGACCCGGCTGGGTCGCCGGTACCCGAGAACGAGGTGTGGAGCACCGTTATGCCCACGACTGACCGTTATCTCCATCGAGCCCCCTCGGACACCCCCTACTTCAGCTCGGACGGCGAGACCTATCTCGCCCCGACACCCCTGCGGGACCTGAAGAAGTCCCGCCCCCTGCGAGTCCTGTCCGAAGAGGACCTCGCCTTCTGGCAGACGTACGGCTACGTGGTGGTCAAGCAGGCCATCCCCGCCGCGTCGGCCCGTCAACTGCTCGACTTCGCCTGGGAGTTCCAGGGCCTCGACCCCGAGCGGCCCGAGACCTGGTACGAGGAGCGCGAGTACCGCTCCGACCTCGACCGGGAACTGCACATCTACGGCTTCGTCGAGGCCTACCACCACCAGCTCATCTGGGACAGCCGCCAGACCCGGCGGGTCTACGACGCGTTCGTCGACGTCTGGGACTGCGAAGAGCTGTGGGTGACGCTCGACCGGCTCAACCTGAACCCGCCCAACATCAGGAACCGTGACCGCGCCCTGATCCCGCGCACGGAGGAGGGCTTCGACATCGAGCTCCACTGGGATGTCGACACCACGCTCGGCGTCCTGCCGCAGCGGGTCCAGGGGATCATCGCCCTGACCGACACCCGGCCGGAACTCGGCGGCTTCCAGTGCTGCCCGGAGCTGTTCAAGCGGTTCGACCAGTGGAAGGTGTTCCAGCCGGAGGACCGCGACCCGATCCGGCCCAGGATCGACCGCGCGGAGTTCCCCGTGGTGCGACCGGAACTCGAGGCCGGTGACCTGCTGATCTTCAACGGTCTGCTGGCGCACGGCGTGGCACCGAACACCGCCCACGAGAAGGTGCGCGCGGTCCAGTACCTGTCGATGATGCCGGCCCTGGAGTCCCACGAGACGCTCCGGAGGTCCCGGGTCGAGTCCTGGCGCACCCTCGCCACACCCGACTGGAACGGAACGCTGCTGGGCGACGCCACCCGCCACGAGTCCCTGCGGTACGGGCGGGCCACGCTCGACGAACTCGGCGCGAAACTGCTCGGCCTCAGGTCCTGGACCGGAGCGGACCTCGACGGGGCGACACCGCCGGCCGGAGAAGAGACATGCGCCGAATCTGCCTGACCCTGCCGACCAACAGGCCCTGCGCGGCGACGATCACGGCCGTGGCCGAGGAAGCGGCCTACGCCGTCCGGCACTTCGACGTCGAGGTGCACCTCCTGATCCTGGACTCCTGCCCCGCACCGGCTTACGCGGAGCACGCCGACACCCTGCGCCGGATCCCGCAGGACCCGCGGATCGTCGTACACCACCTCGACGAGGCACTGCAGCGGGACTTCCTCCGGCGCGCGATCGACCGGTCCGCGGCGACGAAGCCCGACCTCCTGCTGGATCTGATGCTCCCCGCCGGTGTCTCCTACGGCGCCTGCACGAACCGGGCCTTCCTCCTCGCCGCGGCGCTCGGCTGCGAGTCGGTCCACCGCAGGGATTCCGACAGCCGGTACCAGGCCGTGAACGGCGCGGCCGTCTACCCCGTCCACCACGAACTGCTGTCACTCGGCAGGCGCGCGACCGACGCGGCCCCGCATGTCACCGAGACCGCACTGTCCTCCGACCACCTGGACCGCCGGGTCGCGATGGTCGGCAGCTCCTTCGTCGGCGAACTCTCCGTCGACATCGGCGACATACTCCGCATCGACCCCGCCGTCTACCACGACATGGTCGGCCTCTGGGCGCCCGCCCACTGGTCCGGCGAGCAGAAGAGAGAACTCGTCGAGGAGTCCTTCCGGGGCGCCGGCACCGACGCCTTCACCGCGGACCACTCCACCCTCACCCTGGTCGACCCCATGCGCGTGGACATGTGCAACATCGCCTTCCACGGCGTGCACGAACGGGTGCCCCTGCCACCCGCGACCGACACCATCGGCAGCGACTACTTCCTGATCCACCTGGTCCACGACGCCGCGCTGCCGGGCGTCCTGCACAACCGGAACATCGTCAACTACTACACCGGCGAACGCCGCACCGACTCCGGGTTCACGGCGTACCAGCTGCGCTTCGTCAAGTTCCTGCTGTCGATGCTCTACTTCAACTTCGTCTACGACCGGATGGCACGGGCCGGTGCGTCGTTGCTCGACGGACAAGGGCGGGTACGCCCGTCCGTCGTGGCCGGGCTGGCCAGGCAGAGCGCGAGCCTCGACCGGACCGAGAACGTCCACCGGCTGGACGTCCTGGACACCGCGTACCGGAAACTGGGCGGCAGATACGCCGAGTTCGCCGACCTTCTCGGGCAGCGCCGCGAACGTCTCCTCGACGAGGCACGCGGCGACATCGAGGACTTCGCCCTGCTGGTGGAGGCGTGGGAGCCGCTGGTGCGGGCGGCCGCGCTCACGTCCGTACCGCAGCGGCGGTGAGGGCGACGATGGCGCACGAGTCGGCACCGCTGCGCGCCGCGCTGGCGGGCGCCACCGAGGATCGGATCTTCTTCGACCTGACCGGAATCGAGAGCCGCTACGACACCCTCCGGCGCGAACTGCCCGGCGTCGCCGTCCGTTTCGCCATGAAGACCTGCCCGGTGGACGAGGTGCTCGCCCATCTGGCCCGCAAGGGCGCGGGGGTCGACGGGGCGAGCCCCCGCGAGCTGGAGCAGGCGCTGCGCGCGGGTGTCCCGGTCGACCGGACGCACTACGGCAACACCGTCAAGTCCGACCGGGACATCGCCGACGCCCATCGCCTCGGCGTCCGGGACTTCGCGACCGACAGCGTCGAGGACCTGGCGGCCGTCGCGGCCCAC
Organism: Streptomyces sp. NPDC007901; assembly: GCF_042959465.1. NCBI lineage: Bacteria > Bacillati > Actinomycetota > Actinomycetes > Kitasatosporales > Streptomycetaceae > Streptomyces > Streptomyces sp. NPDC007901. The sequence goes on along the minus strand of NZ_JBIBKW010000008.1, from coordinate 68,037 downwards.
GCCCCGGGAGCCCGTGTGTTCTGCCGGCTGGCGACGAGCGGCGACGGGGCGCTGTGGGGACTGAGCAACAAGTTCGGCTGCTCGCCGGCGGACGCGGTACGGATCCTGGAGGCGGCACGGGAGACGGGACTCACGCCCTCCGGACTGTCCGTGCACGTCGGCTCCCAGCAGATGACGGCGGACGCCTGGCACAGCGCCGTCGAGTGCCTGGCGGACGTGCTGACCGCCCTCGGCCGGCGCGGGATCGTCCTGGACCACGTCAACCTCGGCGGCGGGCTGCCGGCCCTCGGCTATCTCGACCGGTACGGCCTGCCCCTGGAACCCCCGCTGGACAAGATCTTCGCCGTCGTCCGCGAAGGGATGCGCCATCTCAGAAAGGTCCACGGCGAACACCTCGCGTTCGTCATGGAGCCCGGGCGCCACCTCGTCGCCGACCACGGAGCCATCCGCGCCCATGTGGCCCGCCTCGCCGAGCGCCGAGGACCCGACGGCGAGCGCCGGTACTGGCTCTACCTGAGCTGCGGCAAGTTCAACGGCCTCTACGAGATGGACGCGTTGCAGTACCCGCTCGTCTTCCCCACCCACCCCGACGCCGAGTACGTCCCCGCCGTCCTGGCCGGTCCCACCTGCGACAGCGACGACGCCTACCCCCAGGGACACGCCCTCGTCCAGGTCCCCCGGGAACTGGCGTCCGGCGACCCCGTCTGGCTGCTCTCCACCGGCGCCTACGCGATCAGCTACACGACCCAGGGCTTCAACGGCTTCGCCCCGCTCCCGTACACCTGCGTCGGCGGAGGACGCCCGTGAGCGGCGACGGCGTGGGCATCCGCCCCATCACCGACGCCGACTGGGACGCCATCGCCGCCATGGAATCCCGTGCCTACACGGAACTCGGCCTCTCCGAGGGGCAGGCGGCCCTGCGGTCCAGGGCGGACGCCTCACCGGAGACCTGTTTCGTCCTGGACGTCGACGCGCGACCGGCCGGGTACCTGCTGGCCCTGCCGTATCCGCCCTTCAGATACCCCGACCTCGAACGGGCGGAGGAGTCATCGGTCCCCGCGCACCGTCCGCGCAATCTGCACCTGCACGACATCGTCGTCGCGGAGCGGCTGCGCGGCGGGGGGCTGGGACAGCGTCTCCTGAACCACCTGACCCTGACCGCCGGGTCGCGCGGCTTCGAGCGGATCTCGCTGATCGCCGTCGGCCGGAGTGAGCCGTTCTGGACGAGGCGCGGGTTCACCGCGTACCCGGGGATCGCTCCGGGCGGATACGGCACGAACGCCGTCTACATGTCCCGTCCGCAGGTCCGCGGCGACGGCCGAGTCGACGAAACGAGTTGATGCGCGTGTTCCCTGTCCATGACCCCTTCCAGCGCAGCCGGCTGGCCATCGCCGCACTGTTCTGCTCCCTCGGCTTCCAGTACGCCACCTGGGCCGCGCGGATCCCCGCCATCAAGGCGGACCTCGGGCTGACCGCGGCCGAGGTGGGGGTGCTGCTGATGGCGGCCGGTATCGGCGCCGTGGTGTCGTTCCCGCTGGTGCCGGTGCTCATGCGGCGGCTGGGCTCGGCACGGCTGGCCGTGTTGTCGGCCCTCTGCCTGACCCTGCTGCTCCTGGCGCTCGCCCTCGCGCCGGACTATCCGGTCGCCCTGCTGGTCATGGTCGCCGACGGGGTGTGCGTGGGATGCCTGAACGTGGCCATGAACGCACAGGGAACGGCCCTGGAGACCCGCTACGAACGCAACACCATGGCCAAACTGCACGCCACGTTCAGCGCGGGCTCGCTGCTCGCCGCGCTGCTCGCCTCCGGCATGAACGCGGCCACCTCCTCCGTCACGGCGCACTTCGGTGTGGCCGCCGCGGTCCTGGTCCTGCTGGCGGCTGTGGCACGCGCCGGCCTGCTCGTGGACGAGGCTCCGGCGGCCGAGAAGCAGAGCAGGAGCCGCACCGGCTGGAGCCTCCCGTCCAGGGTGACGGTCTGGATGTGCTGCGCCATGGCGTTCGGCACGGTCACCGAGGGCGCCATGAACGACTGGTCCGCCCTCTACCTGAGGGAAGTCGCCAAGTCCTCGGCGGAGTTGGCACCGATGGGCATCGCCGTCTTCTCCGGCATGATGGTGCTGGCCCGGCTCTTCGCGGACGGCTGGCGCAGCCGCTGGGGCGACGGGCGCGTCGTGCTGTTCGGCAGCGCCCTGGCCGCCGCCGGGCTCGCCTTCGCCCTGGTGAGCGGCGGAGTGGTGGCGGCGCTCGTCGGGTTCGCCTGTGTCGGACTGGGCTGTGCGGCGGTGACCCCGTGCGTCTACGTGGCCGCGGCGAAACAGGGCTCGGAGGCGCTGGCCCTGGTCGCCGCCATGGGCACGACGGGTCTGCTCGCCGGGCCGCCGCTCATCGGTTTCGTCGCGAACTCGAGCAGCCTGGTGTGGGGCCTGGGAGTCGTCGCGACCGCGGCGGTCGTGGTCTCCCTGTGCAGCACCCGGATCCAGTGGACACCGGCGAGCGGTTAGCCGGCCGGTGTCCGTCCCCGGTCGGCGAGGACACCCCGGTCGGCTAGGCCGGCTTGCGCCACACGGAGATGTGCTTCGAGGAGTCCTGCACGAACGGGGACCCGTCCCAGTCGGCGACGCGCCGCTCCAGCTCCAGGCCCGCGATCCGGGCCATCAGGTCCAGCTCCGCCGGCCAGGCGTACCGGTGCCGGGAGTCGTCGCGGCGGTAGTGGCCGTCCTCGCCGTCGCGGGTGAGGTGGTGCGAGACGAGGATCTGCTCGACCAGGTCGAAGGTGTCGAACCCGAGATGCCCCGCGGAGACGTCGAACGGCACCGCGACCTGGCCGGGCGGCAGCAGCCGCAGCGGCGGCACCCCCAGCTCGATCACGAACCGGCCCCCGGGTGCCAGATGCCGGGCGGCGTTGCGGAAGCACTCGACCTGCTCGTCCTGGGTGAGCAGGTTCGAGATGGTGTTGTACACGAGATAGACCAGGGAGAACGCGCCGGGCACGGTGGCCCTGGCCATGTCCCCGATCACGACCGGCAGCGTCTCCTCGTCGGCCTTCCGCCGCAGCACCGCCGCCATCGGCTCGGAGTACTCGATGCCCGCCACGGGTACCCCGCGCTCCCGGAGCGGGACACCGACCCGTCCGGTCCCGATGGCGAACTCCAGCGCCCGGCCGTCTCCGGCGAGTTCGGCGAGGAAGTCGACGGTCGGCCCGAGCACCGCGGCCGAGTTCATCCCGGTCTCCTCGGCGTCGTAACGCTCGGCCGCGGCCCGGCTCCACAGCTCACTGGTCGTCATGATCGCCCACTCTGCCGGGTGCCCGAGGACCCTGTCCAGGCGTTTCCCGGCCGCCCGGCGTTGTCAGTGGCGTCCGGTACGGTCGTGCCCAAGTCGATGACGACTGGGGCGAGCCGACCGTCGACCGGGTCGAGGACGTCACCACGGTCCGGGTGCCCAGCGGCCGGCTGGTGGTCGCCGATCCGCTCTATCCGGCCGCCCCCAGGGAACTCACCCAGGCGATCCCCCCGGGGGAGTACCGCGCAGAACCCGTACTCGTCGGCGAGGGCGAGGATCCCCGGGCTGTTGCTCGACGGCGAGCCCGGAACGTTCCGGCGCTACTACGACGGCGAAGGGGACGGCGGCGAAGGGGACGGCGGGGTCGAGGAGGTCAGGACCGGCACCCTGCGCGTCGCCGACCGGAGGACCGGCGGCGACCTGGTGACCTTCTGCACCGGCGGTGACGGAGCCTGGTCGGTGTGGCTCGGCCGGTCCGCGTCCGGGGATGTGGTCTCCGTGGTGGTCCTCACCGACCGGCTCTCGGACTACATGCCGTTGTGATCCCCGGCGCCCGACGGCTGCCCGCCGCCCGGCGGGCGGTCCGGTGCGGGCACCAACCCCAGCCGCTGGGCGTGCAGGACCGTGCTGAGGCGGTCCCGGGTGCCGAGTTTGCGGTAGATGTTCTCGATGTGCTTGTGCACCGTGCGCGCCGAGATGCCCAGCCGGCGGCCGATCGCGTCGGCGGTCAGGGCATCGGTGAGCAGGAGCAGGACGGTGAGTTCGCGGGGGGTCAGCGCGCAGTCCGCCGCGCGCTCCTCCGGCTCGTCGGCCGCCGCAGACAACCGGCGCCACTGCTCCAGGAGTTGCCGCTGCTGCTCCACGGCGGCCAGCAGCGGCTGGGCGCGCTCCGCGATCCTCACCTGGTCGTCGGTGAAGTCCGCTCCGGAGCGGTAGACCAGACACCCCGTGATCGGCGCGACCGTCCCGGGCAGCGGGAGCGCCAGCACCTGGTTCAGATCCAGGGCGTCACCCAGCACCCGCACGGTCTCGCTCGCCGACCAGGCGCGGTCGGCGATCCTGCGGGCCGTGACGGGGCTACGGCCGAGACCGGCCGCGTAGTGGTGGGCGAACGGATAGCCCGAGCGCAGCACGCCCAGCGCCTCGTCGTCCAGACGGCCCAACTCGATGGCCGCGGCGGGCGCCAGACCCAGGGTGCCCTTCCCCTCGCTCCAGTCGTCCAGCTTGTAGATCAGCGTCTCGCCGCCGCACAGGCAGGTCAGGGCATCGGCGAGCAGCGGCCACAGCCGATCGGGCTCGCGTTCGTGCAGCGCGGCCACGGCCAGCTCGGTGAGCCGCTCGTAGGCCCTGTCCAGCCCGTGTACCACGTGGTCCTCTCTGCCCCTGCCCCTACGCAGTTATACGCATACCCAGGCAACGGTCAGGTGTCGCATGCTTCAACCGGGCACCGCGACCGGGTGCGACGACTCCGGTCGTGCGGGCCGCCGACACGGGGGAGCGGCGGCCCGCGGCCCGTCGTCGTCCCCGGTCATCCGCCCCACGCCGCCGCGCACAGCGTACGGTCCACCTCGTCCGTGTAGCGCGCCGCGGTCAGCCAGACCCGGGCGAAACGGCCGGTGTCCGCCGGCAGGAGGCGGCCGAAGGCGTCGCGCGAACGTTGCGCCGCGGCCCCGAGCAGCTCGTCCAGGACATCGCCTGCCGTACCGAGACCGTGCCGGTGCAGACGGCGGACGTCGGCCGCGGAACTCCCCGGAAAGGCCAGCACCCGCCGCCCGCCCGAAGCCGCCTGCTCGACCCGGCGCCGCAACAGGTGCAGGGGCGCCTCCTCCGGAGCCGGTACGGCGGCGGCCGGCGCCGGAACCGGCAGGTCCGCATGGTGCAGCCGGTCCAGGCCCAGGTCGACGCGGCTCCCGGAGATCGTGGGGTGTTCGGTCGCGAGCAACTGGGCGCGGGCGTGCGGAGCCGGGGTGAGACGCGTGATCACCCGCAGCCGGCTGCCCCGCGCGGCGGCCAGCAGCCGCAGGTTGTCACGGTGCGGCAGCGCCGGATGGTCGTGCGCCGCCGTCAGCCGCACCGGTACGCCGCCGCACTCGGCCAGCAGACAGTCACCCGCGGCCTCACGCACCGCGCCGACCAGCGTCACCTCCAGGAACAGCAGATCGGCTCCGCCGCCCAGAGCCCGCCCCACCTGCTCGGCCACGGGCACCGTCCACAACCGCTCCAGCGGCTCCGCCCGCCAGTCGGCACCGGACGCGCGCACCGCCCGTACCCCCGCGCCCGCACCGAGCCGCCCGGTCGGCGAGACCGTCGCCCCGGACACCGCGAGGCCCGCCCGCGACAACTCCCGGTGCGTCAGCGCCGTGTCCCCGATGCGTACGGCACGGTCGGCGGCCCCCACCGCCCGGCCCGCGCCGCCGGGGGCCACGTCCGAGACGGTGTACAGCCGGCCCTCGGTGTCGGCGGTCCAGGTGACGGCGCCCGCGTAGCCGCTCGCGGTGAGCACGGGCTCGGAGAACAGGCCGTACAGCCGCAGCGAACCGTTCGGTGCGTACGGCTGCCGTCCGGTGCCGCGCAGCCCGGTCAGTTCGGGACCGGTGGCGAGGGGGACGCGGTGGGCGACGTACAGGGTCTCCGACAGGGCGGTGACGAGACCGGCGAGCCGGAACGCCGGGTCGGCCGCGCGGGCCGCGCGCAACCCGGTGACCACGGAGACCGCCGCCGTGGCCGCCCGGGGGAGACCCGCGAGGCGCGCGGTGTGCGCGGCCCGCAACAGCTCCGCCTGCAGTACGGCACCGGATCCGTCCGTACCGGCGTCGAGCACGGCGGCCGTGGCGGCGAAGACGGCTTCGGCGGCGGCGAGTTGAGGCGGGGGCGCGGAATCGTCGGAGGCCGGGCCAGGAGGGGGAGCGGGAGCCGACACGGCGGTCGAGGCCTTGGGCGTCGGCGCGTCGGGTACGGGCACCTCGACGGTCTCGGTCGGATCCGCCACCGGCGCCGCCGAAGCCGCGGCCGCGCGGTGCAGGCAGTCCGGGGCCAGCAGACAGCCGCAGCGGATGGCCGCCGCGTCGGCCACGGCGCCCTCGGGGGCGTGCAGTTCGAGGGCGGAGCCCTCGTCGTCGACGGTGATGCGCACGGTGTCGCCGTCCCGGACGACGGGCCGGTCCGCCAGCTTGGCGATGCCCGCGTCCAGCCGTTTGCGCAGCCGTGGCGACAGGGCCGCGACCAGCTCGGCGGTCACCGCCGGTGCGACGGCGGGCAGTTCCGTGGTCATGCGATCTTCTCCCCTACCCAGCGCGCGAGTTCGAGCGGGCTGAGGGCGGCGACCGGCATCCCGGCCGCGACCAACTGCCCCGCGACTCCCGTGGAGTACCGGGGGCGCCCCGAGTCGTCCAGGCTCGCGCAGCCCAGCACCTGACAGCCCGCCCCGACCAGCGCCCGCACCTCGGCGAGCAGTCCGCCCACCGGATAGCCCTCCTCGAAGTCGCTGACCACGACCACGAGCGTGCGGGACGGCACGGTCACCAGCTCCCGCGCCTGCCGTAGCCCGGCCGCGATATGGGTGCCGCCGCCGACGCTGACCTCCAGGAGCAGCGACAGCGGGTCGGCGACATGGTCGGTGAGGTCGATGACCTCGGTGGAGAAGGCCAGGAAGTGCGTGGACAGCGTCGGCACCCCCGCCAGTACCGAGGCCGTGAGCGCCGCCCAGACCGTGGACGCCTCCATCGACCCCGACACGTCGGTCACCAGGACCAGCCGCCAGTCGGCGGCCCGCCGGGCCCGGGTCCGGAAGACGGGGTGCTCCGGGATCACCCGCACCGTGCCGTCGGCGGTACGGCGCGCGGTGGCCAGGTTGGCCCGCAGCGTACGCGGCAGGTCGAGGCCGCCGCCCGGACGCCGGCTGGGGCGCGGCAGGGCGGTGCCGTGCAGCGCGGGACGCAACCGGGTCGCCAACTCCCGTGTCAGCGCGTCCACGAGACGCCGTACTAGCGGGCGCAGCGCGGCCAGCCGGGCCTCGGGCAGCCCGCCCGCGTGCCGCAGCACCGACCGCAACAGGTCCACGGAAGGCCGCACGCGGTCCGGGTCCAGCTCGGCCAGCACGTCCTGACGGCCCGTCGCGGCGGCCGCCGCCAGCACCTCCTCCCGGACACCCGGCCCGAACAGCGCCGCCAGCTCCTCCGACCACTCCCGCACCCCGGGATACGGCGCCTCGCGCCCGCCCCCGCCGCCGAGGTCACCCCGGCTGCCCTCACCGCGTCCGCTGCCGTACAACTCGTCCAGCGCGGTGGCCAAGGACCGTGCCGAAACGGGCAGTTGATCGGTACGGCGGCCCAGCACCAGGCGCCAGCGGTCGGCGGGCGCCAGCCGGTGGTCCTCCGGGAGCGGAGCCGCCGTGGTGGGTTCGGGCTCCGGGAGCACCCGGCGCGCGGGCAGCAGGCCGAGCGCGCGCAGGGTTTCGCGGGCGGCGAGGTCCGCGCGGGTCCAGGTGGCCAGCGCGGCCGGGTCGACGGCGCCGGTGTCGGCCACCCGGTCGACGCCGAGGCGCCCCTCGACACCGGTCAGCAGCCGCTCGCGGTCGGCCGGGCTGAGCGCGTCGAAGCCGCCGCGCAGCGCCGGCAGCCGGTCGAGGAAGTCCCGGTCGGACAGCTCCGACACCCGGTCGACCAGGGGCTCCAACGCGGGGGCGGCCGCCTCCAGCAGGCGTCCGGCGGCGGTCAGCACCCCGGTCAGCCGGGCGGTCAGGGCGGTTCGGGCCTCGGCGTCGACGGCCCCGTCGACCCAGGAGGCGACCCGGCGGCCGAACGCTTCCGGTTCCTCCTGGCCGAGCAGCACCCGGACGGCACCCGCGGCGCCCCGCATCAACGGGGAGCCGTCGGCCGCCAGCCGGGCGAGGGCGTCGGTGAGCCGGATCCCGCCCAGCAGGTCGGCACGATGGGCGAGTTCGAGCAGGGCGTGGGCATCGGCCCGGTCCTCGGAACCGGTGAGTCCGTCCACCTGCCGTACCGCCGCGGCGGTCAGCAGCTCGGCCACGGCGACCGCCTTGGCCGTACGGTCCTCGTCCGCGTCGAGTCCGGCGACATGACCGGCCCGCAGCCGGTCCGACAGGGCAAGAGCGGCGAGGAGTTCGGGCAGGGTGCCGGAGTCCGGGAGCACGTCGGCGGTGTCGCCGAGCCGCTCGTCCACGAGCCCGGGCAGACCGCAGTGTGCCGCCTGCTCCAGACCGGCCAGCACCTGGGCCGCCGTGGGTCCGCCGGCGTCCCGCTCCCTGCGGCCGTGCTCGCGCAGCACCCCCTCGGCCGCCTGCGCGAGGGTGACCCCACGCACCCCGGCCGCCGCCAGCATCGCGGCCGTGGCCGGAGTCCAGCGGACCTCCCAGCGCGAGGTGAGGGCATCGGCACCGCCCGTGCCGGTCACCTCCTTCCGCTCGGCGTACGGCACCGAACACAACGTCAGGCGGCGCAGCAGGAGTTCGCGGCGGCGGTCCAGGTCCGAGCGGAGGGGGTCGAGCCGAAGGTCCCGGGTGGCGCCGGGTCCGCTGTCCGCCGGGCCGGGCAGCCCGAGGTCGGCGAGCTCGGCCTCCACGGCGGGGGCGAGGCCGCTGCGGGGCACGCGGGGCGTGGGGCGGCCGGCGCGGTCGCCGACCAGGACGTTCTCCATCGCCTTCGCCACCGCCCGGCCGCGGCCGTACGGCTCGCCCTGCGCCAGCACGGTCTGGACGGCCTCGACCAGCTCGCCGCGGCCTGCGGCGGGGAGGTTGCGGAGGCGGGCGAGGTCTCCGGCGAGCCGGATGATCTCCCTGGCGTCGGCCGGGCCCGAGGGGTGGCCCATCGAACGGAGTTCGGCGCAGATGCGGACGGCGGCGCGGGTCAGCATCTCCGTCAGGGCCGACGGTTCACCGGCCGCTTCGAGGACCATGTGCTGCCACTCGGGGTCGCGGATGCCGGCGGGGTAGCCGGAGCGTTCGTCGAGGAGGGCGTAGGTGTAGGGGATGAGGGAGGTGGTCCATTCGGGTGCCGGCGGGTGAGGGCTGGTCGCGCCCACGCGGCGGCAGCCGCACGTCGATCGCGGCCCCGCGCCCCTGAAGGGGCGCAACAGTGCCGGCGTGTGAAAGGCGCCGACCACAACCGCTGCTCGGCTGCCCTCCGCCGTTGCTTGTGCCAGCCGCTCACGCATCCACTCCTCCCGCCGCAGATCCACCTCCGACACGGCGGACTCCTCCCGCATAGCCCACCCCGTCAGCAGCGCCGCCCGGCGCAGGGCCTCCGGTGTCGAACCGGGTGCTGCCGCCTCGACCAGCCGGTCCCAGAGGTCGTCCCCCGGGCGGCCGGTGAGCCGGGAGCGCAAGGCGGTCGAGAGGTGGCCCGGTCCCCGCGCCGCGGCCTCCCCCTCCCGCCACCCCCGATCCGCCAGCGGCAGATCGCAGGCCACCACCGGCACCCCGCTCCGCGCGGCCCAGCGCACCGCCGCCAGTTCGGGGGAGAAGTCGGCGAACGGGTAGAACGCGGGGCCGCTGCTGCCGTCGGACGGTGCCGCGGCGAGGGCGACCGGGGCGCGGGTCTCCTCGTCGGCGAGCCATGGCAGCCACTCCTGCAGTTCCGCGGGCAGCTCGACGAGCAGCACGTCCGGCGCGGCCGTGTCCAGCAGTTCGGGTACGGCGGCGGCCAGCGACGGAGCGTGGTGCCGCACGCCGATCAGATACGGTCCCGCCGGGTCGGTGAGGGCCGCGAGGGCCTCGTCGGGAGAGGGAGAGGAAGAGGCAGAGGGAGGAGGTTGCACGGCGTCAGGCCTCCAGCACCGTACGCAGGTCCCACAGCGTGCGCCAGGTGGCCGAGCCCTGCTCCGCGCGCCGGCGTACCGGACCGTCCCAGTAGCCGCGCAGCCGGGCCGCGTCGGCCGGGTCGTCCTTGCGTACGACACCGAGGAGGTGGCCCGGGAGCAGGCCGAGGACGTCGCGGTCCCCGGGGAAGTAGGCCGCGGCCAGGGCCAGCGCACCCGCCACCGAAACCGCCTCCGCCGTGCTCATCACCGTGGACGGGCGCTCCACCTCCCAGCCTTCGGCCGACCGGCCCTCTCGCAGATCACGGAACGCGGTGACCAGGGCCTCAAGGACCGCGTCGTCGACCTGGAAGGGTGCCCCGGCCCGCTCCACCGACGCCCGGGCCTGGCCGCGGACCAGCGCCGTCTCGGCGTCGAGGTCCGGAATGGGGCCCACGGTCTCGAAGTTGAAGCGCCGCTTCAGCGCGGCCGACATCTCCGAGACACCCTTGTCCCGGAGGTTGGCCGTGGCGATGAGATTGAAGCCGGGGGCGGCGTGCGCCAAGGCGTCCTCACTGCCCGCCAGTTCGGGAACCGCCATGCGCCGCTCGGACAGCAACGACACCAGCGAGTCCTGGACCTCGGGGAGGCAGCGGGTGATCTCCTCGACGCGCGCGAGGGCGCCCCGGGACATCGCGGTGAGGACCGGGGACGGCACCAGCGCCTGCCGGCTGGGGCCCTGGGCGAGCAACAGGGCGTAGTTCCAGCCGTACTTGAGCTGGTCCTCCGTCGTCCCCGCCGTGCCCTGCACCACCAGGCCGCTGGTACCGCACACGGCGGCCGACAGCAGCTCGGAGAGCATCGACTTGGCGGTACCGGGCTCGCCGACCAGCAGCAGACCCCGCTCACCCGCGAGGGTCACCACGCAGCGCTCGACCAGGGAGCGGTCGCCGACGAACTTGCCCTCCACCACCAGCCGGCGCGGAACCCCCTTTGCCGCCTCGGCATCCTCGGGCAGCCGCAGCGCCTGGCCGCCGCTGCCCATCACGAACGTCACGACGGCCCGGGGCGTGAGCCGCCAGGCGGGCGGGCGCGGTCCGGAGTCGTACGCGGCGAGGAAGGCCAGCTCGGTGGCGTACCGGTCCTCGGGCGGCACGATCTGGCGGAGGGGAGCGGCACTCATGGGCGGTTGTCCTTCGGCGGTACGGACTTCGGCGGTACGGACTGCGGTGGTGGGGACGTCGGTGGTACGGATCGTGGTCATCGACGGCGGCCTCTCCGGGTGGTCCGCGTCGTCAGTTCCTCGTACGCGGGCGCGTCTGCGGCCCGTACGCGCTCCCAGGCGCGGGCGAACAGCTCCGGCACCGGGACCAGCGGGAGGGTGCGGTCGCCGTCGGAGACCGGGTAGAGGGCTTCCTTCCAGGTCTCCACCGGCAGGGCCGGGGCCTTGAGGTCGCGCCAGCCGCAGGGCAGGAACAGGGTACGGCCGGCCCGTGGGCGCTTCGCCTCGACGACCAGATCCGTCGCCGCCAGTTCGGCGCGCGCCTTCTTCGTCCGGGCGGGCTTCCAGCCGGTCCAGCGTGCGCAGTTGCGGTCGGTCGGGTCGGGCAGCGCCAGCAACTGGAGGTAGAGCGCGGCGGCGTCGGTGCCGAGGCCCTTGGCCTCCGCGACCTCGGCGACCAGCGCGGGCACGCTGACCGTGGGGTCCTGGGCGGGCCCGGCGGGGCCCTCGGCGGCGAGGGCGCGGGCGAGGTCGTCGCCGAGGATCGTCCGCAGCGTGCGCGGACCGGATCCGCGGCCCGGACCGACCAGGCCTTCGAGGAGCCCGAGGACCGGGTCGTCCGGGCCGCTCAGCGCGCTAGGCCGGAGCAGCACGGTCTCGACGTCCCCGTACCAGGGGCGCAGCACCAGCGCGTCCCCGGCCCGCGTCCTGCCGTACGCGTCACCGCCGCCGGTCTTGGGCAGGCCGTACGCCTTGCGCAGTTCGACGGCGGTCGAGCCGCCCTTCTCCGTCCACTCGACGTCGATGTCGAGCAGCAGCTCGGGGTCGGTCAGCCGGTGGCGCACCGCGGCCAGTCCCGCCGGCAGCGCGGCCCGCAGCGGATGCCCGTACGGCAGGACGTACGCCAGCGCGGCGAGGCTCTCCACGGCCCCGGTCAGCGCATGCCGTCCGGGCACCGCCGAGGGGTCCTCGGGCACCAGGTCGCCGTCCTTGTCGGGGCGCAGCACGGTGGTGCGGCTGAGCCAGGGGGTGCGCGCGGGGTTGAGCACGGCCTCGGCGTACCCGCTGCCCGGCCCGAGGAGGTCGGCGCCCAGGTCCTCCGGCAGGCGCACCAGCGTGCCCAGCCGCTCGGCCCACAGCCGGCCCGAGGCCGCCGTGTCCGGCCCGACCGTCCAGAGTTCGGCCGGGTCGTCCGGCAGCAGCGCGCCGAGCAGCGCCCGCTGGTCGTCGAGGGCGAGCGTGTTCAGCAGTTCGGCGCCGAACTCCCGCTGACGGGGCTTCAGGCCGATGGCGGCGAGGCCCGCGGCGAGCGGGGCGTTCGGCAGGCCGGCCAGCAGCACGGTGGCCTGGAGGGTGCCGAGCCCGCCGTCCGTCGCCGCCACCAGGGCCTCGGGAGCGTCGGAACGCCAGGGCGCGGCGCCCTTCTCCCGGACCAGCCGGGCCAGTTCGGCGAGCCGGTCCGCGGGGATCCCCGCGGCGTACCGGGTCTCGCCGGCCAGGGTGAAGTGCCCGACGGGGCCGAACGCGCCGGACGGGTCGTGGTCCAGGGCCAGCCACTGGACCCGGTCCTCGGCGTGGTCGACGTAGTGGCAGCCGAGGACGACCACCGTGCGGCCGTCGCGGCGCAGCACCTGCCCCGCGCGCTGCTGCTTGTCGTGCTGCTCGGACAGCACGATCTCGCGCACCGTGTTCCCGAGCCCCGGGAGCGGTCCCTCGGTCAGGACCTCGAAGAGCAGGAGCAGCGGCTCCCGTTCGGCCTCGCTGAGTGCGGGCGAGGCGGCGCGGTGGGCGAGGGGCCGCAGCACGCCGAGGAGGGGCGGCCACACCATCCCGAGGCCGGGGATCGTGTGCTCGTCGCTCTGCCAGCCGTCGCCGACGGCGAGCCGGTCACGGCCGGGCAGCGGCTTGCCGTCGGCGGGCTCCCCGGACAGCACGTGGTTCACCGCGCGGATCTGCCGCAGCACGGTCCAGTCGCTTCCCCAGGCGTTCTGCAGACCGGCGACGCCCGAGACCGCGTGCGCCAGGGTCCGGTCGTCGCCGTGGCGCGGCCGGTAGCCGGCGAACATCCCCTCGGTCCGCCGCCGGGGCTGCCCCGGCCCCTTCTGCGGCGGCGCGGCGAGGGACGCGGCCGACTCGGCGACCCGCACGGCCGCCTGGACGAGGGCGGCGACCCCGGCCAGCAGCCGCCGGTCGGTGAGTTCGGGCAGCGCCCGCGCCACGGCGGCCGTCGTGACCTCGTCGGCGGCGGGCACCGCGGCCCTGGCCCGGTCGTCCTTGCCGGCCCGGGTCAGCGCCTCCTGCCGTTCGGCGAGCGCCGTCGCCGCCGCCCGCATCAGCGCACCGGCCGTCTCGTCGGTCAGAGCGCGCAGCACGCCCGAACCGCGCTCGTCGCGGGGGCGCAGCGCGTGCCAGAACGCGACCGGCGGCACCAACCGGGTGCCGGCCGCGTACGCCCCGCCGGACCCGCCGAAGGACACCTGCCCCAGCTCGGTGCCGTCGTCCGCGTGCAGGGCGACGCTCTGGTACATCTGCGAGACGAGCGGCTCGGCCCCGCCCGGCAGCCGCAGCGCGCCCAGTGGCACCCCCGGCACCCGGCCGTCGCGGCCCGCGCGCAGGGTGACCGTCCGGCCGTCCGGGGTGCCCGCGGTCGTCCGCGCCGCGGCGTCCTCGCCCGCCGTGCCCTCCGTGCGCACCCACCGGCCCAGCACCGTGCCGTCGGTGCCGAACGGGCTGTTCTCCAGCCCGGGTTGCAGCGGCAGCACCTCGCAGGAGCCGTGCTGCAGCGAGGCATCCTCGCGGACGGCCGACGCCAGCAGCGCGGGCAGCGAGGCACGTCCGTGCTCACCGGTCACCGGGTCGTACTCCAGCCACACCGTCTGCCGGCCGTGCCGGCCCTGGCGCCAGTACGTGACGCCGTCGCCCATGACCGGGCGGCTCGGCGGCAGCACCGTGTCCCCGGCGTGCAGGGTACGGCCGCCCGTGGCCCGACCGCCGCCGGGCAGCGGGATCGACGCGTTCGCCGCGTCCATGCCGGACCACCAGCTGGGGATCTGCTCACCGCCGACCGTGAACACCTCGGACGGACGCGCCGACCAGTAGCCGTACTGCTTGGAGCCGTCCCGCCACATCACCAGCAACTCGCCGTCGGCGTACCGGAGCCGGGGGCGGTGCCAGCGGTCCAGGTCGGCGGGCAGCCGCAGGTCGTGCGTGAGCAGCACCCCGTCGGGGCCGACGACGACCGCCCGGTGCCCGCGCACCAGGATCAGCGCGGGCCACGCCTCCGTGACCGACAGGGAGTCGTCCTGGTCCTTGCGGACCGCGCCGTCGAGCAGCTCCAGCGCCTCCTCCAGCGCGGGCCAGCCCAGTTCGTCCAGGACGCCGGTGCGCAGCGTGCGGCCGAGCACCGGTGTGACGTCGTACTCGGCGAGGCGCCGGACGGCGAGCGGGCTCTTCTCCAGCACCGTCCGGAACGGGCGCAGCCGGCCCAGCTCCCAGTCGGCCCCGGGCAGTCCGGTGGCGGAAGTGAACGCGGCCGTCGCCCCCTGGAGCCACTCGACCAGTACGTCGCCGAGGATCGGGTGCTCGGCCACCTTGGGCAGGTCCTTCGGACCCTGTCCCCGGCCGAACGCGTCGACGGCGCGGAACAGCAGGGTGCGGTACCGGGAATCGGTCGCGACGGCTGTCAGATCGCGCTGTCCGGGCCGCTCGTCGCGCAGCCAGTTGGTGAGAGGCAGGTGGATGTCGGTGTCCGGGACCGTCAGCGGGATCCGTTCGGCCACGCACAGGTCCAGCAGGTCGATGTCGGCGCCGTTCTGCCAGCGCCCGGTGAAGAGGTCGACGGGCCTGCCGCCCGCGCGCAGCCGGGGCGCCATCCGCTCCACCAGCGCGAGCGTGGCGGGGGAGCGGTGCGAGTACGCCGCTCCGTGCTTGCGGTGCGACGCCCAGCGGCTGAGCCAGTCCGCCGCGTCGACCTCACCGCCGCTCTCCCCCCTCTCACCGCTCTCTCCTCCCTGGTTGCTCCCGTCGCTCTCGCCGGTGAGCAGCAGGTCGGCTCCGCACTCGGCCAGCAGCGCGAGCCAGAACTCGTCGTCCGCCACCTCCCGGCCCAGCCCGGCCGGCATGATTTCCAGCAGCCGCGTGCGCACTTCGGGCCGGCGCTCGGCGAGGGACGGCAGCACGCCGCGGTAGGCGGTCCAGAAGGACGCGGGCGCCCGCACGGCGGCGGGGGAGGCGAGCAGGTCGGCGACCAGGGCGCACTCCTCGGTGGCCCGGTCGAGCCCCGCCGCCCTGATCAGCCCGCGCGCATCCTGCGGCAGGGAGGCGTACGGCGGCATCCCGGCCGCGCAGCGCTCCACCGTCAGCTGCCGGAACTGCGTCCAGGCGGTGGCCGGTTCGAGGCGCCGGGCGAGATCCCTGACGTACTCCTTGAGCGCCTTGACGGTGAGTGCCCCGGCGAAGGCGAACTCCAGGAACACCGCCCGCTGCCGCTCCTCGTCCACGCCCAGGGCGTGCACCCGCTCGGCCTCGCGGGCCTTGCCGAAGAACGCGGCGGCGTACGTCGTGTTCTCCTGCTGGAGGAAGACCCGCGCGGCCTGTTCGTAGAAGGTGGGCAGGAAGTGCGGGACCGCGCGGCCCAGTCGCTCGCCGAGCGCCTCGAAGCCCTCCTTCGCGTTGCCCGGCTTGGACTTGGCCTGCCGGGTCAGCCGCTCGACATCCTTGACCAGGGCGAGGGCGTGATGGCCGTTGGCCGGATCGTGCACCAGCGCCCAGGCCGGGAAGCCGAGCGTCTCCCGGCGCACCTGACCGACCTCGGGCGCCTCCGGCTCCCGGGCGAGACCGAGGAACTCCAGGGCCAGGTCCTCGGCCTCGCCGAGGGTGCCCGGCACCAGGCGCACCACCGCGCGGCCGTCCAGGGCGGGGTGGGTGTAGGTGCGCGCGGTCAGCACATCGGCGTCCTCGCGCGAGCTGGTGCCCGGGGGCAGGACGGCGCCGGCGTCGAGCAGCGCGGCCGTGGTGGTGTCGTCGTACCGGATCATGCCGCCCGCTCCTCGTCCTCGATGTCCCGCCCGGCGTACAGCGCCGCCGCCATCCGCATGCCCTCCGACCAGGCGACCGGGCCGACCTGACCCAGCCTCAGCGTCCGGCCCGCCGGATCGGTCCACACCAGCGGGCCGGTCTCGATCTCGGAGTAGCCGTCGAAGTCGCCGACCCAGACCCGGGCCTCGACCCCGCGGCCCCCCTCCAGCACGGAGCACACGGCGTATCCGCCGCGCACCCGGTACCCCAGCTGCGTGGCCCTGCCGTGCAGGAACCGCAGCTCCTTGAAGACCCCGCCCGCGTACTCCTCGACCTGGGTGCCCTCGGCGTCCAGGGCGGCCGGGCGGTGCCAGACCTCGCGGAAGAGCTGCTGCGCCTGCTGCTCGACCCCGAGCTCGACCGCGAACTCCCGCAACTCCGCCAGGTCTTCGAGCAGCACCGGGTGCGGCAGCCGGACCAGGTCGGGCGCGATGCGCACGGTGTCGCCGTCGAGGTCGACCAGGCCGAGCCCGCGCTCGGCGTCGGCGTCCCGCAGGAATCCGGCCACCTCGCCGTCGGCGCCGGTGACCACCACGTCGCGCAGCGCGGCCTGCCAGGCGGGGTCGGGCCAGACCCGGGCGAGGACGGCGAGCGGCACCGGCAGCGAGCGGGTCATCCATCGCTCCACATCGGCCAGACACCGCTGTTCGTGCCGCTCCAGCCACTCCGCGAGCTGCCGCAGTCCGGCCACGGCCGGATCGTCCGCCAGCTTCGCGGGCACGGACTTCAGCCGCCGCCCCGCCGCGTTGCGGCAGACCACCTTCCCGTCGTCCAGGGCCACCTCGTAGTCCCCGGCCGTCACCCACCCCATGCGTGCCTCCCCGCACCGCAGTGATCAAGTGATGGGGACTGTAGGGGAGGCCACTGACAACGCCCTGCGCGGTCTCCGCCAGGTCGGGAAAGTGCCAGGTCAACCGGGTGCGGATGGTGTGGACGGCCGCCTCGGAGCCGGCTGCCCCGGAGCCGGCCGGTACGACAACGGCCCCGGACCGCAGGCGGCAACGCCTGGACCGGGGCCGTACGACCGTCTCGGGGCCGGGACGTCAGTCCTGCCCCGCCTCCTTCTCCCGCTGCAGGCTCTTCAGCCGCGCGCCCTCCTTGCGGACCTCCGCCTGGGTGGTGCGCTCCTTCTCCAGCCACGCGGGCAGCTCGCGCTTGAGCTCCTCGATCTGCTCGGTGGTGAGCGCCTCCGTCACCCCGCCGCGGGCCAGCCCCGCGATGGACACGCCCAGCTTGGCCGCGACCACCGGACGCGGGTGCGGCCCCTTGGCCCGCAGTTCGAGCAGCCACTCGGGCGGGTTCGCCTGGAGCTCGGTCAGCTCGGCGCGCGAGACGACGCCCTCCTGGAAGGAGGCGGGTGTGGCGGGCAGGTACACCCCCAGCTTCTTCGCCGCGGTCGCGGGCTTCATCGTCTGGGCGGTCTGGTGCGAACTCATGAGGTCAAGGGTATCGGCCGGGTGCGCAGGCCCTGACCACCGCCGGTTACCCTGGTCCGGTGACAGGCTCGGAGGAAACACCGTCGTTCCGGCTCGCGTACGTCCCCGGCGTGACGCCCGCCAAATGGGTTCGGATCTGGAACGAGCGCCTGCCGGACATCCCGCTCACCCTCCACCAGGTCACGGCCGCCGAGGCGCCCGAGCTGCTGCGGGCGGGCGACGCGGACGCGGGATTCGTACGGCTCCCGGTGGACCGTACGCTCTTCAGCGCGATCCCCCTCTACAGCGAGACCACGGTGGTCGTCGTCCCCAAGGACCACGTGATCACGGCGGCCGAGGAGGTCACCGTCGCCGATCTCGCCGACGAGGTCCTCTTCCACCCCCTCGACGACGTCCTCGACTGGGACGCGCCGCCCGGCGAGCCCGCTTTCGAGCGCCCCGCCACCACCGAGGACGCGGTCGAACTGGTCGCCGCCGGGGTGGGTCTCCTGGTCGTCCCGCAGTCCCTGGCCCGTCTCCACCACCGCCGGGACCTCACCTACCGCCCGCTCACCGACGCCCCGCAGTCGACCGTCGCCCTGTCCTGGCCCGAGGAGGCCACCACGGAGCTGGTCGAGGACTTCATCGGCATCGTCCGGGGGCGCACGGTCAACAGCACGCGGGGCCGCCAGGCCGCGCAGTCGGCACAGGCAGCGCAGGGTTCACAGGACAAGCCCAAGCGGGCGCAGAAGCCGGCGGCCGGCAAGGCGACACCGGCCGGCCGCACCGCGCGCGCCCGCGCCACCGGCGCGCAGTCCGCGAAGTCCGCGAAGTCCGCGAAGCGCGGAAAGCCCCGCCGCCGGTCGTGACCGGGGGCCGGGTCCCACGCCCGCTCCCGATCTGCTCCCGCGCGCCCCGATCACCCTCCCCGATCCAAGGCCCCCGCGATGTCACGATGCCTCCGGACAACCCGGACATTCACCGCTGGAGGCGCCCGTGAGCACTGAAGCAGCCCCGGACGAAGCCGTCGATCCCCGTACGTCGTCCGCGTTCCTCGTCAACGAATCGCTCGGCTACCTCGTCCCGGCCGCGCTGCGTGCCGCCGCGGTCGTCGGGGTGGCCGATCATCTGGCCGACGGCCCCCGCACCCCGGCCGAACTGGCCGCGGCCACCCGCACCGACGCGCGGAACCTCCACCGGGTGCTCCGGCTGCTCGCCACCCGCGGCATCTTCGAGGAGGACGACAGCGGACGCTTCCGGCTCACCTCCATCGGCGACACCCTGCGCAGCGACGCCCCCTGCTCGGCGCGCACCGCCGTCCTGATGAACACCGACCGCAGCATGTGGCTGCCCACCGCCGACCTGAGCCGCTGCGTCAGCGAGGGCACGTCCGCCTTCGAGCACCTCTTCGGGCTGCCGTTCTTCGAGTACTTCGCCCAGGACGAGGAGACCGCCGACGTCTTCCACTGCGGTATGGCCGCGATGTCCGACGCGGAGAACGAGCCCATCGCCGCCGCCTGCGACTTCCCGCCCACCGGGACGGTGGTCGACGTGGGCGGGGGCCACGGCGGCTTCCTGCTGGCGGTCCTCGACCGCCACCCCGGTCTGCGCGGCATCCTGTACGACCGGCCGCACGTCCTGGCCGGCGCCCGGCTGGACACGCCCGGGACCGCGGGTCGCTGGTCCACCGCGACCGGGGACTTCTTCACCGACGTACCGGAGGGGGACGTCCTGGTGCTGAAGCGGATCATGCACGACTGGGAGGACGACCAGTGCGTGACCCTCCTGGAACGCTGCCGTGCCGCGCTGGCACCGGGCGGGCGGATCCTGGTCGTCGACGCGGTGGTCCCGCCCGGCAACGCACCCCATCAGGCCAAGGCCCTGGACCTGCTGCTGATGGCGGCCCTGGTGGGCCGGGAGCGCACCGAGCCGGAGTTCGCCGGGCTGTTCGAGGCCGCCGGTCTGAAGCTGTCGCGGGTGGTGCCGACCTCGACCGTGCTCTCGGTGGTGGAGGGGGTCGCCGCCTAGGACACCCTGGACCCGGTCTCCGGTACCGGCTCGGCCTCCGGTGCCTTCGTCCGCTCCCGCAGATCGGCTACCGCCAGGCACAGGGCCACCAGGATGAACCCGACGGACGTCAGCAGACCGAGTTGGAGCGCCTCGGCGGCCGGGCCGCGGTTCGCGAGGTGGGCGAAGTACACCGAGCCCACCACCGCGATCCCGGCCGCCGAGCCGACGCGCTGGCCGGTCTGCAGCACCCCACCGGCCGCACCGGCACGCTTCACCGGGACCCGGGTGAGGGTGAGCGTCGTGTTGGGGGAGACCGTGACGCCGGAGCCGAGCCCGCCGATGATCATGGGCACCACCGTGGCCCACCCCAGGCTCTCCATCGGCACCAGCCGCACCACCGCGACGATCCCGAGCAGCCCCAGCGCCACCCCGCTCAGGCCGATGACCACCAGTTTGCGTCCGTGGCGCACCACCAGTCGGCCTCCGAGGGCGGCGCCGACGGCCGAGGCGACCGCGAAGGGCAGCACCGTGACGCCGGCGGCCAGCGCGCTGTATCCGGCCGCGTTCTGCAGGAACAGGGCCATGACGAAGAAGACCGTGGTGAAGCCCGCGAAGTAGCTCAGGCTGATCAGCGAGCCGAGCGTGAAGGACCGCAGCGAGAACAGGTTCAGGTCGACCAGCGGGGCCCGCCCCAGCCGTCCCTGCCGCCGCTCCCACACCCAGAACAGACCGAGCAGCAGCGCGCCCACCGGCAGCAGCGCCCACTTCTCCCGCCCGGTCCACTGCTGCTCCTGCACCAGGGGCAGCATCAGCGCGAGCACCCCGCAGCCGAGGAGCAGCACCCCGACCGGGTCGAACCGCTCCCGTCTGCCCGCCGTCCCGGGGAACCGGGGCAGCAGCCGCAGTCCCGCCGCGAACGCGACCACGCCGATGGGCAGGTTGACGAAGAACACCCAGCGCCAGCCGTCGTCCGTGCCGACGGCGTCGATGATCAGACCGCCCGCCAGCGGGCCCACCGCTGTCGACACCCCGATGACACTGCCGAGCAGACCGAAGGCCTTGGCCCGCTCGTCGCCCTGGAACATCTGCTGGATCAGGCCCGAGGTCTGCGGTGCGACCATGCCCGCCGCCGCGCCCTGGACCAGCCGGAACAGCACCAGCCAGTCGGGGCTCGCGGCCAGCCCGCAGGCCGCCGAGGCCAGCGTGAACACGGCGAGCCCGAACAGGAAGGACTGGCGCCGCCCGCGCATGTCGCCGAGCCGGCCCGCCGGGACCAGCGCCAGCCCGAAGGCCAGGGCGTATCCGGAGACCACCCAGGACTGGGCGGCCTCCGTGGCACCCAGCCGGTGCTCCATCGATGGCAGTGCCACGTTCACGATCGAGGTGTCGAGCAGCGAGATGAAGCCTGCCGTCAGACAGACCCCGAGCGCCCGCCACCGCCGGTCCTCGGTGTCCGGCCGCTGCGGCTTTGCCCAGGTCGTGGTCATACGGCCACGCTATGCAGTCAGGCCTGGTCCCGCGCGGGGAGCGGGGCGATCGAATGCCTGTTTTGGTCCGACCGGGTGACGGTCCGGCTGGTGGGGTCCGGGTGATGGCCGCCCCGGCCCGGCTTCGGCGCGCCTACGACGTCTTGCGATCAGCGCGCGTACGACGCCTCCCGCGCCGTGGCCACGATCCGCTCGCCGTCCGCCCCGGCCAGCAGTCCGCCCGCCACCCACGCGTCCACCACCGACCGCACCCGCGCCACCAGCGCCCCCTTGTCCCGGAAGGGCGCCCCGGCCCAGATCTCGTCGAGCAGCGATCCGCCGTCGGCCCCGGCCGGATTGGCGACCCCCGAGTCGAGGCCGCCGAACACCACCGTGGGCTCCGAGCGGCGGAAATAGGCATGGGTTGGGTCCTCGGTGCCCTCGTGGAAGGGGGCGAACTCGGTCCCGTCCAGGGTGAAATGGAGCGGGGTCCCGGCCACCGGGGACAGCGACGGCAGCAGGTCGCCGGAGAGCCCGGCGTTGCGGTACAGCCCCAGCTCCAGGTACTCCGTCGCCGGGCTGCGGCCGACCAGGTTGACCGGCCCGTAGAACAGGGTCTGGACCGACGGATCGTCGAGGGCCCTCTCGACCCGCAGCCGGAACGGGACCGACACCCGCACGGTGTCCCCGGGCCGCCAGGTCCGGGACACCTCGAAGTAGCTTCCCGGCACCGGGGTGCCCGGCACCGCACGCCCGTTGACCGTCACCCGGAACCCGGCCGTCGCCCACGCCGGTACCCGCAGCCGCAGTGCGAAGGCGGCGGACCGCGCACTCCCGCCGACGGTGAGCGTGCTGCCCTGCTCCCGGGGATAGCCGGTGCGCTGGCTGACCGTGACGCCCTTCTCGGCCCAGGTCAGCGTGGACGGGCTGTAGAGGTTGACGTACAGGGCGCCGCCGTCGCCCGCCGCGCAGTACACCGAGTCCTGGTACTTGGTGGCGGACTCCATGCCCGTGCCCTCGCAGCAGGTCGTGCCCTGCTTGGGCGTGTAGTCCCGCACATGCCCGGGCGTCAGCCCGATGAAGTACGTGACCAGCGGCTTCTCGGCGTCGGCCCGGTCCTGCTTGGAACCGAGCACCTGGTTGTACAGCGCCCGCTCGTAGTAGTCCATGTACGCCGGATCCTGCTCGTGGAAGAACAGCGACCGGCTCAGCTTCAGCATGTTGTACGCGCAGCAGCTCTCGGCGGTGCTCGCGCTGATCGTCCCCGCGATCACGTCCCGCGCCTTCCAGAACTCGGTCGTGCTCGTGCCGCCGATCCCGTACATACGATGCGGTACGACCATGCCCCAGAAGTTCCTCGCGGCCGTGAGGTAGCGCTCCTCGCCGGTCGCGTCGTACAGCCGGACCAGGCCGGTGAAGATCGGGATGTGCTGGTTGGCGTGCAGGCCGTCGAGCGTGTCGGTGTCCGCCGCGCAGGCGTCGATGAGGCTGTCGAGGTCGAACAGCCGGGCCAGTGCGAGGTGTTCGGCCTTCCCGGTGAGTTCGTGCAGCTCACAGATGGCCTCGACGATCCCGCCGAACTCGCCGCTGGAGAAGATCCCCCACATCCGCTGGCGCGTGGTGGCGGGCAGCACGGACAGCCGCGCGTACATCCAGTCGCCCATCCCGGAGGCGAGGTCCAGCGCCCGCTCGTCGCCGGTCGCGGTACGGGCGTCCAGCAACCCCCGCAGGATCTTGTGCGCGGTGTAGTACGGTGCCCACACCTTCGTGTAGTCGCTGCCGGTCATCGACTCCAGCAGGATGAACTGCGTCTCCGGGTAGGCCGCGAGGAACCCGGGGTGGCTCGGCCCGCCCCAGGTACGGCGGAGGGCGGCGTCGAGCCCGCGCCCCGACCCGTCCGCGAGGTCCGGCCCCGACGTCTCGTCGAAGGCGTAGGAGACGAGGTCGCCGCGCGCCCGCACGCTCTGCAGACCGGCGATCTCCTCGTCGCCCAACGCCCGCGACCACACGTCGAACCCGCCGAAGGCGCCCGCGAAGATCGGGTCGTTGGCGTAGAGGGAGCGCCCGAGCCAGTGATGTGCCAGCGCCCCGAGGGCGGCCGGGGTGAGCGACATGGCCGTGTTCCGGGCCACGGCCGAGCCGTTGACGTACAGCGTGCCGGTGCCGTCGGCGATCGTCACCGCGAGGTGGCTCCACTGGTCCACGGGCAGCGCGGCCGTACCGTCGAGCCCTTGCTCGCCGCCCGCCCCGCCGGTGGTGATCGCGAAGCGCGGCACCCCACGCGCGTTCCGCGCGGCCAAGTAGAGATACCGGCTGGTGTCGTTCCCGAAGTCGAACACCCGCGCCCAGGCGTCCGCGTGACCGGGCTTCACCCACGCGGACAGCGTGACGGCCGAGGCGCCTTCGAGCACTCCGGCCGGCAACTCGACGTACTGGTACGACCCGCGCTCGTTCTCGACGGCGCGCCCGCCGAGGACCCCGTCGACGCTCAACACGGACGGATCCCGCCGCAGGGCCTCGCGCACCTCGCCCAACGCCCCCACCATGGTGCGGACCTTCGCCGCGAACACCTCCTCGCCGGTGCTCGCGTACGCCTGCGCCAGCATGGTCAGGAAGTGCCCCGTGTAGTGTCCGCGCAGATTCCCGTTGGCCTCCCCGTCCAGCCCCTCCCAGCCACCCGGCGCGACCGCACCGCCCGTGTCCAGCCCCGCGTTGGCCCGGAACACCTGCAACAGCCGGTTCTCGTCGTAACCGCGTGCGTGGTCGAGCATCAACGCCCGCTTGTCGGCGAACAGCCCCGGTTCGAGCGCCACCTCCGCGAGCCCGAACGGCCGTACCGTCCACGCCGCTTCGGCGGCAGCCGCCCTCCCCCCGACCGCGACACCGGCCCCGGCGGCGGCCAGTGCCGTCACCTGGAGGAGGGTCCTTCGGGAGAGGGACTGCGCCATGGGCTCCTCATTTCCTGCCGTTTGATATATCGAACATCGTTCGGTAAGCCGTCCAGAAGATAGGGAAGGGGCGCGGGGGCGTCAATGGTCCGGACGGGATGCGCGGTCAGGGCTGGTGGGGGCGGGGGACGCGGGCCAGCGCCGCCCTGATCGTCTCCGCGGGGTCGGGGAGGGGGACGCCGAGCCGACGGATGAGGGAGACGACCTCGGGGATGCCGGTGCGTTTGCTGAGGGCGGTCTTGTGGAGGTATTCGAGCGGGAAGTGCCCGACGTCCGGCAGCTCGCCCTCGGGCAGTTCGTCCACCCGCAGGAGCCGCAGGGCTTCGCTGAAGGCGAGCCCCTTCGGGAGAGTGTCGTGCGAGGTGGGGATGTTGCAGGCGTGCAGCCGCTTGGCCACCGCCGTGGGGCTCGCGCCGACCTCGCGGGCGGCCAGCAGGACAACGCTGAACGGCACGACCCGGTCGTCCGCGGACCACCAGCTGACGGGGCCGTTCGGTAGGAGGAGTTCCCTGTCCAGTCGGGTGGGGCGGATCGGCACCGCCAAGGGAACGTCCAGACCGAAGGCCCGCATTCTGTTGGTCTTGTGCCGCAACTCCGGAAGGTTCTCGACCTGGTGGAAGACGTTCACATAGTGGACATCGCTCTGCGGCGTGAGCCATTCGCTGTAGACCTCGTCCCACAGCAGCCAGATGTCGGCGGCGGAGGCGTCGGAGGGAAAGGGCTCGGGAGGTGCGAACCCCATGGACGCGAACCGGGCCAGCACACGTGGCGGCTTCAGTCCGAGTTTCTCCGCCACTTCCAGAACATGTCCCGCCGGCACCGAAGTGCCCTCCAGCCAGGGGCGCTTGCCGTCGGCGTTGACGCTGAGCAGGAGCAGGGTCTCGTCCGTCGGATGTGTTGGCAGCCGGTCGGCGTCGGTCCGCAGTCCGTGGGCCGAGAGTCTGCCGCACACCTCGGGCACGGGCAGGCCGAGTTTGACGCTCAAGTGGGCGATGTGGCCCAGGGGAACCGTCGCGTCGGGGTCCAGGCAGCCGGCGGACCTGTTCTCCGGATCGAGCCAGAGCAGGTCGTCCCCTTCAGCGGCCTCGCCCAGCGCCACGACGCCGTCGGCGAGGCGATAGCCGAAGCTGCGCAACAACCCGGCGGTCGACGTGACACCCGCGCCGGAGCGTTGGGCCGCATGCACGAGATCATCCAGCGTGAGGGCGTTCTTGCGGTTCAGGTAGCCGCCATAGACGTTCGTGAGCGTTCTGGCGCTACTTGTGGTGAGTTCGGCGTCTTCCGACCACCGCCGGGGGTCGTTGTCCTCGAAACCGAGATGGGCGAGGCGGTGGGCGACCTCGCGGCCCGTGAGACGCAGCCTGCTCGCCGAGCGGGCGATGGCCCCCAGGCTCGGGGCTCCCTGCCATCCTCTGTTTCCGTTCTCCGACAGCAGGAGCCACTGGTCGGACAATGTGGGCATGTGCACGGGCCTGGGATCCTCGATCTCCGGGCACACCTCGGCGAGCAGCCGCAATGCCGCGCGTGGCCGGCGAGCGAGGACCCGCCACAGGTAGATGTGATCCGGCGCTTCGCCACTGACGATGGTCCAGGTGGGCCGCCGGGCGTACCCGGCGCCTTCCGGGTGCCGGTCGCTCGGCACCATGGACACATCGGCCGGGAAGAAGCCCGTCTGTCCGCCGCCGAAGGTCATCCCTCGGTAGGTCATGTCCAGTGCCGTCGCGGAGAACGCGGACGCGACGATGTCACCCAGTACCGCGCTGCCCTCAGCGACGTTGCAGAGCCACACGAAGTCCGGCCAGTCGCCGTCGCCGTCGGTCAGCACGTCGGTTGCGGCGCCGAGCAGTTCCCGCACGGGCCGTGCCACGTCGTCGACAACGTTCCGGCGATCCACCGAGAGCCGCGCCGGGGCCGATTCACCGCTCAGATTGACCACGGCGCCGATGAGGCCGGAGCCGCTCGACGAGAGCACTCCGTCGTGTCCCGTGGGTTCCACGAGCAGACCGTCCACCAGCAGCGCGCCGCCGTGCTCGCACCAGATGACCTGGGGGTCGGCGCAGTCGCGGGGCCAGTACGCCTGACGCCCGTGGGCGTTGAGTCCGAAGGCCTCGGTCCGGGGCCCGGTATCCCTTTCCTTGAGCTGTCCCACGGTCCACGTGCTCGTCCGCCCTCCGTGCTGTGCCGACACGGGGAACTCCGCGAGGGCCAGCACCCGTTCCAGGACGTCCACGGCCGACCAGGACGCCGGATCGACATCGGACCGCAGATACAGCCGTACCCGAGTCCCCGGTTGCCGGCCCCGGGCCGCGGTCTTCACGATCCGGAAGAGATGGCCCGGACTGTAGATCGACACATCGAGGACCGCCCCTGGCAATCCGTCGGTGTCCATCCGGCAGGTGGTGACGCGGATTTCCTCGGCGAGCATGAAGTAGCTCAGCACGCCGATCCCGAAACGGCTGTTGGGATACAGCTTCACCGGCGGATCCAGCGACTCCCACCGCGCCCGCTCCAGCTTGAACTCCAGCTGCTCCGCGAAGCGCGCGCCGGCATGCGAGAAGACGCCGCGGAGTTCGGCCTCGCCCATGCCGATGCCGTCGTCCACGCAGTCGAGGTAGGCCCGGCCGTCGTCGTCGAGCCCCTGGACGAAGGAGATGCTCCCCGTGTACGGCTCGCCCGGCGCAGCGGTGGTGCGGTCGAGGTACTCCTGCCGGGCGCGCCGGTAACGGCAGGCGTCGAGCGCGTTCTGGTACAGCTCCCGGACGGCGAGATCGCGGTCCTTGTACAGCTCGATCCCCATGGCCAGATCGAGGACACGGCGACCGTCGCTGCGGAATCGCGCGTACCCGTCGAAGGCGCCCCGGCTGGGCACCACACCGTCGGCGGACAGCCGGGTCGGCAGCTCCGGCACGGGCTGGTTGACGCGTTCGCGCACCGTGCGCCGTACGGCGTGCAGCAGGGCGTCGGCCCGCCCGGTGTACTCCCGCAGCCCTTCGACGACCGCCTCGTGGTGGCACTCGGCGCGGAGCACCGGGAGATCGCGGGAGCCTCCCCAGTCCGCGTCCGCGAGCGTGCGGCGCAACTCGTCCAGGTGCACCGGGTACGGGATGGCGAGGTGCTCGGCGACGATGTCCGGCAGCGCCGTCATCTCGGCGGACATGCCGTACGCGAGAGCCAGCAGAAGGGCGACCCGCTGGAAGCGGATCTGCTGGTGGCCCGGACCGCAGCGGACCCGGTCGTCGCTGGGAAGGAGGTTCAGGAACTCCGGGTGACAGACGTCGGGCCCTCGTCGGAGCCCGTGCAGCAGGGCGGTCACCCGGTCGGCCGCGAGCGCCCCGCCCAACTCCTCCGCGGCCGGGCCCAGTTCCGCCAGGAGGCCCGGAACCGACGTCGCGTCGGTGAACTCCTCGTGCCGGGTCAGCCAGCGGTGGCAGAGCCACCAGCCGACCAGAGGCTCGGCCTCCGGGTCCCGCAGCGCCCGCTGGACCAGCGCCTCGCTCTCCTCCGTGAAGACTTCGTACGCCCGCCGCAGCGCCCCGGCGTCCGGCTCGGCCCGCAGTGACCAGGGCCGGATCTCCATGAGCTCCGCCGTCCGCCGCAGGGAGTGGACCCGGTGGAGGAAGGGGAACAGCACGAGGAGAGCGGCTTCGGCCGGATAGAGGTCGAGGCCGGCCGGCTGAGACTGCTGAGCCTGGTCCGCGCGCTGTTCCCGGGGAGGCTCGCCGAGCAGCAGGCCGATGTTGTCGAGGAACGCGGTCGCGATGCGCGCGTCGCGCCACGGATCCTGTTCCAGATGCCCTTCCAGGTCGTCGCGCAGAGAGGCGAGACGTGCGACGGCGGCGGCGACGTGCCGCCGGTGGTGTGCGCTGTCCCTACCGGACGGCACATGTCCCCACACCCCGGAACCGACGGCCTTGCGCACCCAGGCGTCCGCGTCCGGTGCACCGGCCTCGGCCTGCGGGGACGAAGCCTCCGGGTGCACGTTGATCTGGCCGATCGATCCGGCCTGGATGACCGTCGTCGCCGTCGTGTTGCCGCCCACGATGTTGTTGTGGGTGCCGCTCTGCGTCAAACCGCCGCCCCCCTCTGGCACTTCTCAGGAATCTAGACGAGCGCCTTCGTGAAGTGGTCGGTTTTGGACAGCTGGGGCCGGCGTGCCGTTACGGCCGTGGCGCCCGGCCCATCGACTCCACCAGCGGCAGCAGCCGGTGCGGAACGCGTTCGCGCAGGGCCACCTCGGTACGGGTGCGGACGACGCCCGGCAGGCTGATCAGCTTCTGGATCACGTCCTCCAGATGCGCGTTGTCCCGGGCCACCACCCGGGTCAGCAGATCCCCGCCGCCGGTGATCGAGAACGCCTCGACGATCTCCGGTACGGCGGCCAGCGCGTCCCCGACGTCGTCCAGGTGGCCCTGGGTGACCTCGATGTGCACGAAGGCCAGCACCGGGTGGCCGAGCGCGGCGGGGGAGAGGGCGGGGCCGCTGCCGGTGATCACACCGTCCCGCTCCAGCCGGTCCAGACGGGCCTGCAACGTCCCCCGGGCGACACCGAGGATCCGGGCGTACTCGCGGACGCTGGTGCGCGGCTGCTCCAGCAGCAGCCGCAGGATGCGGGTGTCGAGCTCGTCCACGGTCATGACGTACGACTGTACCAATGGCTCATGCGGCCATCCCGTCGACCTGGGCCATTGGCGCGCACAACGCTCGACCTCTCGTCCGTGGAGTGGGCCAATGGCGCAGCGAAAAAGGTGACAGTTGAACCAGTGGGCCGCACGATGCTCTCATGGTGTGTGTCGATGGCGCTGCGGATCCCCGCGGCGCCATTTCTGTGCCGTTCGAGCGCCGTCCAGGTGCCGTCCGTGTGCCGTCCGTGGGAGGGGAAGCAGTGCTGAAGAGGGTGTTCGTGGCGCCGGACCCGGGGCGGGTGCGGCTGCGCTTCGCCGCGCGGGCCGTGCTGGGCATCGGCCTGGCCGTCGTGGTCTGCGGCCTGGCCGGGCACTCCCTCGCGGGCGCCGTCACCGGCGGGCTCGCCGCGCTGCTCGCCCTGTTCACGGTCGCGGACCCCACGGTGCGCGGGCAGGCCGTCACCACCGCGCTGCTGCCCGCCGTGGGCCTGCCCGTGCTCGCCGCCGCGGCCGAACTGCACGCCGTACCGGTCGCCCGCGACCTGGCCTTCCTCGCCGTGATCGGCGCGGGCGTGTACGCACGCCGCTGGGGGCCGCGCGGCCACAGCCTCGGTGTGTTCGCCTTCATGACCTTCTTCGTGGCCCAGTTCCTGCACGCCACCCCCGGACAGCTGCCCGAGCTGTCCGCCGCCGTCCTGCTCTCCGTGCTCTGCGCCGCCGCCGTCCGCTTCGGCCTGTGGTGCTACGAGCGTCACCTGTCCCCGGCGCCCGTGCCCGCGCCGCCCGCCGGCACCGGCCTGGCCCGGGTGACCACCCGGCAGGCCGTGCAGGCGACGGCGGGCGCGGGTTTCGCCCTGGTCGTCGGTCAGCTGGTGTCGGGCCAGCGCTGGTACTGGGCGGTCGGCGCCACCTGGTGGATCTTCGTCAACACGGCCTCGCGCGGCGAGACGCTGGTCCGCGGCTTCCGCCGGGTCCTGGGCACGGTCATCGGCATCGCGCTGGGCCTGCTCGTCGCCGTCCCCGTGCACGGCGCCCCCGTCCCCACCGCCGTCCTGGTCGCGGTCGCCGTCTTCGGCGTCTTCTACTCGGCCGCCGTCTCCTACACCTGGATGATGCTCTGGGTGACCTTCCTCGCCGAACTCCTCTACGGCCTCCTCGGCGTCCTCAGCCCCGGTCTGCTGGCGCTGCGCCTCACCGAGACCGGGGTGGGTGCCCTCGGCGCCGTGCTGGCCGTGCTGTTCGTGCTGCCGGTCACCACCCACCTCACCACCGACGCCTGGATCCAGCGCGCCCTGCGCTGCGTCCACGCCGGCACGGCCGAGGCCGCCGCCCGGCTCGCCGGCTCCACCACCGCCGACCCGGCACCCCGGGTGGCCGAACTGGAGCAGCTGCTCGGCCGGGTACGGCTCTCGGTCGCCCCCCTGGTCCATCCGCTCAACCCGATGCTCGGCCGCAAGCGCCGGGCCCGCCGCGTCCTCACCCTGCTGGACGACTGCGCCCGGGAGATCCGCGGCCTGGTCGCCGTCGCCGCCGACCCGGAGGCCTCGCACGACGCCCGGCTGGCCGCCGCCTGCTGGCGGGTGGAGGCCGCCGTCGAGGCGCTCACCAGGGGCTCCGCACACGTCGCCGGGCCCGCTGAGCCGCCCACGGAACCCGCCCTCGCCCATCTGCACGGCCTGGAGCGCGCGCTGGCCGAACTCGCCGAGCCGCTGCGCACCCCCTCGGGGTCTCCCCTGGTCGGCGCCTGAGCCACGCCGACCCACACATCCTGGTCTAGACCGCAAACTGCTACCGTCGGCCCGGGATCGGCTCGCACCGACTCGTACCGGCTTGTGGCGGGACTTGTGGCGGGACTTGTGTCGAGAGGGGACAGCGGTGGCAGACGGCGGCAGGCGGCGGAGGGCCTTCATCGGGTCGTTCACGGCGGCGGGCGGGCCCGGGGTCGTCACGGCGGCGGTCCATCCGCACAGCGGCGCCCTGGCCCTCCTGGAGAGCGTCGACGGCGTCCCCGACCCGTCCTACCTCGCACTCGCACCCGGCGGGCGCACCCTGTACGCGGTCAGTGAGACCGCCGACGGCGCGGTGGCCGCCTACCACGTCCACGACGACAAGCCGAGGCTGGCCGGTCCGCCGGTCCCGGTCGACGCCAGCGGTCCCACCCACCTCAGTGTCTTCGACGGCCATGTCCTGACCGCCAACTACGGCTCCGGCAGCGTCTCCGCCGTCCCCGTCCGCCCCGACGGCACCCTCGCCCCCGTCCGATCCGGGCTGCTCCAGCACACCGGGTCGGGGCCGCACGAACGCCGCCAGCGCGGTCCGCACGCCCATCAGGTGCAGCCCGATCCCAGCGGCCGCTGGGCGGTCAGTGTCGACCTCGGCACCGACTCGGTCCGCGTCTGCACGCTCGACGGCGGCATCCCGGCCCTGCACGGCGAGTTCGCCCTGCGCCCCGGCTCCGGCCCCCGCCACCTGGCCTTCCACCCCGACGGCCGGTACGCCTACGTGGTCAACGAACTCACCCCGACCGTCACCGTCTGCCGCTGGGACGCCGCCACCGGCTCCCTGCGGCCCCTGAGCGAGACCCCGGTACTCCCCGGAGCCCCCGCCGGCGACGCCTACCCCTCCGGCATCGCCGTCTCGCCCGACGGCCGCTTCGTCTGGACGGCGACCCGCGGCGAGGACGTCCTCACGACGTTCACCACCGACGAGGACCGCCTCCACCTCACCTCCACCGTCCCCTGTGGCGGCCACTGGCCCCGCGCCCTCACCGAGTCCGACGGCATCCTCTACGCCGCCAACGAGCGCTCCGGCAACATCACCTGGTTCACGATCGACCAGGAAACGGGCCAGCCGCGTTACGACGGCTCGGTGGAGGTCCCGGCGGCCTCCTGCGTGATCTTCGGCTGAACAAGCGCCCCTTCAGGGGCGCGGGGCTGTATCGATCTGCGGCTACCGCCGCGTGGGCGCGACCAGCCCCCACCAACCCGCAGTCAAGAGCAGACCGCACCCACCCCAAAAAAACCGACGAGGCCCTCTCGAAGAAAGGACCCCGTCCGGAAGAAGGAACGGCACGCGTCAGCGAACCGGCGCCCCCTGCGGCTGCTGCGGAGCGATCCCCAGCGCCGTCGTGTACTTGGCCAGCGCCAGCTTCCCGATCGCCGGGTACGGCCCCAGCGGCTCCGCGGTGGCACACCCGGCCTCCTCCGCGGCAGCGGTCAGCAGCGCCGCGTCGATCTCCGGCCCTATCAGATACGGCGCCAGGGCCAGCTGCTGCGAACCGGACCCGCGCAGCTGCTCGGCGACGGAGGCGATCGAACCCTCCTGGTCCAGCGCCGCGGCCATCACCGGCACGGCCAGGCGCGCGGCGAGCAGCATGCCGGTGATGCCGGCGGCCTGCACGGCCTCGTCGCCGCCCACGGACGCGAGGATGATGCCGTCCGCGGCCGTGGCCACGGTGAACAGCCGGGCGCGGTCGGCGCGGGCCAGACCCGCCTCCGAGAGGCGCACGTGCAGCGCCTCGGCGAGCAGCGGGTGCGGGCCGAGGACGTCGGTCAGGTCGGCGGCGACCTTGCTCTCCATCACGGCCTGGCGGACCTGGCGCAGCAGCGCGCTGTCCGGACCGGCCAGCAGCGGCACGACCACGGCGACCGGGCCGTCGGGCGCCTTGAGCCCCTCGACACCGGCGGCGACGGCCTGCTCGTAGCGAGCGGTGCGCTCCTCGGCGGCACGGGCGAGGACGGACTGGAGGGTGGGGAACTCCGCGTCGTCCCCGTCCAGGTACCCGATCCTGGCGTCCAGGCCGGGCAGCTCGGAACGGGCGATGCTCACGACCTCTTCGGCGAGGCTGCGCGTGGCCGCGCTGGGCGTACCCGGCACCGCGAGGACGAGCGCGGGCGCGTCCTGGGGCGCCACCAGCGGCTCGGGGCGGCGGTGCCGTCCGGGCTGGCGGGGGCGCGGCATTCGTACTGGCAGGCCGGCGGGCCCAGTGGGGGAACTCATGGCGCCGCATGTTACTGGCTTATTGGGCTCCCTTGTTCGGGGAGGGTGCAGGTGAGCGGTATCCGTCCGGTTTTGTCTGATGAGTTACGCATGATTCGGAGGTGATCCCATCAGCTGTCGGACACTTCATGTCTCCATGGGATCAATCACCTTTTGTGTGCACCACGGAGAACATCCGTTCATCACTCGGCAGAGTGAGCCGCCCGCTGACCAGGTCACTCGCGACGCGTACCGCTCCGTGCAGCGGATCGCCCTCCGCCGGGACCTGCCGGGCCCGCGGCAGCCGCCGGGCCAACTCCTCGGCCAGCGGTACGAGAAGCGGATCGCCCAGGTGGGAGAGACCGCCGGTGAGGGCGACTCGGGGCTCTCCCGACGTGGGGCAGACGGCCGCGGCCGACTCGGCGATGTGCCGGGCCGCCGCGCGCAGGATCCCGGCCGCGACCGGGTCGTGGACGGCGCAGTCGGCGACCTGGGGAACGAAGGAGGCCAGTACGGCGGGCCGGTCGGTGCGCGGATAGAGGAGCCCGGGCAGCCCGGGCAGCGGCCCGAACCGCTCCTCGGCACACGCCCGCAGCGCGGCGGAGCCGCCGTCCCGCCCGTCGAAGGCGCGCAGCGCCGCCTCCAGTCCCGCCCGGCCGATCCAGGCCCCGCCGCCGCAGTCGCCCAGCAGATGGCCCCAGCCGTCCGCCCGCCGCCAGCCGGCCAGATCGGTGCCGGTCGCGATCAGTCCGGTCCCGGCGGCGACCACGGCGCCCGGGCGCGGACCCAGGGCGCCGACGTACGCCGTCACGGCGTCGGCGGCCAGCACAACCGTCCGCACGCCGAGTTCCCGCGCCAGCGCGCCCGGCAGTTCGGCCCGCAGGGCGTCCCCGAGGCTGGCCAGTCCCGCCGCGCCGACGACCACCGCCGCCACCCGGTCCAGCCCGTACTCGCCGGTCAACGCCCGGGTCATGGGCAGGAGTTGCTCCAGCAGGTGACCGGGGTCGATACCCCGCGTCCCCGTGCGCACCGGCTCCCGCGACTCCCGAGGCGCCGACGGCGCCCGCCCCGGCGCACCCACCACGGCCCGCAGCCCGGAGCCACCGGAGTCGACGGCGAGGAATCCCGGCCCGGTGCCTTCGCAGTCGACCGCGAGAGACTCCGGCCCGGTGCCTTCGGAGTCGGCGGCGGGCGGCCCCGCACCGCGGGCCTCGCCGCCCGCCGCGGTCACGGCAGACGCCAGTCCACCGGCTGTCCCCCCTGCTGCACCAGCAGGTCGTTGGCCCGGCTGAACGGGCGCGAGCCGAAGAAGCCGCGGTCCGCCGACATCGGCGAGGGGTGTGCGGACTCCACCGCCGGCAACTGGCCGAGGAGCGGGCGGAGATTGCGGGCGTCGCGGCCCCACAGGACGGACACCAGCGGCTTGCCGCGTGCGGCCAGCGCCCTGATCGCCTGCTCGGTCACCTCCTCCCAGCCCTTGCCCCGGTGCGCGGCAGGGCTGCGCGGGGCCGTCGTCAGCGCCCTGTTGAGCAGCAGGACGCCCTGCTGGGTCCAGGGGGTGAGATCGCCGTTGGACGGCTGGGGCAGGCCGAGGTCGGTGTTGAGCTCCCGGAAGATGTTGATGAGGCTGCCCGGCAGCGGGCGTACCTCGGGCGCGACCGAGAACGACAGCCCCACCGCGTGCCCGGGGGTCGGGTACGGGTCCTGGCCGACGATCAGGACGCGGACGTCGTCGAAGGGCTGCTGGAAGGCCCGCAGAACGTTCGGCCCCGCCGGGAGGTAGGTGCGTCCCGCGGCGATCTCCGTACGCAGGAAGTCGCCCATCTCGGCGATCTTCCCGGCCACGGGTTCCAGGGCCTTCGCCCAGCCCGGTTCGACGATTTCATGCAAAGGTCGTGGCGCCACGGCGTCACCCTACTGCCGTACACGGGTCGGCGATCAAGCCGCGGTCGCGGGGCGACCGAGGATGACCGGACCGTCGGCACGGATGACAGAAACACCCCTCCTCCCGGGGACCCGGACTCATCGGATTCACCGGACTCAGGCGACGACCGCCGCCCGCACGCACAGCACGTCCGGCAGATGGGAGGCCAACTGGCGCCAGCTGTCGCCGTCGTCGGCCGAGGCGAACACCTCGCCGTTGCGGTTGCCGAAGTACACCCCGGCCGGGTCCGCGTCGTCCGTGCAGAGCGCGTCCCGCAGCACCGTGCCGTAGTGGTCCGCCGCGGGCAGCCCCGCCGACAGCGGCTCCCAGGTCGCGCCCGCGTCGGCGGTGCGGAAGACCCGGCAGCGGTGCTGCGCGGGCACCCGGTCCGCGTCGGCGTTGATCGGGAAGACGTACGCCGTCTCCGCGCGGTGCGGATGGGCCGCCGCCGCGAAGCCGAAGGTGGACGGCAGGCCCGCGCCGATGTCGGTCCAGTGCGCTCCCGCGTCGTCGCTGCGGTACACCCCCCAGTGGTTCTGCAGGTACAGCCGGTCCGGACTGCCCGCGTCCTGGGCGATCTTGTGGACGCACTGGCCGAACTCCGGGTCGGGGTCGGGCAGGAACACCGCGGACACACCCGAGTTGGACGGCGCCCAGCTCGCGCCGCCGTCCTCGGTGCGGAAGACACCGGCCGTCGAGACGGCGACCGTCACCGCCTTCGGGTCGCGCTGGTCCGTGACGATGGTGTGCAGGCCCTCACCGCCGCCGCCCGGCACCCACTGGCCGCGTGTGGGGTGTTCCCACAGAGGCCGGACCAGGTCGAAGCTCTCCCCGCGGTCCTCCGAGCGGTACAGCGCGGCCGGTTCCGTGCCCGCGTAGACCACGTCCGGTTCGGCGGCGGCCGGATGCAGCTGCCAGACCCGCTCCAGCGAGGCACCGGTGTCCTTGGGGAACTTCACGGCGGGCCGGGCCGGTTCCGTCCAGCTGCGGCCGAGGTCGTCGGAGTGGAACACCGAGGGGCCCCAGTGCGCGCTGTCGCCGCCCGCCAGCAGGCGGGGCCGCTCGCCCCGGGTGTCGATGGCCACCGAATAGATCGCCTGCGCGTTGAAGTACGGACTCTCGTCGAACTCCCAGGTGTCACCTCGCCGCCGCCCGAGGAACAGACCCTTGCGGGTCCCCACGGCGAGCAGTACCTCGGTCATGCCGATCACCTCCATGACGTCCTTGTCACAGCCAGCACTCAGATATCGGCCAGTCTGCACCCCACCACTGACAGCCACCCGCCCGATCGCGTCCGCGCAGGTCGGAGCCGTCGTGTCGGCGGGGCGAACAAGGCGGCGGAACGCGTTCCGGAAGACGCCTGCGCGAGCGGGGCCCCTCGTGCGACCGTCGACTCGGAGATTCGCCGTGAGCAACGGGGCGGCCTCTCCCGTATGGGAGGGCGGTCCGGGCTGTCCGTGCGCGCGTGAGGAGGATGCCTTTGAAGGCGTTCCGTGGTCCGAAGGTCTGGCTGTGGCGCTGGCGGCGCAACCCGCTGAAGCGTCGCGCCGACACGGTGGAGGCCTGGGTGCTGCTCGGCGCCTGGCTGTTCACCTTCCTGGCCGGGGTGTTCGCCGGGCTGGCGGCGGCCCGGTCGGTCGAGGGCGGCCTGGCCCGGGAGCGCGTCGAATGGCGACCGGTGGTGGCGCACGTCGTCGAGAAGGCCCCGGGGACGTCCGGGCAGCAGGCCGGCTCCTCCGGCGGTGAGCGGGTCTGGGCGAGGGTGGGGTGGACCGTCGAGGACGGCTCCGCGCACTCCGGCCAGGCCCGGGTCCCGGCCGGCAGCAAGGTCGGCACGCCGGTCACCGTGTGGACGGACCCCCAGGGCCACCTGGTCACCCGGCCCGCCACCGTCTCCGAGGCCCACCTCCGCTCCGCGCTGGTCGGCGGCCTGGTCGGGCTGAGCACGGCCGCCGTCCCGTTCGTGGCCGGGCTCGTGGTGTGCGGCCGGCTGGAGCGGCGGCGGATGGACCGCTGGGACGCCGAGTGGTCGCGGCTGGGCCCGCAGTGGGGGCGGACGACCGGCTGAGGCACGCAGCGGCCCGGGGCTGCTCGGTCACCGACTCGCCAGCGCCGTCCGGCAGTCGGCGAGCAGCCGCTCGTCCTGGGCGATGCCGTGGCTGCCGTACCCGCCGGGGCGTGCCGTGTGCCGTCGGGCGGTGGCGAGTTCGGCCGTCAGCAGGTCGTGCAGCGGCGCGCCCGCCGGGCCCATCGCGGCCAGGCACGCGGCGATCGCGCCGCGTGTGTACGGGTTCTCCGACCAGGCGGACCGGAACACCGGCAGCACGGGTTCCGGATCCCCGGCGATCCGCCAGTACGCCTGTGCGGCCGAGGTCCGTTCCCACACCCGGCCGGAACCGGCCGCCGCACGCAGGGCGGGCAGCGCGTCCCGGGCGGCGGCCCCCAGCCGCCCCAGCTGCTCGGCCGCCGTCCGGGCGCTGTGGCCGCGGCCGAGCGTCAACTCCCGCACCAGCACCGGGAGTACGGCGCCGGTGTCGCCCTCGGCCGACCACAGGGCGCCCGCCGCCAGGGCCGCGTGCCGGGTGTCCAGGAGCCGGCGCAGCACGGGTGCCGCCGCCCGTGCGGCCGTCCCCAGGGTGTCGAGTGTCCGTACCGCCTGGCCGACCAGGGCCTCCCGCGCCCCGAGCCCGTCCGGTGCGCCGTGCAGCAGCCGCAGCACCTCCGGCACCGCCGCCGGGTCCTCCAGGGCGGTGACCGCGGCCAGCAGCGGGGCGGCCCGTTCGGCGGCCTCGGGCGCGTCCAGCGGGATCCGCCCGAGGCGGTGCCGCAGCGCGGGGGCGAGGGGAGCGGCCGCCCGGCCCAGATGGACCACCTCGAAGCCCAGCCCGCCGGGCACCACCGGCCGGGCCAGCAACTGGGCCAGGACCGGCACCGCGCGCGGATCACCGCTTCTGGCCAGCCCCTTGAGCGGCCCGCCCAGCGAGGGTCTGCCGCGCTCCCAGGTGTGCACCCACAGGTCGGGCCGCGCGGTCACCAGCGCGTGCAGCTCGTCGGCCGCGGGGGTCGCCAGCCGGAACAGCTCCGCGAGCACCGAGACGGCCGCGTCCCGCAACTGGTCCTCACCACAGCCCAGCTGAGCCCCGATCAGCACGACGGGCGCGGTGAAGTCCGCCCGCCACGCGCGGAACAGCCCGGCCGACATCCACACCGCGCTGCACCGGTCCGTCACGACGGGGCTGCCCAACTGGCCGACGAGCAGGGCGATCCGGTCGGCGACCCGGTCGTCCAGCGCCCGGTGCAGGGTGCGCAGCAGATACGCACCCTCCTCGTCCGACGGCCGCAGCCGCCGTATCCGGCCGACCAGGGTGTCCGCGTCCGGCCGGTCGGGACCCGCCGTGCGCCGCTCGGACCGCTGCCTGAGCAGCCGGACCGCCGTCGGCACCAGGTCGGCGGGCAGCCGCTCCGGCGCGCCGAGGGCCAGCTGGCCGAGCGCGGCGAGCCGCGTCCCCGGGGGATGCGGCGGTCCGCCCTGCGCGGCCAGCAGGTCCACCGCCCCGGCCGCCCGCGCGGGATGGCGCCGTACGAACAGGCCGAGCGCCGCCGTCAGGGCCAGCAGCACCTGCTCGTCGCGCTCGACCGCGATCCGCCGTCGCAACAGCCCCAGCACCCGCGCCGGTTCGTCGAGGAACCGGACCAGCGCCCCGGCCGCCGCCCGCCGTACCCCGGGGCAGGGATCGTCGGCCAGCGGCACGAACGTCCCGGCGCCCGCGCGCACGGCGGCACGGGCCGCCGGACCGGCGCTCTCCGTGCCGATGCTGACCAGCAGTTCGACTATGGCGCCCCGGTCCGGCACCTCCGGGCGCGCGGCGAGCGCGAAGAGGAACGGGACGCAGGCGAGCGTCGAGTCGTACACGTTCCCCTGGTGATGCACCGAGCCGTACATCCCGTCGAGCGCGACCTCCCGTTCGGTCGCGTCCGCCGAGGCCAGTCCCCGCAGCAGACCGGGCACGTCCTCCGCGCTGCCGTACGCGTGCCGCAGCGAGGCCCAGTCGACCTCGTCGATCCCCGTGAACACGTTGTCCTCCCCGGGCGAGTACCACCTGCTCAGGAGTCTGCACCACGGCACTGACAACGATGCGGAATCGGACGGCGACTGTGTGCGATCCGTCGGCGGGCACCGGCCAGGGACACCCGATGAGGGATCAATTCCCGCCAGGCAGCGCCCGTTCGAGGATCGGATCGAGGCCGGTCCCGGCGGGCAGGGTGCCGAAGGCGTGCCCCCAGTCGCCGCCGAGCCGGGTCGCGCAGAAGGCGTCGGCCACGGCGGCCGGGGCGTACCGGACCAGCAGGGAGGCCTGGAGGGCCAGCGCCATCCGCTCGACCAGCCGGCGGGCCCCCGCCTGATCGGTCCCGGCCAGATCGCCCTTCAGGCGGGTCACGGCGGCGTCCAGCCGGGCGTCCGCCCCGCGCGCGTGCGCGAGTTCGCCGAACAGGGCGTCGGCGGCGCCGGGTTCCCGGGACAGC
Organism: Streptomyces sp. NPDC007901; assembly: GCF_042959465.1. NCBI lineage: Bacteria > Bacillati > Actinomycetota > Actinomycetes > Kitasatosporales > Streptomycetaceae > Streptomyces > Streptomyces sp. NPDC007901. The sequence goes on along the minus strand of NZ_JBIBKW010000008.1, from coordinate 28,815 downwards.
GCCCGCAGCACGTCGAGCGCGTTGACGTTGCCCGAGCCCTCCCAGATCGACAGCAGCGGGGCCTCGCGGTAGTGGCGGGGCATGCCGGAGTCCTCGACGTAGCCGTTGCCGCCGAGGCACTCCAGGGCCTCCGCCGTGAAGGCCGGGCCCCGCTTGGTGACCCAGTACTTGCCGACGGCGGTGGCGATCCGCCGGAAGGCCCGCTCCTGCTCGTCCCCGCGCACCGCGCGGTCGGCCGCCCCGGCGAGCCGCAGGGTGAGCGTGGTCGCGGCCTCCGACTCCAGGGCCAGGTCGGCCAGGACGTTGCGCATCAGCGGCTGGTCGATCAGCCGGGCGCCGAACGCGCCGCGGTGGCGGACATGATGACCGGCCTCGACGAGCGTCTTGCGCATCAGGGTCGCCGAGTTCATCACACAGTCCAGCCGGGTGCAGTTGACCATCTCGATGATGGTCTTCACCCCGCGCCCCTCCGGGCCGACCAGCCAGGCCACGGTCCCGTCGAACTCGGGCTCCGAGGAGGCGTTCGACCGGTTGCCGAGCTTGTCCTTCAGGCGCTGGATGCGGAAGGCGTTGCGGCTGCCGTCCGGCAGCACGCGCGGGACGAGGAAGCACGACAGGCCGCCCGGTGCCTGCGCCAGCACCAGGAAGACGTCGCACATCGGCGCCGAGGTGAACCACTTGTGCCCGCGCAGGGTGTACACGCCCGGCTCGGCCGTGGGAGCGGCCGCCGTGGTGTTCGTCCGGACGTCCGAGCCGCCCTGCTTCTCGGTCATGCCCATCCCGGCGAGCAGCCCCGGCTTCTCGGCCGGCGTGCGCAGCCCGGGGTCGTACTCCCGGCTGGTCAGCAGCGGTTCGTACACCTTGGCCAGGTCCGGCTGGGCGCGCAGCGCGGGAACGGCCGCGTAGGTCATCGAGGTGGGGCAGCCGTGGCCGGATTCGGTGTGTCCCCACACCAGCCCGCCCGCCGTCCGCGCGACATGGGCGCCGGGCCGGTCGTCCGCCCAGGGCGCCCCCGCCAGCCCCTCGGCCACGGCCGTCCGCATCAGATGGTGCCAGCTGGGGTGGAAGTCGACCTCGTCGATCCGGTTGCCGTACCGGTCATGGGTGCGCAGCTCCGGCTCGTGCCGGTTGGCCAGCTCGCCCCACTCCTGCGCCTCCGCGCTCCCGGCGCGCGCCCCGAGCCGCCGGATCCCCGGCTCGGCCCACTCCGCGCCCTCCCGGCGCACCCCCTCCAGCAGGGCCGGGTCGTCGGAGGCGTCGTAGGGGGCGAGCGGCGGCGCCTGGTTGGTGACGTCGTGGGTGGCGTACTGCGGTTGCGGAAGCGCGACGGTCGAGTCCATGCCCCCCATGTTGCACTCTTCCTGCGGCCGTATCAATAATGCAACAAGAAGCCGCACGTACAGTACGTGACCATGCGCATGAACGTGTCCGCCGAGCCCGCCGGCGCCGACCTGCGGCCGCTGTCCGCCCGCTCGGTCGTGCTGAGCCTGCTGCTGGGCACGCATCCGCCCGCGCTGCCGGTGAAGGACCTGGTCCGGCTCGTCGAGCCGTTCGGGGTCGGCGGCTCCACGCTCCGGGCCGCGCTCAGCCGGATGACGGCGGCCGGCGATCTGCGCCGCACCGACGACGCCGTCTACGGCCTCAGCGACCGGCTGCTGGCCCGCCAGAGCCGCCAGGACGAGGCGGTACGACCGCGCACGCGCGCGTGGCACGGCGACTGGGAGATGCTGGTCATCACGGCGACGGGCCGCGGCCCGGCCGAACGCGCCGATCTGCGCACCCGCCTGACCGCCCTCCGCCTGGCCGAACTCCGCGAGGGCGTCTGGCTCCGCCCGGCGAACCTGGCCAGGCCGCTCCCCGGCGACCTCGCCGACACCGCCCAGTCCTACACGGCCCGCCCCGACCGCCCCGCACGCGAACTGGCCTCCGCCCTCTGGCCGTTGACCACCTGGGCCACCGCCGCCCGTACCCTCCTGACCCGAGCGGCCGCCTCCCGCCTCCCACCCGACCGCTTCACCGTCTTCGCGGCGGCCGTACGCCACCTGCTCGCCGACCCGGTGCTCCCCCCGGAACTCCTGCCCGCGGACTGGCCGGGCGACGACCTGCGCACCGCGTACGCCGACTACCGCGCGGAACTGGGCGAGCCGGCAAGTCACCCGGCCGACTGACCTCCCCTACGGCGCCGTCCCGACACCACGGACCCAGACGGCAGGCGGCGCCGCCACCGCACCCTCCGCACCACCCCGCGCCTCGGCGAGATCCGCCCAGCCGATCACCCCGGGGGCACGGTCGGCGAGGAACGCCTCGACGACGGGCCCGAGGTCGTCGCACGCCACACAGGCGGCGCCGAACGGGAGGGCGTCGGCGGCCACCGAGCCGGTGGAGCAGCGCAGTTGCCCGGCCTGCGGGTCGTGCCACACGTAGAACGTCGCCGTGCCACGGAAACCGGTGGTGCGGATCCGGGCCCCGATCGCCTCGGCGGTCCGCTCGAAGGCGTCCACGACCTCGGAGACCGACAGGGACCGGTCCGCCTCCTCCAGCCCCAGCCACCAGGTGTTCGTCTCCTGCTCCGCCCGCCGGTCGGCCGGATCCAGCACCAGAGGCTCCTCGGCGATCTCCGCAATCGATGTCAGCAGCACCACAGAAGTATCCGCGCCGGAAACGAGATGCGCCGCTCCGCGGGGCCACCGCATACTCCGTACCGATGCTGTTCGGCGAGGGGAAGACGTTGTTCGCAGCGGGGGACGGGGACTTGGGGGACGTGGGCGGGAGCGGACTCGACGGTCGGCTCAGGGCCGCGGTGCGGGCGGGGGACGCCGAGGCCGTGCGGGATCTGCTGGACGGGGGCGCGGATCCGGACACGCCGGACGGGGACGGGCTGCCGCTGCTGTGCGCGGCGGTGGCGGCCTACGACGGGCCGGTCGCCCAGGCGCTGGTGGAGGGCGGCGCGGATCCCGACCGGGAGCTGCCGGACGGGACCACACCGCTGTGGCGCGCGGTTGACGGCGGTTCCCTGGAGGTCTTCTCGGCGGTGCTGGGCGAGGAGCCCCGGCTGCGCCTTCCGGAGGCCTCCCGTGAACGGCTGCTCGCGCTGGCCCGGGGCTGGTACGAGACGGGCGCGGCCGAGGAACTGCGGCGCAGGACGGGTGCGCCGGGTCCGGCCGTCACGGTCCGGGTGCAGGACGACGAGTACCGCTGGGTCGACCAGGTCTCCCTCGGCGGCCTCGTCGTGCGGGCCGGGCACGGTGCCGTCCTGACCTCCCTGGAGTGGGCCTTCCGCATCCTGACCCCCGTCGACGAACTGGTCGCGCGCGCCGTCCGGCAGGCGGACGAGGACCATGTGGACTGGTCCGAGGTCTGCTGGACCCTCACCCGTCGGCGCAGCTTCGAGACCTGGTCCGCCGTGGTGGCCCATCGGCACGCCCCGGACCGGGTGCCCCGCCGGTTCGTGGTGGACTACCTGCGCACGCGGGGACTGGTCGACTCCAGCCGCTCCTACGAGCAGCAGGAAAGCGAGCTGCTGGCCGCCTGGGTGACGGAGGAGGCGGACGGCGGGATACTCGCGCAGGTGCTGGAGATGTTCGCCTGGCACGACCGTCCCGACGAGGAGGCCGTAGGCCTGCGCTACGCCGCCCACCCCGACGCCCGGGTGCGCCGCGAGGTGCCCTACACCCTCTGCAGCGGCTCTCTCCCGCACACGCCCGCCGCCCGGGCGGCCCTGCGCACCCTCATGGGTGACCCGGACTCCGAGGTGCGGCTCGCCGCCTGCGCGGCGAGCACCCGGGACGCGGACCTCCTCCCGGACAGTACCCGGACCCTGCTGGCGCTGACCGAGGCACCGGAAGCCGGTGTGCGGGGCGCGGCCGCGGCGGAGTTGTCCCGCCCACTGGACCGTACGCCCGCCGTCGCCGTCGCCGACGGCCTCGCGGCACTGCTCGGCGACGACAGCCAACTCGTCCGCCTGGAGGCCGCCTACGGTCTCGCCCTGCGCGACGACCCGCGCACCGCCGAGGCGATCGAGCGGGTGGGACCGCTCGGCGACGGCTTCGAGCACGACCACCGGGTCGGCGAGCTCTGGCAGTGGAAGTGGCGCAAGGCGCACCCGGCCGACGAGTGACGGAGCCGTCGCCGCCCGGCGACGGCTCCACCGGTCACGCTCACTTGTAGGTGATGTCCGAACTCGCGTACTTGCAGTACGTCCCGTCCGGGCCGCTCCCGTTCGTCGTGGGCTCCGCGCCCGTGTTGTTGCCGATGTACTTCTGGCACGGCACGATCTTCTTGCTGCTGTCCCCGACGATCGTGATGTTCTTCAGCGTCGCGCTGTCGCCGTAGTTGGTGTTGATCCCGACGAGCGCGGTGCCCTTGTAGGTCGCCTCGATGGTGTTCAGGTTGATCGTGCGCTTGTACTGCGTGGAGCAGTTGCCGCACGAGCGGACCAGCTTGCCGAAGGTCTGCACGGCGAAGTTGGACACGTTGAGCGTCCCGGCGCCGTTGAACTGGAACACCTTGTCGCTGGCCTCCTTGGCGCCGCCGCCGGAGACGGTGTAGACGTTCGACGACGAGGAGCCGCGGAAGGTGGCCGCGTCCTCGCCGACGTCCTCCCACCAGACGTTCTGCAGGGTGCAGCTGCCCTCGCAGTGGATGCCGTCCGCGGCGGGGGCGCCGATGATGACGTTCTTCAGGACCGTGCCGGCCGCCAGGTCGAGGATCGGGTCCTGGTCCTCGCTCTGGCCGCCGCTGCCCAGGTCTCCGCTGCCGTACAGGCGCAGCATCCCGTAGTCCTTGGTGCCCGACAGCTTGATGGTCGCGGTGACGGCCTGACTGCCGCTGGCCGTCGGCCAGGTCGCGGCGTCCGCCCGGGTGCCACCTGTCATGATCATGCCAAGCGAGAGCCCGAGGGCGGCCAGTCCGCCCGTCAGTGCGCGCGCACCGGTCCGTGCTCGTGAAGTCATGTCCCGTATGCCTTCTTTCGAGTGGGAGTCTTTCCGGTGTCCCGTTGATCAGATGAGTGAACGACGTCCGCGATGTCGAACCATCGGTCACAGTGCTGAACGGAACGTAGGGTGAAAGCGCTTTCTAGTCAACGCCCCGCGCAGCATCCGTTCCGCTCGCCCGCTCGTCCGCAAAGTGCGATGGAAGCGCTTCCATGGGTGGTCGTGGCCATGCCACGATGACGGCGCCCAACGGCACCACCTGCACGGTCAGTTGACAGCAGCTCCGCTGTCGCCCCTCGTCAGGAAGGCCCCCGTGAAGCCGAAGCCCAGCAGAACACCGCTCGCCGCGCTCCTCGGCGCCTGTGTCCTCGCCCTCGCCCTGGTCGTGACCGCCTCGGCGCTGACCGCACTGGTCCGCGGCCCCCGCCAGGTCGCCGCGCACCCCGACCCGGGCAGCCACTGGGTGAACACCTGGACCGGGATGCCCCAGCTCACCGAGCCCGGCAATCTGCCGCCCGCGCCCTTCACGGGAGAGCGGTCCGTGCTGGCGGACACCACCCTGCGCCAGACCGTCCGGGTCACCGTCGGCGGCCACCGGCTGCGGCTGCGGTTCTCCAACGCGTACGGCGACACCCCGCTCCCGCTCACCTCGGTGACCGTGGCGCTCCCCGAGGGCGGCCGGGCGGGCGCCGCCGCGATCGTCCCCGGCAGCCTCCGGCCGGTCACGTTCTCCGGGCGGGCCTCGACCGTGGTCCCCGTCGGCGCCCAAGTGGTCTCCGACCCCGTGGACTTCGCGCTGACCCCCGGCGCCGACCTCACCGTCACCGCGTACACCGCGCAGGGCCAGCCCGATCTGGCGCTCACCTCGCACCCGGGCTCGCGCACCACGTCGTACCTCGTCAACGGCGACCACACACGGGACGCGGATCTCACGGGTGCGGCCCATGTCGACCACTGGTACCTGCTCAGCGACGTCGAGGTGCGGGCCCCGGCCGGCACCCGGGCCGTGGCCGTGCTCGGCGACTCCCTCACCGACGGCCGGGGCTCCACGACCAACGGGAACGACCGCTGGCCCGACCAGTTCTTCGACCGCCTCCGGTCCCGCCCGGACACCTCGGACATCGCGGTCCTCAACCAGGCGGCCGGCGGCAACCGCGTCCTCAACGACGGCCTCGGCCCCAATGTCCTGGCCCGCCTCGACCGGGACGTCCTCTCTCGCAGCGGGGTCTCCTGGCTGATCGTCTTCGAGGGCGTCAACGACATCGGCACCGCCGCCGCCACCCCGCAGGCCCAGCAGGCTGTCGCCGACGACCTGATCGCGGCCTACCGGCAGATCGTCGTCCGCGCCCACGCCCAGGGCATCCGCGTCTACGGCGCCACCCTGCTGCCCTTCGGCGGCAACGCCTACGACGACGGGGCGGGCGTGCGGGAGGCCGCCCGGCAGCGCGTCAACGCCTGGATCCGGGGGCACGGCCACTTCGACGCGGTGATCGACTTCGACCGGGTGGTACGGGATCCGGCCGACCCGGGTCGCCTGCGGGCCGACCTTCAGGTGGGGGACTGGCTGCACCTCAACCCGGCCGGGTACGGGGCGCTGGCGGGGGCGGTGCCGACCGGGCTGTTCACGGCGGGGTGAGCCGGGGCCGGTACGGCGTACCGCGGATGTGGGCCGTCGACGGCAGCTGGGAGCGGATGCTCGTGGGCTCCACGAGCGTGCGAGCCCACCAGCATGCGGCCGGGGCCCGCGAAGAGGGGGCCTCGGCCGGCGAACCCGGCGGCCATGCCCACCTGATCGTGATCGTCACGCACCACCACATCCGCGACAGAGCCCGGAAGCCGGACCAGAACCCGCTCGCGCGTACACAGCCGCGCAGGCGCCCACCCATCTGCACGGTTCCCTTCGGTCGCCGATGAGTTTCGCTGTGCCGGACGGTCCGAGTCGGCACACCTGACGAAGGGAGAGCCCGATGGGCACGACACGCCTGCATCCGCCGACTCACATCGCCCGGCGCATGTTCGAGCTCCTGGAGCCGATCTGCCTGGTCACGTTCTTCGCCGACGAGTGCAACGAGGAACTGGCCGCACTCGGTCACCGGACCTACTGGGACGGTTACTTCGCCAGCCGCGCCGCGCCGCTGGGGCGGGTACCGGCGCAGATCGTGCACGCGGCCTTCTACAACTTCGCCGACGGGGAAGCCGCACGGCACATCCCGAGCGCCTGGGAGACGATTGCGCCCGAGGCCTCCGTCGCCGCGCGGGAAAGGGGCAGCGCGGCCTCCCTGCGGCGGATCCTCGGCGACGAACTGGCCGGCTCCCCGGGCCTGGTGCGCGCCGCCGACCTGACCGCCAAGGCCGCGACGAGCGCCCCCACCGAAGGCCGGGTGATGTACGCGGGGATGCGCACCCTCGCGGTGCCGAGCGACCCGGTCGCCCGGCTGTGGCATTCCGCCACCATGCTGCGCGAACACCGCGGCGACGGGCACATCGCCGCCCTCGTCGGCGCGCGGATCGGCGGCACGGAGGCCCACGTGCTCTGCGCGCTGGAGCAGGGCATCCACCCGCCGGAGTCGTTCGGACGCATCCATCACCTGCCGAAGGAGCGCCTGGCCGCGGTCATGGACGGCATGCGCGAACGCGGACTCATCGACACCGACGGCCACTTCACCGACGCCGGCCGCGCGACCAAAGAACGCATCGAAACCCTCACCGACGAACTCGCCACCCCGCCCTACGACGCCCTGTCCCCCGCCGAACTCGACGAACTGATCACCGAGCTCGAACCCATCACCGCGACCCTTGTGGCCACCGGCTCGCGGTGACACGCAGAAACAGCCACAGACCTTCATGATCAGAGAAGGCACAGGACACCGACGACCCTGCGGAGGACGCGGCGCGGGCCGCACCCGCCCGTCCTGCTGAGGGCGATGGCCTGGTGGGTCCGGCGCAGGGCGGCGGCGGGCAGGCAGGTCCGGGTCGCGGTGGATCTCGACGGCGTCGGCGGTCTAGGCGGCCTCGGCCCCGGCCGACACGCTGCCCGGGGCCGGGTCCGCCTTCGCGGGCAGGTGGTTGAAGAGCAGGTTCAGGACGATCGCGGTGAGGCAGCCCGCGCTGATGCCGCTGTTCATCACCGTCTGGAACCAGTCCGGGAACTTCTCGTAGACCGTCGGCACACCCACCGGCAGCACGCCGATCGCGACCGAGACGGCCACCACCGTCAGATTGTGGTTGTCCTCGAACTCCACCGACGCGAGGGTGCGCAGACCGCTCGCCGCGACCGTCCCGAACATCACCAGACCCGCGCCGCCCAGCACCGGAGCCGGTATCGCCGCGACCACCGCGCCCAGCTTGGGCAGCAGACCGAGCAGCACCAGGATGCCGCCGGCCGCCGCGACCACCCAGCGGCTGCGCACCCGGGTCATGCCGACCAGGCCCACGTTCTGCGCGTACGCCGTGTACGGGAAGGTGTTGAAGACCCCGCCCAGGACGGTCGAGAGGCCGTCAGCGCGCAGACCGTCGGCGAGGGAGCGCGGCCCGACCTTGCGGCCGGTCATCTCGCCGACCGCGATCAGGTCACCCGTCGTCTCGGTCATCGTGACCAGGGCCACCACCAGCATGGAGATGATCGCGGACGCCCTGAAGGTGGGCGCCCCGAAGTGGAACGGCGTGCTGATGCCCAGCCAGTCGGCGTCCCCGACCCCGCTGAAGTCCGTGAACCCGAACGGCACGGCCACCGCCAGCCCCACCGCGATGCCGATCAGGACCGCGATCCGGGCGAGGTAGGCGGGGGCGAACCGCTGCACGCCTATCACCACGGCGAGGACGAAGGCCGCCAGCGCCAGGTTCTTCGGCTCCCCGAAGTCCTTCGCGCCGGCCCCGCCCGCCGCCCAGTTGCCCGCGACCGGCAGCAGCGAGACCCCGATGATCAGGATGACCGTACCGGTGACCAGGGGCGGGAAGAAGCGCAGCAGTCTGCCGAAGACCGGCGCGAGCAGCATGATCGCCAGACCCGCGACGATCACCGAGCCGTAGATCGCGGGCAGTCCGCCGCCCGTCGTCCCGATGAGGACCATCGGCGACACCGCCGCGAACGTACAGCCCTGCATGATCGGCAGCCGGACGCCGAAGCGCCAGACGCCGACGCACTGGATGAGCGTCGCGATGCCGCACACCAGCAGGTCGGCGGTGATCAGATACGCCAGGTCGGCGGGCGACAGCTTCATCGCACCGCCCACGATCAGCGGGACGGCGACCGCGCCCGCGTACATCGCGAGCACATGCTGCAGGCCGAACGCGGCCAACTGCCGTACGGGCGGGACCTCGTCGACGGGATGGACGGGGGCGGTGGTGGTGGCCATGGCGACTCCAGAGCGGGGACGACATCCGGACAGCACGAGACCGTAAGCGGCTTGAACAGTTTGTTGATTTCCGACTCGTTGCCGATACGTGTCATGCCCACCGGATCGCGGTCGACTCCGCTACGACCTCGTGCGCGCCGCCGCCAGCAGGGAGTCCCAGTCGGCCAGCTTGACCACGCTCCGGCCGAGCCGCGCCCCGAGCGCCGCCTCGGCCCGCTCGATCGCCTGCCATCCCGTCCACTCGACCGGCTCGATGCCCGCCGAGCGCAGCGCGGCCACCGGGTCCCCGGCCACCTCCCGGCGCAGCAGCAGCGGCGCGTCCTCGAGCAGGGACATCACCGTCTCCTTGGCGTCCGGCCGGTTGGTGCCGATGACGCCGGTGGGCCCGCGCTTGATCCAGCCTGCCACGTAGTCGCCCGGCACGCTGAAGCAGCCGGCCAGGACCCGGCCCGCCGCGTGCGGAACGGTGCCGGTCTCCTCGTCGAAGGGGAGCCCGTCCAGCGGCACCCCGCGATAGCCCACCGAACGCAGCACCAGCTGCGTCTCGACCGTCTCGTACTGCCCGGTGCCCCGTACCCGGCCGCGCGCGTCGAGCTCGGTGCGCTCGAAGAGCACCGCGCCCACCCGCCCGCCGTCGTCGAGGATCTCGACCGGGCGCAGGAAGAAGCGGAGCCAGATGCTGCGCTCCGCGCCCCGGCCGCCGGCGCCGCCCCAGTTCCGCAGCACCTCGATGTTGCGCCGTTGGGCGGCGGGCAGCGCGGAGGGGTCGGCGTAGGCCGGGTCGAGCGCCAACTCGTCCGGATCCAGCAGGACTTCGGTGCCCGGCAGGCCGCCCAGCTCGCGCAGCTCCTTGGTGGTGAACCGGGCCTGCGAGGGCCCCCGCCGGCCCACCACGTGGACGTCTCTTATGCGGCTCGCCGCCAGTGCCGTCAGGGCCGCCTGCGGCATGTCGGTCGGGCTCAGCTCCGCCGCGCCCCGGGCCAGCATCCGCGCCACGTCGACCGCGACGTTGCCGACCCCGATGACCACCGCCGACCGGGCGTCGCGCACGAACCCGGCGTCGACCGCGTCCGGATGCGCGCTGTACCAGGACACGAACTCCGTCGCCGACCAGCTGCCCGGCAGCTCCTCACCGGGAATCCCGAGCCGACGGTCGGTGGCGGCGCCCACGCAGTACACCACCGCGTGGTACAGCTCCCGCAGCCGCTCCACCGGCAGCCCGCCCCGGCCCCCGACCCGTACCCCGCCGAGGAACCGCACCCGCTCGTGCTCCAGGACCGTGCGCAGATTTCCCTGCAGCGACTTGATCTTCTCGTGGTCCGGGGCGACGCCGTACCGCACGAGACCGTACGGGCACGGCAGCCGGTCCAGGACGTCCACGACCACGGTGGGGTCGAGCTGGACCAGGTTCTGGGCGGTGTAGCACCCGCTCGGCCCGGAGCCGACGACGGCGACACGCAACACGGGGGGACTCCTTGCCCGAGGGGCTGGTGGCTCCAGCATCCCACCGGCCCGACCGCCTCGACAGGGGCCGCAGGGGTGAAGCGGACGCGTGTCCGTCGGTTCGGAGTGTGATCATGAGGTTACGTTACGTACGTGCTGGAAACATCGTTTCTTAATCTTTCCGATCGGCGTGCGGAGGACGGCACGGTGTCCGTGTCGCCCGCCTGGGAGGTGCAGGAGCACACGGGAGCCACGGCGTGGTTCCAGGTCGGGCTGGTCTTCGGCGACGGCGCGCGGGTCGACGCGCTGGCCGTGGTGGCCGAGGGGCGGGTGTCCATCGAGGACGTCAAGGCGCGGCCCGCGCTCTCCCTGGCCGATCTGACGGTGCTCGCCGACTGGATCGAGGAGCCGCTCTGCAAGGCGTGCGGGATGGAGTCCTACGCGGACGAGGAGCCCGAAGAGGCCGAGGAGGGCGGCGAGTCGGGCGGTGCGCGGCGCGCCCGGCCGCCCTGGCCGCGCGGCATCGAGGGGCGCTGGCTGGTCGCCCAGGAGTACCGGGCCGCACAGGCGGAGGGCCTCGACCCCGTGCTCGCGGTGATGTGCGCGACGGGGCACAGCCGCCGCCGGTCGCTCCGGCTCATCGCGCAGGCACGCGACGCGGGCTTCCTGACGCCCGGTCACGCCCGCCGCTGACTACGGCCGTTCGGGCTCCCCGCGGTCCTCCGTGGCGAAGAACCGGGAGAGGTCCCGCCGTTCGGTAACGGGCGTGGAGTCCGGTGGCACACCCAGCTCCCAGTCGAGCCCGTAGCGTTCGAACAACTCCGCCCGCAGCGTCGGGATCGCCATCGGCACCCCGGGCACCAGCGCCGCGTACACCGCCCCCATCAGCAGGGCGCGCAGCATCGGGTAGTCGGCCGCGACCTCCTGCGAGCCGTAGCGGGCGACGGTCTCGCCCAGCAGCTCGGCGAGCCGGCGCTGCTCCGGGCACTGCACGAAGCCCTCCGCCTGCAGCAGCCCCGCCATGTGCTGGCGCATCAGCACCGGCCGCTCCCGCGCCAGTCCGAGGATCGAGTCGATGGCCCGGGCCAGCCGCTCCCGGCCGTCCTCGGTGTGCGGCTCCTGCTCCAGCGCCTCCTCCAGCGTGCGGTGCATCAGCCGGTGCACGGCGGACTGCACCAGCTGGCGCTTGCCGGGGAAGTAGTACGACACCAAGCCGCGCGCGGAACCCGCCCGGTCGGCGATGGCGCCCAGCGTGGTGGCCTCGAAACCGTGCTCGTCGACCAGCTCGACCGCGGCCTGGAGCAGCCGCTCCCGGGAACGCCTGCGCAACTCTTCATTGACCGAGGCGCTGCGCGGGGACATGCTGGAACTCCTGCGTTGACTGGCTGCCAGCCAACTATAATCGACGCAGTCGGCACCGCCCTGCGCGGGGCCTGTTCAGGGCTGCCGTCCGTCCGAGGCGACACGGGGGAGCGTCTCGGGCGGACGGCGCGACAGGTCAGGTCTGGGTGGGCGTGACCTGTCGGCGGGCCGCGCCCACCAGGTCGAGGACGGGCAGCAGCGCGTCCGGCCGTTCCGCCGCCGGCAGATGCTCCACGAAGTGCACCCGGCACCCGAGCGCCGCCGCCCCGCCGTCGGCGGGCCTGCTGTCCCCGACCATCAGCGTCTGCGCCGGCTCGGCCCCGAGCGCCTCCAGAGCGACCGTGAACAGCCGCGGATCCGGCTTCTGGACACCGTGTTCGTACGACAGCACGTACGCGTCCACGTAGGCGTCGAGCCCGTGCGCGCGGAAGACCGGGCGCAGGTCCCAGCCGATGTTGCTGACCACGCCGACCGCGATCCCGTGCGCGCGCAGTGTGCGGAGCACCTCGGCGGTGTCCGGGTACGGCGTCCAGGCGGCCGGGGACATGTGCCGCTCGTACAGCGCGTCGTGCAGGGCCGCATCCGGCAGCGCCACCCGGCGGGACAGCCCGGTGTACGCGGCCCGGTGCGCCTGCGCGCTCTCGTCCCGGACCGCCCACACCGCGGCCAGCTCCTCGGGCAGCTCGGCCGGGTTCGCCCCGCCGGGCTGCGCCCCGGCCATCTCCAGCGCCCGCGCCGCTCCCGCCAGCTCCTCCTCGGGGAGCTCCCTTCCGGCCTCGGCGAGCACCGTCCGCAGCCAGGAGTCGGTGGACTCGATACGGAAGAGGGTCCCGGAGAAGTCGAAGAGCACGGCAGTCATGCGCCGGACTCTACCTGCGGGTCAGTTCAGCTTGGCGGGCACCGGGGTGCCGTAGAAGCCGACCGCCGGCCAGCCCCGGCTGACGGCGAAGTCGCTGAGCAGATTCGCGAGTTCAACGGGGTCGATGTGGTTGCCCGACGCGTCCGAGGCGTTCGTCTCGACGCTGAACTTGATCGTCAGGTAGGTGTCGGCGTCGGCGATGCTGGAGCCGCCGGTGAAGAGCGTCCCGTCCGGGAACACCGCCGAGGCCGTCTCCGTCTCCGCGGCCTGCGCCTGCTCCGCCGATGTCGCCGTGCCGACCACCGCGCCGGCGGCCGCCGTCCCCGAGTATCCGAGCAGGGACCGTCTGGAAATGCTGGACAAAGTACCCCCTCCTTCAGCGGCGCCGCGGGAGTCTCCCCGGGCCGCCCGGCGATCGTAGGCACGTTGATCGGCCGGCCGGTCCCGAACGGGATCGTCCGCTAGTGAGGATGCTTCCGGCCGTCCCGCTCCCACTCGTACGCCAGCACCGCGAGGGCCACCACCAGGGCCCCGAGCAGCCAGCCGCCGAGCACGTCCGAGGGCCAGTGGACGCCGAGCCAGACCCGGGTCAGGCCGACGCCGACGACCGAGACCCCGGCCGCGGTCAGGGCCGTCCGCCACAGCGTGCGGCCGGTGCCGCCGCGGTGCAGCAGCCACAGCAGCAGGCCGCAGACCACGGTGGCCGTCATGGTGTGCCCGGAGGGGAAGGCGGCGTAGTGGGCGGAGTCGACCGGGTCGGGCCACTGCGGGCGGGGGCGGCCGACGGCGGCCTTCAGGGACTGCTGGGCGGCCGTGCCCAGGGCGCAGGTCAGGGCCAGCCACAGCGCGGTCCACCACGCCGAGCGCCGCCACACCAGCCACACCGCGACCGCCGCGCACAGCAGGCGCATGGTCAGCGGGTCCCAGACCCAGTCCGTCAGTATGCGCAGCACCTGGGTGGTGCCGTGGTCCGCCACGGCCCAGCGGTGGGTGGTGTCCGCGATGCCCTCGTCCAGCGCGACCAACGGGGGCCACTCGCCGGCGACGAGGGCGAGCAGCAGCGCCGAGGAGAGGGCGAGAACGGCGGTCGTGAGCAGTGGGGCGGGGCGGTCGCTGGCTGGGGGGCGCATGGCGTGATCTTTGCCGAATCATTGCCCGGAGGGCAATTCCCCCGATGGGTACGGCGTTACCCGAGCGCGCGCAGACCGGGCACGAGCGCCACCAGTACCGGGATCACCGGGACCAGGGCGGCCGTCGCGGTCAGCCGCAGCCGGTGCCGGGCGGGGAGGCGGTCCGGGGCAGTGAGCAACCGGTGGACGCGTTGCGGGACATGGGCGTGCGGGGTCGGGCCGGGGCCGAACACGCCCCGGTCCTCGTTGAGTTCGACCAGGGCGAGCGCGGTGGTGAGGCGGCCGTGCCGGCGGGAGGCCATGTCGTCGGCGGCCAGTTCGACCAGCCGGTGCATCTCGTCGCGGAACGCGGCGAACACCGGGACCTGCGGGAACCCGCCCGCCAGCGCGGCCGAGCAGTGCAGCAGCCAGTCGTGCCGGGCCTGGGCGTGACCCTGCTCATGGGCGAGCACGGCGTCCAGCTGACGGCCCTTCAGGCGGCGCAACGCGGCCGTGGTGACGACGAGCCGGGGCGCCGGACCGGGCAGCCACCAGGCGTCGGGCCGCTCGCCCTCCAGGACGACGAGACGGCCGCCTGCCGCTTCCTCGCCGGGCAGCAGCGGTGCGCGGACCAGGAGTTCGGCCTGCTGCTGCTGCCGCCCGACCCGGGCGCGCAGGACCTCACGCACCAGCATCGCCCCGCTCCAGAGCCCGGCACAGGCGAGGGTCACCGCGGTCGCCGCCGCCCACGGGCCGGTCGTACCGAGCGCGTAGGCGTCCATCACCCCGCTGGGGGCGCTCGCGAACATCTGCCCGCGCACCGCCTGCCAGGCCGCCGCCGCGCTCAGCGTCATCGACAGCGCGCAGCACAGGAGTACGGCCGCCACCACGCACTGCCACACCCACAGGGCGACCACCGGCTCCCGGTCCGACCAGTCGGCCCGGGCGAGCAGCCGGGGGCCGGCGACGGCGGTCAGGGCGCCGAGCAGCAGCAGTGCCACAGGGACCATCATGGCCAGCACCCTATGAGCGGGCGAGCGCTCAGGGGTACAGGCCATTGCGCCAAAGTGACGCAGGCAACGTTTGCGCCGGGCGTGCCGTCGGATGCTCACAGGGCCAGCAGCATCGCCACCATGCCGATGCCCATGGAGAGCCGGCACGCCCGCGCCAGTTCGGGCCGGTCGCCCCAGCGGGCCGCCCCGGTCCCGGCGGCCGCCACCGCGACCGGAACCAGCCGCGCACCGGACACCAGGACGTAACCGGTGAAGTAGAGCAGCAACGGCCCGGTCACCAGCGGGACTCCGGCGCCGCCGTGGTGGTGGGCGCCGGGGGAGGCCGCCATCACCACCGCCATGTAGACCATCGCCGCCGCCCCCACCAGGTGGTGCAGATGGTGCGGGCTGCTGCGGGCGCTCCACAGCGCGCGCAGCGCCGCCGCGCCGAACACCGCCGCGTACAGCGGC
Organism: Streptomyces sp. NPDC007901; assembly: GCF_042959465.1. Lineage (NCBI taxonomy): Bacteria > Bacillati > Actinomycetota > Actinomycetes > Kitasatosporales > Streptomycetaceae > Streptomyces > Streptomyces sp. NPDC007901. The sequence continues at coordinate 13,290 of NZ_JBIBKW010000008.1, read as the reverse complement.
CATGCCCACGGCGGCGGTGTGTAGACGGTCGCGGGCACGGCCATCGCGGCCATGCCGAACCCCATCAGCGCCTCGCCGCCCGCGGCGCGCCGCTGTTCCTCGACGCTGCTGCGCATCCGCAGCAGGCAGTAGGCCCCGGTCGCCGCGCACAGCGCGACCAGCAGCCAGCCGGGCGAAGCCGGTCCGTGCACGCGCACCTCCCCGCTCGACGTCGCATCGATGGATGCGATGCCCCGCCGGTGTGGCGCGCACGCGGGCGCAAGGGTGTACACGGGGAGCATTCGGCGGAGCACAGCAGGTGAACGAGGTTGTTTTACGAGTAAAACACATGCTAAGTTCATGGGTATGAGCACCGCGACCCGACCCCTTCCCCTCACCGGGGTGCTGCGCCTCGGCCGGCCCTCCGACATCTGGTTCAAGCCCGCGCTCAGCGTGGTCGCCGCGGTCGCCCCGCCCAATCTGACGCTGTTGGCCCTCGGCCGTCTCGACCTGGCGATGTACACGATGGCCGGGTCGCTGTGCGCCCTCTACGGCCACAACCGCCCCTATCCCGCACGGGCCCGCACCCTGGCCCGGGTCGTGCTCGGCATGGTCGGCGGCCTCGCCCTCGCCCTGGTCGCCGCGTCGCTCACCACGAACGCGGTCGTCCTGGTCACCGTCGGCGCGCTCATGGCCGCCGTACAGAAGACGCTGTGCGACGCCGGCCGGGTCGGCCCGCCCGGGAACGTGGTCCTCACCTTCATCACCTCCGCCTCGCTGTTCGCCCCGCAGAGCCTCGGCCAGGTACCCGCCCATGTCGGCCTCGCGCTGGCGGCGGGCGCCTGGGCCTGGCTGGTCGGCATGGCGCCCGGGCTGCTGCGCCCGCACGGCCCCGAACGCCGGGCCACCGCCCACGCCCTGAACGCCACCGCCGCCTACGCGGCCACCCGCGGCACCGGCGACGGCCACGCGAAGGCCCGTGCCGCCGCGGCCGCCGCCGTGCAGGCCGCCTGGCAGTCCCTGCTCGCCACCGGCGCCCGCACCGACCGCACCCGGCGCGCCCTGGAACACCTCGTCGTCCGCGCCGAGGTCGCCCTCGCCGCCCCCGCCGACGCCGACCCCGGGCGGCTGCGCGGCTGGGCCCGCGACCTGCGCGGCACCGGACGCATCCCGCGGGTGGCCGGCGCCGACGACGAACTCCTCGGCATCGACGCCGAACTCGCCGCACCCCCGCGCCCGTTGTGGCACCGGCTCGGCCCGCTCGCCCCCCTCGCCGCGCGCACCGCGCTCGGCTGCGCCCTCGCCGGCTACGCCTCCCTGGCCCTCGGCGTCGGCCGCCCCTACTGGGCGCTGGTCACCGCCGCCTCCCTCTACCAGGCCAATGTCACCCTCACCTGGAGCCGGGGCGTCCAGCGCGTCGTCGGCAACCTCCTCGGCGTCCTGGTCTTCGCCGCCGTCGTCCCCTTCGCCCATCTGCACCCGGCCGCCCTGGTGCTGTGCTGCCTCGCCTTCAACTTCGGCGCGGAGGCGCTGATCGGCCGCAACTACTGGCTCGGCAGCGTCTGCGTCACCCCGATGGCCCTGCTCATCACCGAGTTCGCCCGCACCCAGGACGCCGGGCAGCTGATCACCGAGCGGGTCGTGGACACCCTGGTCGGCGCGCTCGTCGGGTTCGTGACCGCGATCGTCGTCACCAACCGCCGGGCCGGCGACGGCATCGAGCACGCCCTGACCGCCGTCGAACGGGCCCGGGAGCAGGCCGCCCGGCTGCTCGCCGAGCCGCAACCGGCCCCGCGCGCCCTGGAGACCGCCCGGCGCACCCTGTCCGCCGCCCTGGCCGACCTGCGCGCCGCCACCGACGCCGCGTCCGGCGAGTGGTGGCAGCGCGCACTGCCCCAGGAGCGGGTCGTGCTCGCCGAGCAGTCCGGACACCGTACGCTCGCCGCGACGGTACGACGCCAGGAACCGCACTCCTGGGACGGCGCGAGGACAACGGAGGACGTACGGCCATGACGGCGACCAACGGACGACCGGCGGCCGGCAGCGACGCGGACAGAGGCGCGGGCGGGGGAGCGGGACGGGGGGCGGACAGGGAGGACACGGTCGCCGGTGTCGTCCGGCAGTGGCGGTCCGTCCACCCCGAGCTGGACACCGCGCCCATGGAGGTCATCGGCCGGATCAACCGCTGCGCCGCCCTCCTCCAGCAGGCCGAGGACGCCCCGCTGCGCCGGGCGGGCCTCAGCCGCCCCGAGTTCGACCTGCTCGGCGCGCTGCGCCGTACCGGCCACGAACTGACCCCGAGCGAGCTGGCCAAGGAGACCTTCTCCTCCGGCGCCGCCGTCACCAAACGCCTCAAGCAGCTCACCGAGCGGGGCCTGGTCGAGCGGCGTGGCGACAGCCGGGACCGCAGGGTCGCCCACCTCCGCCTGACCGACGCCGGCCGTGACCTCGTCGACGGCATCCTGCCCGAGCAACTCGCCTACGAGACGGCCGTGCTGTCCGTCCTCGCCCCCACCGGGCAGGGCGAACTGGCCGGGCTGCTCGCCGAGTTGCTGGGACGGCTGGAGGGCCGGATGGGCGCGCTGCGGGCCTGACGGCCGCGCCGCGGACGCGCGGCCGTCGGCTCAGCTCTCCTCGTCCTCCGTGAAGACACCGAACACCGCTCCCCGCGGGTCGGCCAGGACGGCGATGCGCGGACCGTCCGGCACCGTCATCGGCTCCGCCCGCACGGAACCGCCCGCCGCCACGGCCGCCCGTGCCGTCGCGTCGACGTCCTCGGTCGCGAAGTACGGCAGCCAGTGCGCGGGCACCTCCGGCGGGTACCGGTCGCCCATGTCGGCCATACCGCCGAACTCCTGCCCGCCGACGGCGAACTCCGTGTACTGCTCGGAACCCTGGGTGCCCCAGCCGAAGACCGTGGTGTAGAAGTTCCCGGCCCGGCCGGTGTCCCGGGTCGCCAGCTCCACCCAGCCGAGCGTGCCGGGCGCGTTGAGCAGCCCGGCGCCCGGGAACGCCCGCGCCTCCCACAGCTGGAAGGCCGCGCCGGTGGGGTCGAGGGCGACCGAGAAGCGGCCCGCGTCGAAGATGTCCATCGGGCCGACGACCACCGTGCCGCCGGCCTCCTGAACCAGCCGCGCGGTCACGTCCGCGTCGGCCACCGCGAACGACACGTTCCACGCGACCGGTTGGGACTCCTGGTACAGCGGGGTGAGCGCCGCGACCGCCGCATCGCCGAGATGCGCCACGGTGTAACAGCCCGCCGCCTGTCGCGGGTCCGTCTCCGGACGCCAGCCGAACAGCTCCGTGTAGAACCGCTTGGCGCCTTCCAGATCGTCGGTCCCCAGCTCCGTCCAGCAGGGTCCACCCGGCACCGGCTTGTCGAACTCCATGGCCCCTCCTCACACGGGATCTCCCCTCCGACGCTAGACCCCGCCTGTGACAGCGGCCATCGGGAAGCCGTGCGCTAGATCCCCGGCCGGTACCGCAGCGGATGGTCGGCCGGTACCTCCACCAGCACGATCCTGATGCCGTCCGGATCTGCGATCCACATCTCGACCAGGCCCCAGGGCTCCCGGACCGGTGGACGCACGATCTCCACGCCCCGCGCCAGCAGCTCCTCGTGCGCCGCCGTGACGTCCGCGACCTGCAGCCACAGCTGTACGCCCGGCGAGGCGGGCGCGTCGGAGCGCCCGGAGACCTCCAGGAAGCCGCCGCCGAGGAAGTAGACCGTGCCGCGCTCCGGGCCCGTACCGAACTCGCGGTAGACGGGGAGGCCGAGCCGCTCGCCGTAGAAGGTGCGGGAGCCCTCGGGATCGGTGGGGTGGAGAAGGGTTCGGCTGCTCAGTACGTGCACCATGCAACGGGAGCCTAGTGCCACCCGGGGGCCGGAACCCGGAGCGGACCAGCGGCGTTAGGCTCGTCCCCGGCTCACCGCGCCCGAGATCGGAGTACCCGCCCATGGAGAACGCCGCCGCCGGCCTGACCTTCCGCGACGCCACCGACGCCGACGTGGACGTGCTCGTCGCGCTGATCGAGTCGGCGTACCGGGGTGACGCCAGCCGGGTCGGCTGGACCACCGAGGCGGACATCCTGGACGGGCAGCGGACCGACCCGGAGGGCGTCCTCGAGGTGATCAAGACCCCGGACGGCAAGCTGCTCGTCGTCGAGCAGGAGGGCCGGGTCGTCGCCTGCTGCCAGCTGGAACACCGCGGCGCCCACGCCTACTTCGGCATGTTCGCGGTCAGCCCCGCCCTGCAGGGCGCCGGCGTCGGCAAGGTCGTCATCGCCGAGGCGGAGCGCCGGGCCCGGGAGGACTGGGCCGCCACGGAGATGCACATGACCGTGATCTCGGTGCGGAACGACCTGATCGCCTGGTACGAGCGGCGCGGCTACCGCCGTACGGGAAGGATGACACCGTTCCCGTACGGCGAGGAGCGCTTCGGCATCCCGCTCCGCGACGACCTGCAGTTCGAGCTGCTGGTCAAGCCGCTGGTGTGACGTCCCGGCCGCAGGTCACGCGGTGAAGCGGGCGGTGCGTTTGATCTCCGGGTAGTCGGTCGTCGCGCCGTCCAGCTGCAGCGCGCGCACCAGCCGCAGGTCGTCCTGGGTGTTCACCACCCAGCCGATCACCCGCAGATCCGCCTTGCGGGCGCGCTCGACGACCTCCAGGGTCAGCCGCCGGATGTTGAGGCAGAGGGTCTCCGCCCCCGCCTCCTGAGCCCGCTCGACCACGTCGGTGCCGATGGGCAGGCTGGCGATCAGCGCGGTGCGCACACCCGGCACCAGCCGGGCGATCTCGGCGACGGCCTCGTCGTGGAACGACGACACCTCCACCCGGGACACCAGGTCCCGCCGCAGCATGACCTCGGCCAGCGCGCGGGCCGCGGCCACGTCCTTGATCTCGGCCTGCAGCGGCGACCGTACGGCGTCCAGGACCTCCTCGAACACCGGCACCCGCTCGCCCCGGCCGGCGTCCAGCGCGCGCAGTTCCTCCAGGGTCTTCTCGGCGATCGGGCCGGTGCCGTCGGTCGTGCGGTCCACCTCCGCGTCGTGCATGACGACCAGGGTGCCGTCCTTGCTGAGGTGGAGATCGAGTTCGATCAGGTCGAGGCCGGCCTGCTGGGCGGCGACGAAGGAACGGAGGGTGTTCTCGGGCTCGACGCCCATGACTCCGCGGTGACCGATGGTAAGGAAGTTCAAGATTCAACTCGCTTCCGTCGACGGCGGCGGTGGGGGCACGCGCGCGGGCCGTACGACGGACGTCGCTGTCCACGCGGTTGGGCGCAGCCTAATGGCCGCTCGCCTCGATGAACCCGTACGTACACGGGGGATCGGTGTGCCGGGCGCACGGCGTCTGGCCCGTGCCCGCGTTCGCGGTCACCCGGGGGTGGGCGCGTCCCGCCGCGCATTGACCGGCCGGATCCGTCCGGTCCCGCGGATCTGACGCCCTCTCACCGTTCGTAGTGGATGTGAGCGCATTCACGGTTTAGCACAGGAAAAAACGCGGTGAAGATGGGGTGCCGCAGGATAATTTCCTGAGGGCCCCCTTGCTGGGAGAAACCCCGTATGCATACGGTGTCCTTACGTGAGGTTCTGCCGTAGAGGATGGGTCATGACGGAAATTCTTGTGCAGGTGGGTTCGGAGGGGCAGGTTCCTCCCGTGGCCAGGGTGGTCGAGCACCCGGCGTGGCCCGTGCTCAAGAAAGCCGTGGAGCGGATCCGGCCATGGCAGTCCATGGACGGTTCGATCGACTTCGACGCCGAGGGCGCGCCCGCGCGGGCCGACGCCGAGACGGCCGTACGGCGTGTCGTGGAGGCCGTGGCGGAGCTGTCCCCGCTGCTCCCGCACGACGCCGACTACCACCGCGCCCTGGCGGCGGACCTGCGGCGCTGGGCCGACGACGGCTTCCGGGTGCCCGACTTCCTCGACTCGCTGCTGGCCTTCCAGCCCGCGGCCGGCCGCGCGGACGGCCTCCAGCACCTGGTCGTCTTCCCGATGTACACGCAGAACGGCAACCCGGACCGCAACCTGGAGGCGGTCGTGCTGCGCATGGTCTGGCCGGACTGGCTGGCCGAGCTGGAGCGCACCCGCTACGACAACCCGCTGTTCTGCGGCATCACGTTCGAGGACTTCACGGCCGGCTACGACACCAACTCCGCCGTCCTCTTCCCCGAGACCATCGCCGTGCGCGAGGCGCCGGAACGATTCTCCTGGGGCGGTATCTTCTGCGACCGCGAGGCCGCCCGCTTCCGCCGGGTCACCGACGCGGCCGTCGACATCCTCGGCCTGAGCCTGCCGGAGGACATCGCCGCCATGGTCCACGACCAGAAGCGCTGCGAGGAGGCCTTCGTCCTGTGGGACATGATCCACGACCGCACCCACAGCCACGGCGACCTGCCCTTCGACCCGTTCATGATCAAGCAGCGCCAGCCGTTCTGGATGTACGGCCTGGAGGAGCTGCGCTGCGATCTCACCGCCTTCAAGGAGGCCGTGAAGCTGGCGGCCGACGGTGTCCCGCAGGCCTGTGACGTGCAGTACGCGGTGCTCTTCGACCGCATGTTCCGCTTCCCGGTCACCGGCGACCGCGTCCGCAACTACGACGGGCTCGGCGGCCAGCTGCTCTTCGCCTACCTGCACAAGCACGACGTGGTCCGCTGGACCGACAACAAGCTCGCCATCGACTGGGAGCGCGCCCCGCAGGTCACCAACCAGCTGTGCGCCGAGATCGAGAAGCTGTACAAGGACGGCATCGACCGCCCGAAGCTCGTCCACTGGTTCGCCGGGTACGAGCTGGTCGCCACCTACCTGGCCCCGCACCCGGGCTCCAAGTGGGCCAAGGGTCCCGAAGCCCTGGACCTGACCCTCCCGCCGCGCAAGCTCGTGGACGACGTGCTTCCGGACGAGTTTCCGCTGAGCATGTTCTACGAGGCCCTGTCCAGGAAACTGAAGAACGTGATCGCAGAGACCAAGGGCATCACGGCGGACAGCGCCGAGCCGGTCGCCGCGTGAGCGACCGGCACCGGAACACGGCTCAAGAGGGGAACGACATGGTGGGCAACGGGGCTCTCAGTGGTGCGGTGATCGCGGTGGCCGGCGCGGGCGGTCCGGCGGGGCGTGCGACGCTGATGCGGCTGGCCGAGGCCGGCGCGACGGTGGTCGGGGCCGACAACGACCCGCAGCGGCTGTCGGAGGCCGTGGACGCGGCGCGGTACGCGTCCGGCGGCGCGAGCGTCACGGGTGACACGGTGGACCTGCTCGACCTCCAGTCCACGCGGGACTGGGCCACCCACATCGAGAAGGACTTCGGCCGCGTCGACGGTCTCGTCCACCTGGTGGGCGGCTGGCGCGGCAGCGAGACCTTCACCAAGACCAGCCTGGACGACTGGGACTTCCTGGAGCTGCTGCTCGTCAAGACCGTGCAGCACACCTCCCTCGCCTTCCACGAGGCGCTGCAGCTCAGCGAGCGCGGCCGGTACGTCCTGATCAGCGCCTCCGCCGCGAGCAGGCCCACCGCGGGCAACGCCGCGTACGCCGCGGGCAAGGCCGCCGCCGAGGCGTGGACGCTCGCTCTGGCCGACTACTTCCGCAAGGCCGGGGGCCCCGAGGGTCCGACCTCCGCCGCTGCCATCCTGGTGGTGAAGGCGTTGGTGCACGACGCGATGCGCGCCGAGCGGCCCAACGCGAAGTTCGCGGGCTTCACCGACGTCAAGGACCTGGCCGAGGCCATCGAGGGCGTCTGGCACAAGCCCGCCACCGAAGTGAACGGAAACCGTCTGTGGCTGACCGAGAAGCCGTGAACCCCCCGAAGACCGACGCGCGTCGCCACCACGACCCGCAGGTCCGCGGTTTCGCCAGTGACAACTACGCCGGAGCCCACCCCGAGGTGCTCGCCGCCCTGGCCCTGGCCAACGACGGCCACCAGGTGGCCTACGGCGAGGACGAGTACACCGAGCACCTCCAGCGGATCATCCGCAGCCACTTCGGGGCGAGTGCGGAGGCCTTCCCGGTCTTCAACGGCACCGGCGCCAACGTCGTCGCGCTCCAGGCGGTCACCGACCGCTGGGGCGCGGTGATCTGCGCCGAGAGCGCGCACATCAACGTCGACGAGGGCGGTGCCCCCGAGCGCATGGGCGGCCTCAAGCTGCTCACCGTGCCCACCCCCGACGGCAAGCTCACCCCGGAGCTGATCGACCGGCAGGCGTACGGCTGGGACGACGAGCACCGCGCGATGCCGCAGGTGGTGTCGATCACCCAGAGCACCGAGCTGGGCACCCTCTACACGCCGGAGGAGATCCGCGCGATCTGCGAGCATGCCCACGCGCACGGCATGAAGGTGCACCTGGACGGCTCCCGGATAGCCAACGCGGCGGCCTCCCTGAACGTCCCGATGCGCACCTTCACCAACGCCGTCGGCGTCGACATCCTCTCCCTGGGCGGCACCAAGAACGGCGCGATCTTCGGCGAGGCGGTCGTGGTGATCAACCAGGACGCCGTCAGCCACATGAAGCACCTGCGCAAGCTGTCCATGCAGCTGGCCTCCAAGATGCGCTTCGTCTCGGTGCAGCTGGAGGCTCTGCTCACCAAGGACCTGTGGCTGCGCAACGCCCGGCACGCCAACGAGATGGCCCAGCGGCTCGCCGAGGGCGTCCGGGCCGTGCACGGCGTGGAGATCCTCCACCCGGTGCAGGCCAACGGAGTCTTCGCCCGCCTCCCGCACGACGTGAGCGTGCGCCTCCAGAAGCGCTTCCGGTTCTACTTCTGGGACGAGGCCGCCGGGGACGTGCGCTGGATGTGCGCCTTCGACACGACCGAGGAGGACGTGGACGCGTTCGTGGCGGCGCTCAAGGAGGAGATGGCGCGCTAGCCCCAGCCTCGCCAGTGCATAGATATGCGGTCACCTGAAAAGTAATTGACTCTCGGGTGATCGCATTCCTATGCTCTGCGGACATGGAGCTGATCCAGAACACCGCCGACCTTTCCGCGTACTTGGCCGCCGACGAGGTCATCGACCATCACCATCCCGTGGTCCGGGAGACGGCCGCCCGGCTGGCCGCAGGGGCCGTGGACTCGTATGCCTATGCGCGGGCCGCGTACGAATTCGTACGGGACACCGTCCCGCACTCCCAGGACTCCGGCGACCTGCACGTGACCTGGCGCGCCTCGGACGTGCTGGAGCGGCGCACCGGCATCTGCTACGCCAAGGCCCACGCCCTAGCCGCCCTGCTGCGCGCCGAGGACATCCCCACGGCCCTGTGCTACCAGCGGCTGGCGCACGACGGCGGCGCCGGCCACGCCGTGCACGGCCTGGTCGCCGTCCGCTTCAACGGCGCCTGGCACCGGCAGGATCCGCGCGGCAACAAGCCCGGCGTCGACGCCCGGTTCTCCCTCGACGGCGAACGGCTGGCCTGGATCCCCGACCCGCAGTCCAATGAGATGGACTACCCGGTCCTGTACGCTGAACCTCACCCGGCCGTACTGGGCGCGCTGCAGACGGCGCCCGACCGTCCGGCTCTCTGGAAGACGCTCCCCACCGCACTCTGAGGCAAGGCAGATGACTCTCACGCTCACCGTGTCCGACGAGGTGCGCGCCCTCGCGCCCGGCTTCACGCACCTCGCGATCGAGGCCCACGGACTGGTCAACGGGCCCAGCACCGAGGCGAGTTCGGCCCTCCTCGACGACGCGGCCCGGCGTCTCGCCGTACGCCTGGACGGGCGTGCTCCGCACGAGGACCCGCACATGGCTTCCTGGCGCGCCGTCTACACGGCGTTCGGTTCCAAGCCGTCCCGCACCCGCAACTCGGCCGAGGCGCTGGCCAGGCGGGCTCTCGCGGACGGCGGCCTGCCCCGCATCAACCTGCTCGTGGACCTGTACAACGCGATCAGCGTCGCCCACCTGATCCCGGTCGGCGGCGAGGACCTCGACCTGATCCAGGGCGGGATGCGCCTGGTGCGCGCCACGGGGGAGGAGGACTTCGTGACCGTGGCCGGGGGCGAGGAGAGTGTCGAGCACCCCGACGCCGGGGAGGTCGTGTGGTGCGACGACGAGGGCGTCACCTGCCGTCGCTGGAACTGGCGCCAGGGCCCGCGCACCCGCCTCACCGAGCGGACGACCTCGGCCGTCTTCCTGCTGGAGACCCTCGCCCCGATGCCGGTGCCCGAGGTGGCGTCGGCGGGCGCCGAACTCGCCGAGTTGCTGGAGAAGTTCAGCCCGGGCGCCCGCATCGAGGTGCGCGCGCCGGAGTCGGCGGGCTGAGGCTCAGATCGCCTCGGCCGCCTTGAGCTGGTCCACCGTGGGGGCCGTGCCGCCCAGGTGTGCCGGGAGCCACCAGGTGTCGGTCGCGTCCTTCGGGCGGGCGGGGTAGGCGCGCTGGGCGGCGTCCAGGAGGTCCTGGACCCGCTCGCGCAGACGGCGGGTGATGGCGCCCGCGTACTGCTCGCGCGAGGCCTCGACCGGCTCGCCGACCCGGATGGTGATGGGGATGTGGTTGCGCTTGAAGTTGCGCGGCTGGCCCTTGGTCCAGATGCGCTGGGTGCCCCACAGTGCCATCGGGATCAGCGGGACGCCGGCCTCCTGGGCGAGCCGCGCCGCACCCGACTTGAAGCTCTTCAGCGTGAAGGACTGGGAGATCGTGGCTTCCGGGAAGACGCCCACGATCTCACCGGACTTGAGCGAGTCCAGCGCGTGCTGGTAGGCGGCCTCGCCCTGCGTGCGGTCCACCGGGATGTGCTTCATCCCGCGCATCAGCGGTCCGGAGATGCGGTGCCGGAACACCGACTCCTTCGCCATGAACCGCACCAGCCGCTTCTGCGGAAGGGCCGCCAGGCCGTCGAAGACGAAGTCCAGATAGCTGATGTGATTGCTCACCAGCACAGCGCCGCCCGAGCGCGGGATGTTCTCGGACCCCTGGCAGTCGATCTTGAGGTCCCAGACCTTGAACAGCGTCTTGGCGAAACCGATGACGGGACGGTAGACCAGCTCTGCCATGGGTGGGACGGACCCTTTCTGCTTCTGCCTGGGGAAGGGGCTCCCGGCGGGAAAGTTACGCAGCCGTAGGTTTACGGCGTCTCGCAGATCGTGCCCGAAGAACGGACGGGGAGCCAGCCCTGGTGCCCGGGCGCGGCGAGATTCTCGTCACGTTGGCCCCTTGATCCACCTCGCGCTTTTAACCCGCCTTTACTCCGGGCGCGCCGTCAACCGCCGCATGAGCAGGAACATCTCGCAGCCCAGGCAGTACCCGAACGCAGCATTGAGGAAGGCCGCGGCGAGCGCGAGCCCGGTCGCCGCGAGCCCCAACCAGGCGGCGCCCAGCGCGAATCCGACCAGACCGAGTCCCGCGAAGACCAGTCCGACCGCCTGCGCGAACCGCGGCGGCTCCGGCGGCTCGAACTCCGCAGGAGGGCCGAGCCGGGGCCGTACCAGGGTCCGGAAGACCCAGCCGTACGGCGAACGGTGCACACCGCCGGCCGCGCCGAGCGCGAACGCCAGTGTCTGCCAGGCGAGGATCCAGGGGCTGCGGGAGATCAGTGCGACGGCCAGCACGACCGTCGTCACGGCCGCGCCGAACCGCGGCCCACGTGCGTCGATGTCCATGAACCAAGGATTCCGTCCCGTGAGCCGGTAGGGGAGTCGGGAATCTTTGCAGTCTTGTGAACGCTGAGCCCGGTGGGCGCGGGTCTCGTCGATGCTGGTGCGATGACGACCGGACTGGTGGTGTGCCTGGCGGTGCTCGCGGCGGCGAGCGGATACGGAGTGCTGCACAAGCGGCGGAGCGGGAGGGTACGGGTGCGCGGGCGGGACGACGGCAAGCGGCTCGGAGCGGCCGAACTGGGGGCCGAACTCGGCGAACGGGCCACGCTGGTGCAGTTCTCCAGCGCCTTCTGCGCCCCTTGCCGGGCCACCCGGCGGGTGCTCGGCGAGGTCGCCGGGATCGTCCCCGGGGTGGCCCACGTCGAGATCGACGCCGAGGACCATCTGGACCTCGTGCGCGAGCTGGAGATCCTCAAGACGCCCACCGTGCTGGTGCTCGACGCGGACGGCCGGGTGGTCCGCCGGGCCACCGGACAGCCCCGCAAGGCCGACGTCATCGCGGCACTGGGAGAGGCGGTCTGACGGGTATGCCGATGACGGTGAGGCAGCTCCCATATCCCGGAACGTACTTGACTGGGCGCACCACCTATCGTCAGCCTGACCGTATGCCTCACGAAATCCTTCTCTACGGGCGGGTCCATGTGGACCTGGCCCGCACCGCGAGCGCGCGCTGTCCGGGTCGCTGAGCACCCCGGACCCTCCTCCACGCCGCCTCCCGCAGACGAAGGACAACTCCATGACGGCCACGCCCGACCTCGGCACCCCTCAGCTCGCCTCTCCCGACCTGCTCCGCTCCGCCTTCCGGCGGCACGCGGCCGGTGTCGCGGTGATCACCGCGCGCGGCGCCGACGGCCCGGTCGGCTTCACCGCCACGTCCCTCACCTCCGTCTCCGCCCAGCCCCCGATGCTCTCCTTCGGCGTCGGCACGGGTGCTTCCAGCTGGCCCGCGATATCCACCGCCGAGCACATCGGTGTCCATGTCCTCGGCGAGCACCAGGAGGAGCTCGCGGCCACCTTCGCGCGCAGCGGCGCCGACCGGTTCGGGGCGCCCACCGACTGGCGCGAGGAGCATGCGGGGGTCCCGGTCCTGGACGGCGTCCTGGTCTGGCTGGTGTGCCGGATCGTCGCGCGCGTGCCGGCCGGTGACCACCGCATCGTGCTGGCCGAGGTGGTCCTGGGCGACTCCTCCGGCGCCGGCCGTCCGCTCCTCTACCACCAGGGCGGGTTCAACGGACTGCGGGATTGATCACGCGCCCCTCGTTCTGCGGACGCGTCGAGTTCCGGTTACGCTGCGTTGCGAAGGTCACAGTTCAAAGCGCTTGCTTAGCGGGAGCGAGCTGGGTGTACTGGTGAGTAATATTTCGTTCGGAGCGCGCGGCCGCCCCGACCGGGATGAGCCGCTTGAGGCGCCTATGCTGCCTGCAAGAGGCAGCCCAGAAAAGACGATGCAGTAGGAGAGCCGGCGTGAGTCTGAGGATCGTTGTCACTGTGAAGTACGTGCCCGACGCCACGGGCGACCGGCACTTCGCCGATGACCTGACCGTCGACCGGGACGACGTGGACGGTCTGCTCTCCGAGCTGGACGAGTACGCGGTGGAGCAGGCCCTGCAGATCTCGGAGAACTCCGACGACGACGTCGAGGTGACCGTGTTGACGGTGGGTCCCGAGGACGCCAAGGACGCGCTGCGCAAGGCGCTGTCGATGGGTGCGGACAAGGCGATCC